>DASUFD010000117.1:0-41796 GCA_036274735.1 Burkholderiales bacterium
GCGCGCGAGGCGCGCGCGCAGGGCAAGAGCATCGCCGCGCACTATGCGCACCTGGTGGTGCACGGCTGCCTGCACCTGCGCGGCTACGACCATGAAAGCAAACGGGATGCGGCGCGCATGGAGGCGCGCGAAGTCGCCATCCTGCGCCGCGGCGGAGTCGAAAATCCGTACACGGTAGAATCCCCGCGCCAGGCATGAACGATCCGTCCCGCCCCAGCCTGCTCGAGCGCCTGTCGGCGCTGATCATGCGCGAGCCCGGCGACCGTGCCGAGCTCGCGCAGGTGCTGCGCGCCGCCTATTCGCGCAACCTGCTCGACGCCGACGCGCTGTCGATCATCGAGGGTGCGCTCACCGTGTCCGAGATGGCGGTGCGCGACATCATGATCCCGCGCGCGCAGGTCGATTTCATCGACATCAACGAGCCGGTGGAGCAGTTCGTAAGACAGGTCATGGCCACCGCGCACTCGCGCTTCCCGGTCATCGACCAGAACCGCGACGACGTGATCGGCGTGCTGCTGGCCAAGGATCTTCTTCGTCACTACGCCGGCGAGGAGGAGTTCAACGTGCGCGAGATGCTGCGCCCGGCGGTGTTCGTGCCCGAGGCCAAGCGGCTCAACGTGCTGCTGCGTGAATTTCGCGCCAGCCGCAACCACATGGCCATCGTCATCGACGAGTACGGCGGCGTCGCCGGCCTGGTCACGATCGAGGACGTGCTCGAGCAGATCGTCGGCGACATCGAGGACGAGTACGACTTCGACGAGGCTTCCGACAATATCCTGCCCGAGCAGGGCGGCCGCTATCGCATCAAGGCGCTGACCCAGATCGCCGACCTGAACGCGACCCTCGGCACGCGGTTCTCCGACGAGACCGCCGACACCGTGGGCGGCCTCGTGATCACGCAGCTCGGCCGGCTGCCCAAGCGCGGCGAGAGCCTCTCCATCGACGGCGTTCGCTTCCAGGTCCTGCGCGCCGACAGCCGGCGGGTCTACACCCTGCTCGTCGACAAGCCAAAAACGTGAAGGAACGGAAAAGGGGTCTGACCCCTTTTCTTTTAGCGCTCATCGCTGGCGCGGCGGCCGTGCTCGCCTTCGCGCCGTTCGGCGCCTACCCGGTCGCGCTCGCGAGCTTCGCCCTGCTCGCGCTTCTCTGGCTCGCCGAGCCGGCGCGTTGCTTCTGGACCGGCTGGGCGTTCGGCCTTGGACTCTTCGGCGCCGGCGTCTCCTGGGTCTACGTGAGCCTCTCGCGCTTCGGCGGCATGCCGCCCCTCCTCGCGGGCATCGCCACCGTCGGCTTGTGCGCCTTTCTCGCGCTCTTTCCCGCCGGGGCCGGCTGGCTCCAGGCGCGCATTCCGGCCACGCCGGCGCTGCGTGCGGCGCTGCTCGTGCCCGCCGCGTGGACGCTCTTCGAATGGCTCCGCTCGTGGCTCCTCACCGGATTCCCCTGGCTCTCCGCGGGCTACGCGGCGATCGGCTGGCCGCTGCAGGGCTATGCGCCGCTCCTCGGCGTGTTCGGCGTTTCCTTCCTCACCGCCGCCGCGGGCGGCCTTCTCCTGCTCGCTTACCTCGAGCGCAAGCTCGCATACGTTCTCGCTTTCGCCGCGCTGGTCGTCGCCGGGCAGGCGCTGCGCTACGTGCACTGGACGACGCCGGTCGGGGCGCCGGTCACTGTCTCGCTCCTGCAGGGCGACATTCCGCAGGCGATGAAGTTCAGCCCCGAGCGCTACGCGCAGACGCTGCAGACCTACGCGCGGCTGGCGCAGCAGAGCGCGGGGCGGCTGATCGTGTTTCCGGAAACCGCGCTGCCGCGCTTTCTCGACGAGATCGATCCGCGCTACCTGGATGAGCTGCAGGCGATCGCGCGGCGCAACGGCGGCGACGCGCTGATCGGCGTCCTCTTCCGTCGCGACGATGCGTACTACAACGCCGTGCTCAGCCTCGGGGTGGCGCCGGCGCAGCTCTATCAGAAGGCGCACCTCGTGCCGTTCGGCGAGTTCGTGCCGCCCGGCTTCGGCTGGACGCTCGACCTGCTGCATATCCCGCTCTCGGACTTCTCGCGCGGCCCGGAGGAGCGCGCGGTGCTGTCGATCGCCGGGCAGCGCGTCGCGCCGAACATCTGCTACGAGGACGCCTTCGGCGCCGAGATCGCACGCCAGCTTCCCGAGGCGACCCTGCTCGTCAACGTGTCGAACGTCGCCTGGTTCGGCGACTCGCTCGCGCCCGCGCAGCACCTGCAGATCGCGCAGATGCGCGCCGTCGAGACGGGCCGCGCGTACCTCACCGCCGCGAACAGCGGCATCACCGCGTCGATCGACGCCGACGGCCGCGTCAGCGCGCGGCTACCCCAGTTTCGCGAAGGCCGGCTCGAAGTCGCCGCGCAAGGCCGTACGGGCGCGACGCCCTACGTCCGCCTGCGCGACTGGCCCATCGTCCTGATGGCGCTCGCCCTCCTCGCCGCGGCGGCATTCGCAGCGGCGCGCCGCCGGTAAAATCCGGCGCTTCCATGCTCACCTTCCAGCAGCTCATCCTGCGCTTGAACCAGTTCTGGGATCGCCAGGGCTGCGTGCTGCTGCAGCCCTACGACATGGAGATGGGCGCGGGCACGTTCCACACGGCGACTTTCCTGCGCGCGATCGGGCCGGAGCCCTGGAAAGCCGCCTACGTGCAGCCCTCGCGCCGACCGAAGGACGGCCGCTATGGCGACAACCCGAACCGTCTGCAGCACTACTACCAGTATCAGGTGGTCCTCAAGCCCTCGCCCGAGGACATCCAGAGCCGCTATCTCGAGTCGCTGCTCGCGCTCGGCGTCGATCCGAAGGAGCACGACATCCGCTTCGTCGAGGACGACTGGGAATCGCCTACGCTCGGCGCCTGGGGGCTCGGCTGGGAGGTCTGGCTGGACGGCATGGAGATCACGCAATTCACCTATTTCCAGGAGGTCGGCAGCCTGCCGTGCAAGCCGGTGCTCGGCGAGATCACCTACGGGCTGGAGCGCCTCGCCATGTACCTGCAGGGCAAGGAGAGCGTCTACGACCTGATCTGGGTCGATGGCGTGCGTTATGGCGACGTCTATCACCAGAACGAAGTGGAGCAGTCGCGCTATAACTTCGAGCTCGCCAACACCGAGATGCTGTTTCGCCACTTCGCCGAGTTCGAGGCCGAGGCGAAGCGGCTGATCGCCGCGCAGTGCGTGCTGCCCGCCTACGAGATGGTGCTGCGCTGCTCGCACGCCTTCAATCTGCTCGATGCGCGCGGCGCCATCTCGGTCACCGAGCGCCAGGCGTACATCGCCCGGGTGCGCGAGCTCTCGCGGGCGGTGGCGCAGTCCTATTACGAAGCGCGCGAGCGGCTCGGCTTTCCGCTTGCGCATGCCTGAGTCGATGGCCGAAAAGCGCGCCGCCCTGCTCGTCGAGCTCCTCACCGAGGAGCTGCCGCCCAAGTCCCTGCGCGCGCTTTCCGAGGCGTTTGCCGAGAAGGTCTATCGCGATCTGGGCCAGGCGGGATTCCACGATAAAGCTGCGCTGCAGATCTACGCGACGCCGCGGCGCATGGCGTTCTCGATTGCCCAGGTGCTCGACAAGGCCCCGGACCGCGAGAGCGAGGTCACTGGACCCTCGGCCAAGGCGCCGGCGCAGGCGATCGCCGGCTTCGCGCGCAAGCACGGTCTCGCGCCGGAGCAGCTCACACAGCGCGATTCGCCGAAAGGCCCGGTAGTGGTCGCCCGCCTGCGCGTGAAGGGCCAGGTCCTCGCCGAAGCGCTGGCCGCGGGGGTGGAGCAAGCGCTGAAGGCGCTGCCGGTACCGAAGATGATGCGCTGGGGTTCGGGGGAAGCCGAGTTCGTGCGGCCCGTGCACGGGCTGGTGATGATGCACGGCGATCGCCTTGTGCCCGGCGAGGTATTCGGCATACGCGCGGACAAGGTGACGCAGGGGCATCGCTTCATGGGCGAGCGCACGATTGCGCTGGCGAGCGCCGACGATTACGCCGGGCGTCTGCAGCGCGAAGGCTGCGTGATCGCCGATTTCGCGGCGCGCCGCGCCGAGATCGACCGGCAGCTCAAGGCCGCGGCGCTCGAGGAAGGGGGCATGCTCGGCGGCTACGCCGACCTCCTCGACGAGGTGACGGCGCTGGTCGAATATCCGCAGGTCTACGCGGGCGGCTTCGCCGCCGCGTTTCTCGAGGTGCCGCAGGAGTGCCTGATCCTCACGATGCGGCAGAACCAGAAGTACTTCCCGCTCTTCGAGGCGGACGGCCGCCTCAAGCCCCGCTTCCTCATCGTCTCCAACATGAAGGTCGCGGACCCGCGGCACATCGTCGGCGGTAACGAGCGCGTCGTGCGTCCGCGCCTGGAGGACGCGCGTTTCTTCTACGAGCAAGACCGCAAGCAGCGCCTGGAAGCGCGCGTGCCGCAGCTCGCGAACGTCGTTTACCACCGCAAGCTCGGCTCGCAGCTCGAGCGCGTCGAGCGCCTGCAGCTTCTCTCGGGCGCGATCGCGCGCGAGCTCGACGCCGACGTCACGCTCACCGAGCGTGCCGCGTGGCTCGCCAAGGCCGATCTCCTCACCGGCATGGTGGCCGAGTTTCCGGAGCTACAGGGCGTGATGGGCCGCTATTACGCGCTGCACGACGGCGAGCCGCCGGCGGTGGGCGACGCGATCGAGGCGCACTACCGGCCGCGCTTCGCCGGGGACGCCCTGCCGCAATCGCCGCTCGCGTGCGCGGTGGCGCTCGCCGACAAGCTCGATGCGCTGGCCGGCCTCTTCTCGATCGGCGAGATGCCGACCGGCGAGAAGGACCCCTTCGGCCTGCGCCGCGCCGGCCTGGGCGTGTTGCGCATTCTCGTCGAGCGCAAGCTGCCGCTCGCGCTTCCGGGTTTGCTCGATGCGGCAGCGAAGCCCTTCCCCTCCAAGGCGCGCGCCGAGGTGCAGGCGTTCATCGTCGATCGCGCGCGCGGCTATTTCCGCGAGCGCGGTTATTCGGCGAACGAGGTGGAAGCCGTGCTCTCGCTCGATCCGGCGCGCCTCGACCTAGTGCCGGCGCAGCTCGAAGCGGTGCGCGCGTTCTCGGCGCTGCCCGAGGCGGAGAGCCTCGCCGCCGCGAACAAGCGCATCGGCAATATTCTCAAGCAGGCCTCCGCCGTACCGGCCGGATACGACGCCGAAGCGATGACGCAGGCGGAAGAAAAGCGGCTCGCCCTCATCTATGCCTCCATGAAGGAAGACGTGGAAGGCGCCTTCAGGCGCGGCGACTACACGGCGGCGCTCAAGGCGCTCGCCGCGCTCAAGGCGCCGGTCGACGCCTTCTTCGACAAGGTGATGGTGATGGACAAGGACGAGCGCGTGCGCGCGAATCGCATCGGTTTTCTCGGAACTTTGCACGGCACCATGAACCGCGTGGCCGATCTCTCCAAGCTCGCCAAATGAAGCTCGTCATCCTCGATCGCGACGGCACGATCAACCAAGACAGCGACGACTACATCAAGTCGCCGGCCGAATGGCACCCGATCAAGGGCAGCCTGGAGGCGATCGCGCGCCTCACCCAGGCCGGCTACCGCGTGGTGGTGGCCACCAACCAGTCGGGCATCGCACGCGGACTCTTCACGACGCACACGCTCTTTGCCATTCACGACACGCTGCAGCGCGCGCTCGCGCAGATCGGCGGGCGCATCGATGCGTTCTTCTTCTGCCCGCATGCGGCGGAGAGCGGCTGCGAGTGCCGCAAGCCGCAGCCCGGCATGCTGCTCGAGGTGGCGCGGCGCTTCAACGTGTCCCTCAAGGACACCTACATGGTGGGCGACTCGCGCAAGGACCTGGAAGCCGCGGCGGCCGCCGGCGCACGGCCGGTGCTGGTGCTGACCGGGAAGGGCCGCAAGACGCGCGACGAAGGAAAGCTTCCGGCCGGCACCCAGGTGTTCGCCGATCTCGCGGCGTTCGCCGAGCAGCTGGCGCCATGACGGCGCCGAATCGGGCGCGTCTCCTGCGCTCGGCGCTCTTCACCCTCGCGCTCGTCGTGATCACGCCGCCCTACGCGATCGTCGCCCTCGCGACCTTCGCCCTGCCGCGCATGGCGCGCTACCGGATCATCGCCGGCTGGTCGCGCGCGGCGATCTTTCTCGCCGAGGCGATCCTCGGCATTCGCTGGCAGGTCGAAGGCCGCGAGCACCTGCCGGGCAAGCCCTCGATCATCCTCTCCCAGCACCAGTCGGCGTGGGAAACCCTCGCTTTCCAGCTCATCTTCCCGCCGCAGGTCCACGTGCTAAAGCGCGAGCTCCTCTGGATTCCGTTCTTCGGCTGGGGCCTCGCGGCTATGAGCCCGATCGCCATCGACCGCTCGCGCGGCGCGGCCGCGCTGCGCGCGATGGCGCGTCTCGGGCGCGAGCGCCTCGCGCAGGGCTTCTGGATCGTCGTCTTTCCCGAAGGCACGCGCGTTGCACCCGGGGAGCGGCGGCGCTATCAGCCCGGCGGCGCCTGGCTCGCCGCGGCGACCGGAGCGCCGGTGGTGCCGGTCGCGCACAATGCCGGTCGCTGCTGGCCGCGCAACGCCTTTCTCAAGCGGCCGGGCACGATCACCGTGCGCATCGGACCGTGCATCGAGCCGGCCGGGCGCGACGCGCAGAGCATCAACGCAATGGCGGAGCAATGGATAGAAGAGCAACAGAAGGCACTTTGCTGATCGAGCTGGCCGAGCGCCTGCTCGAGTACCGTTTCGTGCGCCGCCGGCGGCGCAGCATCGGCATCACCGTGGACGGCGGCGGCCTGAGGGTCGCGGCGCCGCTGCGCGCGCCATGGCGCGAGGTCGAGGCGTTCCTGCGCGCCAAGGAGCGCTGGATCCTCGCCAAGCTCGACGAGTGGGCGCGCGTCGCCCCGGCGCCGCTGCTGCAGGGCGCAAGCGGCGAGCGGCTGCCGCTCTTCGGCGAGCCGCGCGAGCTCGAGGTGCGCCGCGGCCGCCGCGGCGTGCACGACGACGGCGTGCGCCTCGTCGTATGCGCACGCCAGGGAGCGCGACCGCTTCCCGTGCTCGTCGCCTGGCTCAAGCAGCGCGCGCTTGACGCGCTCGCGCCGCGCGTCGCCCACTACGCCGCCCGCCTCGGCCAGCCGACGCCGCGCGTCGCGCTCTCCCATGCCCGCAGCCAGTGGGGCCTGTGTACGGAGGAGGCGGTGATCCGGCTGTCGTGGCGGCTGGTCCATGTCGCGCCCACGCTCGCCGACTATGTCGTCGCGCACGAAGTGGCGCACCTCGTCGAGCTCAACCATTCGCGCCGCTTCTGGAGCGTGGTGAGCGAGCTCTACCCGGCATGGCGCGAGGCGCGCGAGCGCCTGGAGCTGGCCGGCGCCTCCCTACCCATCCTGAAAGGCCAGCCATGAGAATCCTGCACACCATGCTGCGCGTGGGCGACTTGCAGCGCTCGATCCGCTTCTACTCGGAAGCGCTCGGCATGAAGCTTTTGCGCACCACCGATCGCCCCGAGCAGAAGTATTCGCTCGCTTTCGTCGGCTACGACGACGAGAACCGCAGCGCAGTGCTCGAGCTCACCTATAACTACGGCGTCGAGCGCTACGACCTCGGCTCGGCCTACGGTCACGTGGCGATCGGCGTTGCCGACGCGAAGGCGGCCTGCGAGAAGGTACGCCGCCATGGCGGCAAGGTGACGCGCGAGCCGGGGCCGGTAAAGGGCGGCACCAGCGTGATCGCCTTCGTCGAAGACCCGGACGGCTACAAGATCGAGTTCATCGAGAGCCGCGCGTAGTCCTCGGGCGAGAGGTTCTCGGCCCGCAGCTGCGGGTCCACGCCTGCGGCCGCGAGGTCGACATCGGGCAGCGCGTTGCGCAGCTGCTTGCGGCGGGCGGAGAAGGCGCGGCGCAGCAGGTTTTCATCCACGACGAGGGGATCGCGGCGCGGCAGCATGCGCACCACCGCAGAGTCGACCTTGGGCGGCGGACGGAACGCGCCGGGCCCCACCCCGAAGAGGCGCTGCATGCGAAAGCGCGCCTGCAGGGCAACCGAGAGACGCCCGTACGCCGGCGTCGAAGGCGCCGCCACCATGCGCTCCACGACCTCGGCCTGCAACATGAAGTGCATGTCCCGCACCTGGCCGGCAAAGCGCGCGAGGTGAAAGAGGAGCGGCGTGGAGACGTTGTAGGGCAGATTGCCCACGATGCGCATGCCGGAGGGAAAAGCCGCGAAATCGAAGCGCAGCGCATCGCCCTGGTGCACCACCACGCCAGGCATCGACTGCAGGCGCGCGGCGAGGTCGCGATCGAGCTCGATGACGTGCAGCGTGCCGCAGCGCTCGAGCAGCGGCCGGGTCAGCGCGCCTTCGCCGGGGCCAATCTCGACGATGAAGTCCTGCGGCTGCGGGTCGATCGCCTCCACCAGCCGCCGCAGCACGCCGCGGTCGTGAAGAAAATGCTGGCCGAAGCGCCGGCGCGGGAAATGCGGCGGACTAAGCGAGCTGGAGCGCAAGCTCGATCGCCTCGACCAGGCTGCCGGGATCGGCGCGCCCGGTGCCGGCGAGGTCGAGCGCCGTGCCGTGGTCGACCGAGGTGCGCACGAACGGCAGCCCGAGGGTGACGTTGACGCCGCGGCCGAACGCCGCGTACTTGAGCACCGGCAGTCCCTGGTCGTGGTAGAGCGCGAGCGCACAGTCCGCCTCGCGCAGGCGCTGCGGCACGAACAGCGTATCGGCCGGGATGGGGCCGCGCGCATCGATGCCGGCCGCCCGCGCCGCCTCGAGCGCCGGCGCGACGACCTCGATCTCCTCGCGCCCGAGGTGCCCCGACTCGCCGCTGTGCGGATTGAGACCGGCGACGAGGATGCGCGGCGCGGCGATGCGGAAGCGCCTGCGCAGGTCGCCGTCGACGATGCGCAGCACCTGCACCAGCTTTTCCTTCGTGATCGCGTGCGGCACCTCGGCGAGCGGCAGGTGCGTGGTCGCGAGCGCGACGCGAAGGCCGCCTCCGACGAGCATCATCACCACCTCGGCGCCGCAGCGCTCGGCGAGATATTCCGTGTGGCCGGTGAAAGCGATGCCGGCGTCGTTGATCACGCTCTTCTGCACCGGCGCCGTGACCATCGCGTCGAACTCGCCGGCCCGGCAGCCGTCGATGGCGCGATCGAGCATCGCGAGCACGTAGCGGCTGTTACGCACGTCCAGCTTCCCCGGCACGCGCTCGACGGCCAGGGGAACGTGCTCGATGCTCGGGCAGCCGGAAAGAAGCGCGCGGTCCCCGAGCACGGTCACCGGATAGTCGCGCGCCACGCGCACGCACAGCTCCGGTCCGATGCCCGCGGGCTCCCCTGAGGTGAGCGCTATGCGTCGCGACTTCATGGCACGGCGATGCGCGGCTTATTTTTCGTCAAGCTTGAGCTCGACATAGGTCGAGTCGCGCAGCTGGCGCAGCCACTCCTGGTAGGCCTCGTCGGCCTTGCGCTCCCGCAACGCCTGGCGCGCCTGCAGCCGCCGGCGCTCGGGCGAGGCTTCGCTCGTGCGCCGCTCCAGCACCTGGATGAGGTGGAAGCCGAAAGGGGTGTGCACGGGCTCGCTCACTTCGCCGATCTTCAGCTGCTGGTAGGCGCGCTCGAACTCGGGCACGGTGTCGCCGGGGTAGACCCAGTCGAGCTCCCCGCCGCGCGCTGCGCTCGGGTCGTCGGAATTGGTGCGGGCAATCTCCGCGAAGTCGGCACCGTGCATGATGCGCTCGCGCAGCTGCTCGATGCGGCGCCGCGCGTCCGTCTCGGAAACGGTATCGCTCGTACGGATCAGGATATGGCGCAGGCGCGTCTGCTGCACCGGCCCCTGGTCCACTCCGGCGGCGCGCCGGTCGACGAGCTTGACGATGTGGAACCCCGCAGGACTGCGCAGCACGTCGCTCACTTCGCCCGGCTTGAGCCTGGCGAGCGCAGTCGCGAAGAGCTCGGGCAGCCGTTCCTCGTTGCGCCAGCCGAGCGCCCCGCCCTGCAGGGCGTCCGGGGCGTCGGAATAGCTGGCGGCAAGCGAGGCGAAATCCTGCCCGGCGCGCGCCGCCGCGAGCGCCTCCTCGGCGCGCTCGCGCGCGGCCCGGATGCGCTCGGGGCTCGCCTGGTCCGGCACGCGTACCAGGATGTGGGCGAGGTTGTACTCCACCGCCTCGGGACGGTTCTTCATCTGCTCGAGAAAAAGGTCGATCTCGGTATCGCTCACCTGGACGCGATCGTCGACCTCGCGCTCACGCAGGCGCGTGAGCAGCATCTGCTCGCGCACCTTCTCGCGCCAGGCGTCGAAGGAGACGCCGTCGCGCTCCAGCGCCTGGCGGAAGTCGGGGAGCGTCATGCGGTTTCCCTCGGCGATGCGCTCGACCGCGCGGTCGAGCTGGAGCTCGTCGACACGCAGCCCGCTCGAGCGTGCGAGCTGCAGCTGCGCCTTGGTGAGGATCAGCCGCTCGAGCATCTGGCGCTCGAGCACCGGGCGCGCGGGAAGGGGCGTGCCGCGACGCTGCAGCTCGCGCTCGGCCATGCCCACCTCCTCGTTCAGCTCGGAAAGCGTGATCACCTCCTTGTTCACCACGGCGACGATGCGGTCGACGAGCGTGGCGCGCTGCGCGGCGCAGGTCAGAGGGAGAACGAGAAGCATGAAATACGACAGCCACTTGCCCATCTAGTACACCTGTTCGAACGGCAGTTGCGATCGCGCGCTGGTCGGCGCGAGCGTGGGATCGACGCGGTTCACCACCGAGTAGCCCGGCACCTCGCGGCTGAGGAGCTGCGCCGCCTCCGCCGTGCCGATCTGCCCCACGCCCGTGAACTCGAGCTGGAAAATCAGCGCCGTCGACGCGATGTTCGTCGCGGCCTGAAGCCGCTGCACGACGGAGCGGAATACCCAGCAGCCGGCGTTGTATTCCGCGCCCGCGAGCCCCTCGAGGAGTCGATGATCGAGGAACGAGTAATTGTAGCGTCCGACCGCGTACCAGCCGCGTCCGAGCGGCCACTGCCCGGAAATGTCGACCTGGCGCAATGTGTCGCGCTGATAGCGGTAGCTCAGGTTGAGCACGCGCGCGGTCCCCGGCGCATAGCGCGCCGCGGCGCCGTAGCGCTGCAGGCGATGCTCCTGCGGGTCGTATTGCGTGGTGAGATCGAAGGTCCAGCGGGTGCGAAACCGCCCGCCGATGGAAGCGAGGATATCCGACTGGTTGGCGCGGCGCAGGGTCGAGGTCGAGTCGAGTGCCACCCGCTCGTCGCTGAAGTAGTAACGTTGTCCGATCGTCGCGCGCAGTCCTTCCACGCCATCGGCGTAAAGGAAGCGCGAGGTAAGCGCGAGCGTCAGCTGGTTCGCGTCGCCGAAGCGATCGCCGCCGACGAAACGGTTCTCGGTGAAGAGCTGCGGGTAGTTGAAGTCGGCGACCGTGGTGTCGAAGACCGGCAAGTCGTCCTGATTATGAAACGGGACGTAGACGTAGAAGAGCCGCGGCTCGAGGGTCTGGGTGGCGCGCTCTCCGTAGAGACTCGAGGGGCGCTCGAAGGTGAGCCCGGTGTCGACGCTAAGCCACGGAATGGTGACGTGGGGCGAAACGGGCCCCGTCCCGGGCGCCCGCTCGAGCTCGTAGCTCATCGCACGCAGGCCGGCCTTCGGCATGACGTACCAACCGGGAGAAATGCGTGGCAGGACGAGGGTCGGCGTCGTCGAGGTGCGCGAGCCCTGTAGCAGCGTCGGGTGCTCGAAGCGTACGTATTCCGCGGGTAGCGTGGTGTCGACGAGGCCCGCCACGTCGTTGTACGCCAGGCCGACGGTGAACTGCGGCACCCGCTCGTAGGGCGGCACGATGGGCGCCGCCGGGTCCTGGAGGGTCTGGAACTTCTGCACCCGCAGCTGGCTGGTCAGGCTGCCGCCGCGCGGCAACCCGGTACTCTGGGTGACGTAGGCATCCTGCGGCAGGTTGCTGACCGAAACCTGCTTCACCTGGCTCGACAGGTCGACGAAGTAGCGATCGTCGGAAACGCGGTTGTAGTCGATCTGCCCCGTGAGCCAGGGGAAGAAAGTCTGCGCGTGCTGCCACGAGAGGCCGGTTCGCGTCACTCCGAACACCTGGTCGTCGGGCAGGTACTCGAGCTTGAGCTCGCCGGCATAGGGCCGGCCAAGATAACGGAAGTCGCTCTTCAGCTGCAGGCCGCGTCGCGCCATGAAGTCCGGCGTGAGGGTGAGGTCGCGCTCCGGCGCGATGTTCCAGTAGTACGGGATGCCGAACTCGAAGCCGCGCTGGCTCGTCGTGGCGTAGAACGGCGTGAGAAAGCCGCTCTTGCGGCTGTTCTCGAGCGGAAACGAGGCGAAGGGAAAGGCGAGGATCGTGTGGTCGAGGAAGCGCAGGCGCGGGTGCTTCGCATAGCCACGATCGCGGTCGTAATCGAGGTCGAGTTGGGAGGCCTCGAGGAACCAGTCGTCCTGGCCCGGCTTGCACGTGGTAAAGCGCGCATCGAACAGGCGGTACTGATTCTTGCCCTCGAACTCGACGCGCTCGGCCGTGCCGCGCGCCGGCGGCTCGCGCTGCATCAGCTGGAAGTTGGGCTGCTCGAGCTGTCCGGTGCCTTCGAGAGTGTCGTAGTGCAGCCAGGACCCGGAAAAGCGGTCCGCGCCGCTTTGCAGCCGGACCCCGCCCTGCGCATCGAGGCGGCCGAATTCCTGGTTGTAGCGCAGGTAGTCGCCGAAGATCGTCAGGTCGTCACGGTGGATCTCGGCGTCGCCGCGCGCCGTGACCTCTAGGTCGCTGATGCCCTGGATCTCGCGAGCGTCGATCGTCGTCGGCGGAGCTTCCTGCGCCTGCGCGGCAGCGGCGAGCGCGACGGCGAGCGTCGCAAGGCGATACCGCATGGCGCGGGCGCGGAGAAGTTCGTTGACTGTTATAGAATTTTTAATGATACACGCCGACGATCGGCGCGCTTTCCTCGAAGCCTGGCTGGCGCGCCAGTTCGAGGGCGCGCGCTTCTCCCTCGCGCCGGCCTCGGAGGACGCAAGCTTCCGCCGTTATTTCCGCGCCACGCTCGAGGACGGGCGCAGCTACATCGCGATGGATGCGCCTCCCGACAAGGAGGACTGCCGGCCGTTCATCCACGTTGCGGGGCTCCTGGCCGCCGCCGGCGTGCACGCGCCGCGCATTCACGCGCAGGATCTGCACGCCGGGTTCCTGCTGCTCTCCGATCTCGGCGCGCGCACCTATCTCCAGGCGCTCGACGAGAGCAGCGCCGCCGCTCTCTTCGCCGACGCGGTCGACGCGCTCGTGCGCTGGCAGCTCGCCACGCGCGCGGGCGAGCTGCCACCCTACGACGAGGCGCTGCTGCGACGGGAGATGAACCTGTTCCCCGAGTGGTACCTGGCGCGCCACCACGGGATCGAGCTCGACGGTGCGCAACGCGAGGCTCTCGAGAGAGTCTTCTCCGCCCTCGCGACGAGCGCGCTCGCCCAGCCCGTCGTCTACGTGCATCGCGACTACATGCCGCGCAACCTCATGGTTTGCGATCCCAATCCCGGCGTCCTCGACTTCCAGGATGCGGTGCTCGGGCCGATCTGCTACGACGTCGTCTCGCTCTTTCGCGACGCCTTCGTCTCGTGGCCCGAGGAGCAGGTGCTCGACTGGACCGTGCGCTACTGGGAGAAGGCGAAGCACGCCGGCTTGCCGGTCGACACCGACTTCGGCGAGTTCTGGCGCGCCTTCGAGTGGATGGGGCTGCAGCGCCATCTCAAGGTGCTCGGCATCTTCGCGCGCATCCGCTATCGCGACGGCAAGCCGAAATACCTCGCCGACACGCCGCGCTTCGTCGGCTATGCGCGCGCGGTGGCGAAGCGCTACGCCGCGCTCGCGCCCCTGCTCGGCCTCCTGGACGAGGTCGAATGAAGGCGATGCTCGCGCAATGAAGGTCATGATGCTGGCGGCAGGCCGCGGCGAGCGGCTGCGCCCGCTCACCGACCGCATCCCCAAGCCGCTCGTCGAGGTCGGCGGCAAGGCGCTCATCGTATGGCACCTCGAGCGCCTCGCCGCCGCGGGCTTCGCCGAGGTGGTCGTCAACGTCTCGCACCTCGCCGAGGCCATCGTCGAGCGCATCGGCGACGGGACGCGCTTCGGCCTGCGCATCGCCTACTCGCGCGAAGCCGAGGCGCTCGAGACCGCGGGCGGCATCGCCCAGGCGCTGCCCCGGCTGGGCGCGCCGGCCTTCCTCCTCGTCAATGCCGATATCTATTGCGAAGTCGACTTCGCCGCGCTCGAGCGCGTCACCCTTGGCGAGCGGCTGGCGCATCTCGTGCTCGTGCCGAACCCGCCGCATCGCTCCGACGGCGACTTCTCGCTGCGCGAAGGACGCGTCGGCAACACCGGCGCGCCGCGCTACACTTATGCCGGCGTAGCCGTCATGTCGCCGCACCTGCTTGCCAGCGTGCGTCGGGGCGAGAAGGCGCCGCTCGCGCCCCTGCTTCGGCAGGCGGCCGACCGGGAGCTGCTCACCGGCGAGCTCTACACGGGGCTGTGGCAGGACGTCGGCACCATCGAGCGGCTGCGCGAGCTCGAGTCCACTCTGTCGTCCCGACCCGGATCATGAAGCCCGTCGAAGCCGTTTCCGCCGACCTCTCCTGCCACGCCGCGCGCCGCGCCCGGCTCATCGCCGCGATGGGCGAAGGCGTCGCGGTCCTGCCTACGGCGGCCGAGCGCCTGCGCAACCGCGACAGCCACTTCCCTTACCGCTACGACAGCTACTTCTATTACCTGAGCGGATTCGCCGAGCCGGAAGCGGTGCTCGTGCTCGTCGCCGGCAAGGAGCCGCGCAGCATCCTCTTCTGCCGCACCCGCGACCCCGAGCGCGAGATCTGGGACGGCTTTCGCTACGGGCCCGAGGCGGCGCGCGAGCGCTTTGGCTTCGACGAGGGGCATCCGGTCGCCGAGCTCGACGAGGCGCTTCCCAGGCTGCTCGAGAACCAGCCGGCGCTCTACTTTCCGCTCGGCGCCGACGCGGAATGGGACGCGCGCGCGATGCGCTGGCTGAATGCGGTGCGCGCGCGCAGCCGCGCAGGCGTCGCGGCGCCGCAGCGCGTCCAGGATCTGCGCGCGCTCCTCGACGACATGCGTCTCATCAAGGACGAGCTCGAGCTCGGGGTGATGCGCCGCGCCGCGCGCATCGCCGCGGCCGCGCATCGGCGCGCGATGCAGACGACCCGCCCCGGCCGCCACGAGTTCGAGATCGAGGCGGAGCTGCTCTACGAGTTCCGCCGCAACGGCGCGCAGTTCCCGGCCTACACGCCGATCGTGGCCGGCGGCGCGAATGCGTGCGTGCTGCACTACGTCGCGAACGACGCGCCGCTGCGCGACGGTGCGCTCCTGCTGATCGACGCCGGCTGCGAGCTCGACGGCTATGCGTCCGACATCACGCGCACCTTCCCGGTGAACGGGCGCTTCAGCGGCGCGCAGCGAGCGGTCTACGAGCTCGTGCTCGAAGCACAGCGTGCCGCCATCGCCGCGGTGCGGCCGGGCGCGGCCTGGAATGCGCCGCACGACGCCGCGGTGCGTGTGCTCGCGCAGGGCATGCTGGACCTGAAGCTCCTCTCGGGGACGCTCGAAGAAGTGCTGGAGAAGGAGTCGTACAGGCGCTTCTATATGCACCGTACCGGGCACTGGCTCGGGCTCGATGTGCACGATGCCGGCGAGTATCGCGTCGCGGGCGAATGGCGGCCGCTCGCCCCCGGCATGGCGCTCACCGTGGAGCCCGGACTCTACATCCGCGCGGCCGACGACGTTCCTCCCGCGCTCGCGGATATCGGCGTGCGCATCGAGGACGACGTCGTCGTCACGGCGCAGGGCTGCGAGGTGATCACGGCCGAAGCGCCCAAGCGCGTCGCCGACGTCGAAGCGCTGATGCGCGATGCGCGCGTTAGAGGCTGACGTCCTCATTCGCGGCGCAGGGCCGGTGGGCTGCACGCTGGCCCTCGCGCTGCGCGCGAGCGGCCTGCGGGTCGCGCTGCTCGATCCGCATTCCTCGCCCGGGCATTTCCAGCCCATCGCCCTGTCGCACGCGAGCCGGCTGATCCTCGAGCGGGTCGGCGTCTGGCGCGGCCTCGCGACCACGGCGATCGAGCACATCGTGGTGACGCAAGCGGGCGCCTTCGGCCGAACCCGGCTCGACGCCGCCGAGGCCGACGTACCGGCGCTCGGCTATGTCACCCAATACGCAAGCCTCGTTGCGGCGCTGCGCGCGCCGCTCGCCGATCTCATGGTGAGCGAGGAAGTGAGCGCGCGCTGCGTCGCGCACGCCGAGGGCGCTTCGGCCGATGCGGTAGAGAAGTCGTACGGCCAGAGCGCGGTGGTCGCGCTGGTGGAGACTGCGCCCGCCGCCGCGAGCACCGCATTCGAGCGCTTCACCGCCGAGGGTCCGCTCGCACTGCTGCCGCTAGAGGGCCGCTATGCGCTGATCTGGACCACCTCGCCGCAGCGCGCCGACGCGCTGGTCGCTGCCGATGAGAAGGATTTCCTGCGCGCGCTCGGCGATGCCGCCGGCTCCGGCGCCGGGCGGCCGATCGCGGTCGCGCAACGCAATGCGCGTGCGCTCGTGCGGCGCGTGCGTGCGACGCGCATCGCGCCGCGCGCGGTGTACATCGGCAATGCGGCCCAGACGCTGCACCCGGTCGCGGGACAGGGACTGAATCTCGGCCTGCGCGACGCATGGCAGCTCGCGCGTGAGCTCGCGCAGGCGAGCGATCCGGGAGCAGCGCACGTCCTCGAGCGCTACGCGGCGCGTCGCCGGCTGGACGCCGGCGCGACGATCGCCGTAACGCACTGGCTTGCCGCCGGTTTCACCGGCTCCAATCGCGCGCTGCGCGCGGCGCGCGGCCTTGGCCTCGGCGCGCTCGACTTGCTTCCGGGCGCGCGGCGCTTCTTCGCGCGCCGCATGATCTACGGACCTTCCGCGGCGCCCTGAAGCGTTCTAAAATTCGCTTCCCCCGCACGCCAGAACGGCACGCCCGCTTCGTGATCAAGATCGGCGCCCACGCGCTTGCCAATGCAGTGTTCGTCGCGCCGATGGCCGGCATCACCGACCGACCCTTCCGCCGCCTCGCGCGACGCTTCGGCGCGGGCCTCGCCGTATCCGAGATGGTGAGCGCGCGGCCGGAGCTGCGCGCCTCGCGCAAGACGCGCCTGCGGCTCGATCACAGCGGCGAGCCGGGGCCGATTTCGGTGCAGATCGCCGGCGCCGAGGCGGCGCTGCTCGCCGAGGCGGCACGCTGCAACGTGGATCTCGGCGCGGAGATCATCGACATCAACATGGGCTGCCCGGCGAAGAAGGTTTGCAACGCCTACGCCGGCTCCGCGCTGCTCGCCGACGAAGCGCGCGTGGCCCGGATCCTCGAGGCGGTGGTCGCCGCGGTCGCCGTGCCGGTCACGCTGAAGATCCGGACCGGTCCGAGCCCGGAGCGGCGCAACGCGGTACGCATCGCGCGCATCGCCGAATCGGCCGGCGTGCAGATGCTGGCGGTGCACGGCCGCACGCGCGCCTGCATGTTCGAGGGCGAGGCGGAGTACGAGACGATCGCCGCGGTGAAGGCCGCGGTCGCCATCCCGGTAATCGCCAACGGCGACATCCGCACGCCCGAGGACGCGCGCCGGGTCCTCGAGCGCACGCGCGCAGACGGCGTCATGATCGGCCGCGCGGCGCACGGCCGGCCGTGGCTCTTCGCGGCGATCGCGCGCTTTCTCGCCACCGGCGAGCGCCTGCCATCCCCCGCGCCGCGAGAGATCGGCCGCGTGCTGATCGAGCATCTCGACGGGCTCTACGACCTGTACGGACACGAGCAGGGCGCACGCGTGGCGCGCAAGCACATCGGCTGGACGGTGCGCGACCTGCCGGGAGGCGAGGCGCTGCGCGCGGCGGTGAACCTTACGGCCGTCGCCGACGCGCAGCGGGCGGCGGTCAACGACTACTTCGAGAGACTCGCCGCATGAGCCGGACGAACGAGCTGCACGACGCGGTGAAGCGCTCGCTCGAGCGCTACTTCAAGGATATGGACGGCGAGAAGCCGACCTCCATCTACGACATGGTCCTGAAGAACGTCGAGAAGCCGATGATCGAGACGGTCCTCGGCCACGCCGAGGGGAACCAGTCGCTCGCGGCGCAGATGCTCGGCATCAACCGCAATACGCTGCGCAAGAAAATGCAGCAGCTGCGGATCAAAGGGTAGTGACGAAGGTCGGGCGGGCGCTCCTCAGCGTCTCGGACAAGTCGGGCATCGTCGAGCTGGCGCGCGCGCTCGTCGCGCTCGGCGTCGAGCTCGTCTCCACCGGCGGCACGGCGCAGCTTCTCGCGCGCGAGGGCATTGCCGTCGCCGAGGTGTCCGCGGTGACCGGATTTCCGGAGATGCTCGACGGCCGAGTGAAGACGCTCCATCCGAAGATCCACGGCGGCCTGCTCGCGCGCCGGGACGACGCAAGACACCAGGCGGCGCTGCACGATGCCGGCATTGCGCCGATCGACCTGCTGGTCGTCAACCTCTATCCGTTCCAATCGACCGTCGCCGATCCGGACTGCCGCCTCGAGGACGCGATCGAGAACATCGACATCGGCGGACCGGCGATGCTGCGCGCGGCGGCGAAGAACTATGCGGGCGTCACGGTGCTCGTCGATCCGGCCGACTACGCCCGGGTGCTCGACGAGATCCGCGCGCACGGCGAGACCTCGCGGCAGACGCGCTTCGCGCTCGCGCGCAAGGTGTTCGCCCATACCGCCGCCTACGACGGCGCCATCGCCGGCTACCTCGCTTCGCTCGACGACGCCGGCCGGCGCGCCGAGTACCCGGGATTCCTCAGCCTGCAGTTCGAGAAGCTGCAGGACCTGCGCTACGGCGAGAACCCGCACCAGAGCGCGGCCTTCTATCGCGAGGCGCGCCCGGTGGCCGGCTCGCTCGCCGCGTATCGCCAGGTGCAGGGCAAGGAGCTCTCCTATAACAACATCGCCGATGCGGACGCCGCCTGGGAGTGCGTGAAGCAGTTCGAGGAGCCGGCCTGCGTCATCGTCAAGCATGCCAACCCGTGCGGCGTGGCCCTCGCGGACGCAGCCGCGGCAGCATACGAGAAAGCCTTCAAGACCGACCCGGTGAGCGCTTTCGGCGGCATCCTCGCCTTCAATCGCGCGCTCGACCTCGCCGCCGCGCAGGCCATCAACCGCCAGTTCGCCGAAGTGGTCATCGCGCCGCGCGTCGAGCGCGACGCCCTGAGCGAGTTTTCGAAGAAGGCCAACCTGCGCGTGCTCGAGATCCCGCTCGCGCGCGAGACGCAGGCGCACGACTACAAGCGCGTCGGCGGCGGGCTGCTCGTGCAGGCGAGCGATGCGCGGCCGATCGGCCGCGCCGAGCTCAAGATCGTGACGCGGCGCTCGCCGAGCGAGGCGCAGTGGGCGGACCTGCTCTTCGCCTGGCGAGTCGCCAAGTTCGTGAAGTCCAACGCCATCGTCTTCTGCCGCGATGCGATGACCCTCGGCATCGGCGCCGGGCAGATGAGCCGCGTCGACAGCGTGCGCATCGCCAGCCTCAAGGCGGCGGCGGCCAGGCTCGAGCTGAAAGGCGCGGTCGTCGCCTCCGATGCCTTCTTTCCCTTCCGCGACGGCGTCGACGTGCTGGCGCAGGCCGGCGCCGCGGCCGTGATCCAGCCCGGCGGCAGCGTGCGCGACGAGGAGGTGATCGCCGCGGCGGACGAGCAGGGCCTCGCCATGGTCTTCACCGGCGTGCGCCACTTCAGGCATTGAGATGAAGATCCTCGTGGTCGGCGCGGGTGGCCGGGAGCACGCGCTCGCGTGGAAGCTCGCGCAGGGCACACGCGTACAGAAGGTCTACGTCGCGCCGGGCAACGGCGGCACGGCGGCGGAGAACGGCGTGGAGAACGTAGCGATCACCGAGGTCGCTCGGCTGATCGACTTCTGCCGCAAGGAAAACGTGCAGCTGACCGTCGTCGGTCCGGAAGCGCCGCTCGCCGCCGGCATCGTCGACGAGTTCCGGGCCGCCGGGCTGCGCATCTTCGGCCCGACCCGCGCCGCCGCGCAGCTCGAGGCGTCGAAGGACTTCGCGAAGCGCTTCATGGTGCGCCACGGCCTGCCGACCGCCCGCCATGCGACCTTCGACAACGCGGCGGACGCAAAGGCGTACGTCGACCGCGAGGGCGCGCCGATCGTCGTCAAGGCCGACGGCCTCGCCGCGGGCAAAGGGGTGGTGGTCGCCGCGACGCGCGAGCAGGCGCACGCGGCGCTCGACGACATGCTCGGCGCGCACCGGCTGGGCGAAGCGGGGGCGCGCGTGGTGATCGAGCAGTTCCTGCAGGGTGAGGAGGCGAGCTTCATCGTCATGAGCGACGGCGTGCATGTCCTCGCGCTCGCCACCAGCCAGGACCACAAGCGGCTGCACGACGGCGATGGCGGACCGAACACCGGCGGCATGGGCGCCTATTCGCCCGCCCCCGTGGTGACGCCCAAGATCCACGCGCGCGTGATGCGCGAGATCGTGCTGCCCGCCGTCCAGGGCATGGCGAAGGACGGGGTGCCGTACGTCGGGTTCCTCTACGCCGGACTGATGATCGACGCCAAGGGCAATCCGCTGACGCTCGAATTCAACTGCCGGCTGGGCGATCCCGAGACGCAGCCGATACTGCTGCGCCTCAAGTCCGACCTCGTCGAGCTGATCGAGCATGCGCTCAACGGCACGCTCGAGCGCGCTTCCGCGGAGTGGGATCGCCGCGCCGCGCTCGGCGTGGTGCTCGCCGCCGCCGGCTACCCCGAGGAGCCGCGCAAGGGCGACGTGATCGAGGGCCTGCCCAAGCCGGCCGAGGATTGTCGGGTGTTCCACGCCGGTACCCGCCTGGAAGAGGGCCGGCTGCTCACCCACGGCGGCCGCGTGCTCTGCGTCACGGCGCTCGGCGACTCGATCCGCATGGCGCGCACCCGCGCCTATGCAGCGGTCGAACGCATCCGCTTCGCCGGCATGCAGTACCGGCGCGACATCGGCCACCGCGCGCTCGGCAAGACGCGCCCGGCGTGAGCGGCGAAGCGGTTCACGGCTTCCTCGAGCGCCTGCAGGAGGACATCGTCCTCGCGCTCGAGAAGCTCGACGGCGGGCACTTTCGCACCGATGCGTGGACGCGTCCGGAAGGCGGCGGCGGCGTCACGCGCATCATCGAGGACAGCGCGCTGTTCGAGCGCGGCGGCGTGAACCTGTCCCGGGTCTACGGCGCGCGCCTGCCGCCGTCGGCGAGCGCCTCGCGCCCGCAACTCTCCGGCAAGGGCTACGAAGCGATGGGCGTCTCGCTGGTGCTGCATCCGCGCAACCCTTATTGCCCGACGGTGCATTTCAACGTGCGCTTCTTCTCCACGCGCGAGGAGAGCCCGCTGTGGTGGTTCGGCGGCGGCATGGACCTCACGCCCTACTACGGCTTCGCCGAGGATGCGCGCCATTTTCACGCCGCCTGCCGCGACGCCCTCGCGCCCTTCGGCGCGGACTACTATCCGCGCTTCAAGCGCTGGTGCGACGAATACTTCCACCTGCGCCATCGCGGCGAGGCGCGCGGCGTGGGCGGCATCTTCTTCGACGACCTCGCCGATCGCGACTTCGCGTTTTCCTTCTCGCTCGCGCGCTCGGTCGCCGAGCACTTCCTGCCCGCCTACGTGCCCATCGCGCAGCGGCGCCGGGACGCACCTTACGGTGAGCGCGAGCGCGCATTCCAAGCGTACCGGCGCGGGCGTTACGTGGAGTTCAATCTGGTCTATGACCGCGGCACGCTCTTCGGCCTGCAGTCGGGCGGGCGCACCGAGTCGATCCTCGTCTCCATGCCGCCGCGCGCCGAGTGGCGCTACGACTGGCGGCCGGAGCCGGGCTCGGCCGAAGAAAAGCTGTACACGGACTTTCTCAAGCCGCGCGACTGGCTCTAGGCCGAGGTCACGGAAGCTCGGCCGCGCGCCGGTAGTGGCGCTGCGCGGCATCGCTCTTGCCCAAATGCTCCTCCAGGCGCGCTAGCTCGAGGAGCGCCGCGCGCGTCTCTTCGAACGACACGCTCGCCTCGAGAAAGCTGCGCGCCTTGCCCCACAGCTCCGCCTGTGCGCACAGGCGGCCGAGCACCGCGAGCAGGTCCGGATCGCGCTCGTGCTCGAGCAGCCAGCGCTCGCCGCGCTCGATGCGCAGCCGCGCCTCGTCGGCGCGCGCGGCGGCATCGAGGCCCGCAGGCAGCTCGCCGTACAGCGCCACCAGGCGCGAGCTCCACTCGGCGGCCAGCGCCTTCTCGAGGATCTCGCGCGCGAGCCCGGCCTCGCCGAGCGCCGTGGCGTGCCGCGCCGCGGCGGCTGCGACGCGCGGCTGCACCTGGTCGCGGCCCGGGACGGCACGCCAGCGCCGCTCGAAGGCGCCCGGGTCGTCCGCCGAGCGCTGCAGCAGCTCGAGCGTCGCCTGGAGCTTGTACTCCTCGGCGAGCGCCGGGGCGATGGCGTCGCGCTTCCGGAGCTGCCCGGCGAGGCGCAGCACTTCGTCCCAGGCGCCGGCGCCCCGCTCGGCGCGCAGCAGGAGCCGCGTCGCGGCGATATGCCGCGGGCCCTCCTGGAGCTTGCGCAGAGCATCGCGCGCGGCGCCGAAGTCGCGCTCCTCGAGCGCGAGCTCGGCTCGGCTGACGAGTCGCGCCGCCTTGAGCGACTCGCCCGCGGCGTCGGCGCGATCGAGCCAGCGGTCGCGCCGCTCGAATTCGCGCATCTGGTGCGCGGCGCGCGCGGCGAGCAGCGCCGCCACCCCGCGCGCCGGGCCGGATTCGAAGGCGAGCGCCGCCTGCTTCTCGGCGCGCGCATACCGGCCCTCGTAGTAGGACTGCAGCGCCGCGGCGAGCGACGCGTGCGCCCGCTCGCGCCGCCTCCGCGAGCGGTAGCCGCGCACGGTCGCGGGCAACGAGAAGACCTGCCCGAGCAGGCGCAGCGCGAGGTACGCGAGAGCGAAGGCGAGGAGTGCCGCCAGGCCGAAGAAGAGCAGCGAGACCTCGATCCGATAAGGCGGGTAGATGAAGAGCGCGTAGCCGCTGTGGAAGCGGCCGAGCAGCACCAGCGCCACCGCGGCGGCGAAGACGGCGAGCAGCCAGAAAAGCGACTTCATCGCGTCGAGCGCTCGTGGCGCGACTTGTAGCCGCGCACGGCGTCGAGGCTCTCGCTGATGGTCGGCATCTCGAAGGTGATCGTGGCGGCCGAAAGCTGCTTCAGCTGGGCGAGCGCCTGCGCGGTGCGCTTGGCGTCCGGATCGAAGTAGCGCCCGATCCAGCTCGCGGCGGCGCGCAAGTCCTGCCGATAGCCCGCCTCGTCGCGCAGCAGCAGCGAGGCGCGCGCGTTGAGCAGACGCAGGCGCAAATTCTCGCGCGCGAAGTAGGCCTGCGACGGCGGCAGGAGCGGCGGCTCGTCCGGACCGATGCGACGCACGACGACGAGCTGCGAGAGCTCGCGCCAGACCTCGCCGCCGAGCCGCTCGACGAAGCCCATCGCCGTCGACGGCGGCGGCGGCGCGGGCTTGGGCGGGGACGCCGCGGCGGTGCGCTCGTCGAACGCGAGGGGCAGCGAGTCGACCGCGGCGATGACGTTGTCCAGGCGGGCACTCATGGCGGGCAGATCCACCGTCGGCGCGGCTTTCAGCTTCTCGATGTCGTTCGCCAGGGCGCGGCGGATCGGCTGGAACTGCGGTCGATCCGCGCGTGCGAGCCGCTGGTCGGCGAGCTGCAGCGCGAGCAGCGCGGCGCGCACGTTGCCCGCGAGCTGCAGCTGCTGCGAGGCGATGGCGAGGATCTGCTCGACCTCGGCGAGCTGCCACTCGTCGCGATTGCGCGACAGGTCCTGATAGAGCGCCTCGAGGGCGAGCTGCTGGCTCTGCGACTCCGCGATGCGCGACTCGAGCTGGCCCAGGCGACCCTGCGTCTCGCGTAGCGCCTCCTGCGCCTCACGCGCCACCGCGCGGGCTTCGCGCGCATCGGCCTCGATATCGCGCAGCCGCCGCGCCAGCTGCTCCTCGGTTCCGGCGATGCGGTTGCGCGCGTCGAACCAGAAGAGCGCCGCGAGCGCCGCGGCGAGCAGGACGGCCACGAGCGGCAGCAGCGATGCGCGGGCGGGCTTCGGCGCAGGCGGCGGCGCCCTCGTCGTCGCCGTCGGGCCCGCCGCATCCGGGGACACCGGCGGCTCAGTTTCGCTCATGAAAATATGCTACCAGCCGCTCCACCATCGCGTCGTCGTTCGGCCCGGCGACGATCGCCGGCAGGCCGCGCGCGGCGGCGTGCGCGGCGATGCGCGGGTGCGAAACGAAGAGCGGCGTCTGCCGCAAGAGCGCCTCGCCAAGCATCACGACGAGATTGTCCAGCGCTTCGCGCGAGAACACAGTGACCGCGTGCACCCTGCCCTCGCGCCACGCGCCGAGCACGGCCGCCGCATCGGCCTGCGGGCGCGCCCGGCGATAGCACTCCGCGAGCTCGACCTCGCAGCCGCGTGCGGCGAGCGAGCTCCCGAGCAGCTCGCGTCCGCCGACGCCGCGCACGATCAGCACGCGCCGGCCGGCGTAGCGCGCGAGCTCGGGCAGCGCGAGCAGCGACTCGCTGTCGCCGCCCTCCTCCGGCGCAAGGACGTGGCGCACGCCGGCGCGCTCGAGCGCGCGGCGCGTGCCCTCGCCCACGGCCGCGGTGGCCAGCCCTTGCGGCCAGCCACCGAGCAACGCCAGCGCGCGCTCGACCGCGCTCGGGCTGACGAAGATGGCGAGCGCGAAGTCGCCCAGCCGATCGAACGCCGCCGGCGGCGGCAGCGCGAGGATCTCGATCGCCGGGAAAAGGATCGCGCGCCCGCCGGCCCGCTCGATGCGCTCGGCGAGGCGCGCCGCGGTGCCGGCGGGTCGGGTCACCAGCACGCCCCGCCCGCCGAGCGTCATTGCCCGGCCGCGCCAAGGCCGCCCAGGATCTCGGCCGCGCCTTGCGCGCGCAGCGCCTGCGCTGCCGCGCCGCCCACCTCCTCCGGATCGCGACCTTCGGCGCTCGTGCGCAGCACCCGCCGGCCGTCCGCGGAAGCGACGAGCGCGCGCAGCGAGATTTTCCCCTGCGAGAGCTCGGCGTAAGCGCCGAGGGGCAGCGTGCAGCTGCCGCCGAGCGCCGCGCTGACCGCGCGTTCGGCGCGCACGCAAAGGGTGCTCGTTTCGTCGCCGAGCGGCGCGAGCAGCGCGCGTACGTCGCCGCGTACCTCCAGGCACTCGATGCCGAGCGCCCCCTGGCCGGCCGCCGGCAGGCTCTCGTCCACGGAAAGGCGGCTGCGAATGCGCGCGGCGAGTCCGAGTCGCGCGAGGCCTGCGGCGGCGAGCACCGCGCCGTCGAACTCGCCGCGGTCGAGCTTGGCGAGGCGGGTGTCGACATTGCCGCGCATCATCCGCACGACGAGCCGCGGGTGGCGCTCCAAGAGCTGCGCCGAGCGGCGCAGGCTCGAGGTGCCGACGCTCGCCCCCGGCGGCAGCTCGGCAAGGCTCGCATAGCGCGGCGAGACGAAGGCGTCGCGCGGGTCCTCGCGCGCGCTGATCGCCGCGAGCACGAAACCGCCGGGCAGCTCGGCCGGCACATCCTTCATCGAGTGCACGGCAAGGTCGGCGCGCCCGCCGGCGATGGCGTGCTCCAGCTCCTTCACGAACAGGCCCTTGCCGCCCACCTCGTCGAGACGCCGGTCGAGCAGCTCGTCGCCGCGCGTAGTCATCGGCAGAAGCTCGACCGCAAGCCCGCGGTGCAGCTCGCGCAGGCGCGCCGCGATGTGCTCGGCCTGCCACAGCGCGAGCCGGCTCTGCCGGGTGGCGATGACGAGACGCGTCACGACTTGGCCGCGATCCTCTCGCGCACGAGCGGCCACTGGCGGCGGCTCACCGGCAGGCGCTCGGCGAGGCCGTCCACGACCACCTGCCAGTGCGCCTCCTCGCCTGCGGCGGCGCGCTCGAAGCCGCGAATCGCCGCGCGCGCGACGAGGCAGTTGCGGTGGATGCGCACGAACCGCGCCTCCTCCCCCTCGCAGAACTCGCGCTCGAGCGCGATCAGCGACTCCTCGAGCAGGTGCTCGCGCTCGCGCGTGCGCACGGTGACGTACTTCTGCTCGGCGCGAAGAAACAGGATGTCGCGCACGGGGACGAGCGCGATGCGGCTCCTCTCGACCACCGAGAGGTACTCGCGCGGCGCCTGCGCCGCGCGGGCGAGCGGCTCGCGGGGCGTCGGTCCGCCGGCCGCCGCCTTGCGCAGCGCGGCGGCAAGGCGCTCGGCGCGCACCGGCTTCAGCAGGTAGTCGAGCGCGTTCAGCTCGAACGCTTCCACGGCGTGCCGGTCGTGCGCGGTGACGAACACCACCGCCGGCGGCTGCTCGAGGCCGGCGAGATGGCGCGCGAGCTCGAGCCCGCCCATGCCGGGCATCTGGATGTCGAGCAGCACGACCTCGGCGCCGCTCGCCGGCAGCGCTTCCAGCGCCTCCAGCCCGTTTCTCGCCTCGCCCACCACGCTCGTCGGCAGCGTCGCCGCGAGGTCCTCGAGCAGCGCCTTCAGCCGCTCGCGGGCGAGATCTTCGTCGTCGGCGATAAAGACGCGGATCATGGCCGGTAGGGGATCTCGATGTCGATGCGAAAGCGCCCGCCGACGGGCCGCGCCTCGAGCCGCGCCTCGGCGTCGAAGAAGAGCGTCAGGCGCTCGCGCACGTTGTCGAGCGCCATGCGGTTGCCGGCGCGGCGCTGCTCGGCCTCCACGTACGGATTCTCGATCGCGACATGCACGCGATCGCCGCGCCGCTCGATCAGCACCAGCACCTGTCCGGGACCGGTACCCGACTCGACGCCGTGGTAGATCGCGTTCTCGAGCAGCGGCTGCAGCACGAGCGAGGGCAGCAGCGCATCGGGCGGCGCGCTGTCGAGCTCCCAGGTGATGCGCAGCCGGTCGCCGAGCCGCAGGTGCTCGATCTCCGCGTAGCGCTCGAGCAGGGCGATTTCGTCGGCGAGGCGCACGAACTGCCGCGCATCGGACATCAGCGTGCGGAAGAGATCGGCGAGGTCCTCGAGCGAGCGCTCGGCGCGCTTCGGATCGCGCCGGATGAGGGCGAGCACGGCATTGAGGCTGTTGAACAGGAAGTGCGGTCGGATGCGCGCCTGCAGCGCCTGCAGGCGCGCCTCGGCGAGCGCCGGCGAGAACGCCTTGGTGTGCAGGCGGAAGTAGGCGAGCAGGGTCGCCGCGAGCAACGCCGCGAGGATCAGCGTGCGCGCGAGGCCCGGTGCGATCTCCGGCGCGAAGCGCGCGGCCGCCGCATGGTAGAGCGCGGCGATCAGCACGACCGCGGCGACCACCGCCGCGCAGCCGAGCGCGTAGGGCAGGCGCGCGAGCCACCCCGAGGCAGTGAACAGCGCGAGCAGCGCGAAAAGCAGCAGCGGCTCGAGGAACGCCGCCGACTCGACGAAGCTCTCGAGAGCCGCGGCGGGATTGGGCATGGCATAGAGCGCCGCGGCGATCGCGGCCGCGTTGACGGCGAGCAAAATGCGCGCGACGACCGCGAGATTGCGGAAATCGGGCAACAGGTCCGGATAGGCATTTTGCCTTATACTGACCATGGTTACGAACAAGTCTTAAACCGCATTCGAAAGCGGATTCTCCGAGCATGGCTGCAAAGCCGCAACCCTGGTCCGGCCGCTTCAAAGAGCCGCTCGACGAGCGGGTGAAGCGCTTCAACGCGTCGGTCGGCTTCGACCGGCGCCTGGCAAGGCAGGACATCGAGGGCTCCCTCGCCCATGCCCGCATGCTCGCCGCCCAGGGCATCCTGACGAAGCGCGATCTTACGGCGATCGAGCGCGGGCTCGCGCGCATCCGCCGCGAGATCGACGAAGGTCGTTTCCGCTGGTCCGTCGACGCGGAGGACGTGCACCTCAACATCGAGCGGCGACTGACCGCGCTCATCGGCGAGGCCGGCAAGCGGCTGCACACCGCGCGCTCGCGCAACGACCAGGTGGCTACCGACCTGCGCCTTTGGCTGCGCGGCGAGATCGACGAGATCCGAGACTCTACCGCGGCCCTGCAGCGCGAGCTGCTCGCGCAGGCCGAGCGGCACGCGGCGCTCGTCATGCCGGGCTTCACGCACCTTCAGGTCGCGCAGCCCGTCACCTTCGGCCACCACCTGCTCGCTTATGTCGAGATGCTCGAGCGCGACCGCGCACGGCTCGCCGAGTGCCGCGCGCGCGTCAACCGGCTGCCGCTCGGCGCGGCCGCCCTCGCCGGCACGAGCTTTCGCATCGACCGGAGGCGCGTCGCCCGCGCGCTCGGCTTCGGGGACCTGTGCGCGAACTCGCTCGACGCCGTGTCGGATCGCGATTTCGCGATCGAGTTCTGCGCCTGCGCCTCGCTCATCATGGTTCATCTCTCGCGGCTCGCCGAGGAGCTCGTGCTCTGGTCGACCCCGCGCTTCGGCTTCGTGCGCCTGCCCGAAGGCTATTGCACCGGGTCCTCGATCATGCCGCAAAAGAAGAACCCGGACGTGCCCGAGCTGGTGCGCGGCAAGAGCGCGAGGGTGATCGGCAGCCTGACCGCCCTGCTCGTGCTGATGAAGGCGCAGCCCCTCGCCTACAACAAGGACAACCAGGAAGACAAGGAGCCGCTCTTCGACGCGGTCGACACGGTCAAGGACTGCCTCGCCATCTTCGCCGGCCTGCTGCGCGGCCTCGAGCCGGTGCCGGAAGCGATGCGCGCGGCGCTCGCCCAGGGCCACGCCACCGCGACCGATCTCGCCGATTACCTGGTGCGCAAGGGCATGGCGTTTCGCGACGCGCACGAGGTCGTAGCGCGCGCCGTTCGCGAGGCCGAGCACCTCGGCGTCGAGCTCGCCGCGCTGCCCCTCGCCGCGCTCAAACGCTTCTCGCCCACGATCGGCCCGGACGTCAGGCGCGTACTTTCGCCGGAAGGCTCGGTGGCGGCGCGCAACCATCCCGGCGGCACGGCGCCGGCGGCGGTGCGCAAGGCGATCGCGCAGGCGCGCCGGCGTCTCTCCAAGTAAGTGGAGCGGGTCGCCAACTACCCGATCGTGCGCAAGCTCGGCGAGGGCGCGACCTCGGAGGTCTTCCTCTGCAACGACCCTTTTCGCGATCGCGAGGTAGCGGTCAAGCGCATCTTCCCCGACGCTCTGCGCGACCCGGCGCGCGGGCGCCTGTTCCGCAAGCTTTTCTTCACCGAAGCGTCGCTCGCCGGCAAGCTCGAGCATCCGCACATCTGCCAGATCTACGACGCGGGGATGGGCGAGGACTCCGGGTACATCGTCATGGAGTACGTGCCGGGCGGCAACATGGAGCGCTTCTGCGGCGAGAAGGAGCGGCTGAGCATCGCCGAGGTGGTCGAGGTGATCTTCAAGTGCACGCGCGCGCTCGCTTACGCGCACATGCACGGCGTTACGCATCGCGACATCAAGCCGGGCAACATCCTGTACGCGTCGACGCCGACCGACGTGCGCATCAGCGACTTCGGCCTCGCGCTCAACGTCGGCGCCGAGACGACGCAGATCACCGGCGTCGGCTCGCCGGCCTACATGTCGCCCGAGCAGATCCGCGAGGAGCTGGTCGACCACCGCACCGACCTCTACTCGCTCGGGGTGGTGATGTACCAGCTGCTCGCCGGGACGCTGCCCTTCCGCGGCACCAACAAGTTCAGCATGATCTACCAGATCACGCAGACCGAGGCGCCGCCCCCGTCGAGCCATCGCGCCGACGTGCCGGCGGTGCTCGATCGCATCGTGCGCCGCGCGATGCAGAAGGACGCCGCGCACCGCTACCACAGCGGCGACGAGTTCGCCGGCGACCTGATCGACGCCCTGCGCGCCGGCCTCGTGCAGGGAGGACGGGAGCTCGGCGAGGCCGATCGCTTCGCCGCGCTGCGCGCCATGCGTTTCTTCGCGCCCTTCGAGGACCCGGAGCTCTGGGAGGTCCTCGAGCGCGGGCAATGGGAGTACGCGCACGCCGGCACGCCGCTCATCCAGGAAGGCCAGGCGGGGGATTTCTTCTGCGTCCTCGTGGACGGCGAGGTGCGCGTCACCAAGAACAAGAAGCTGCTCTCGGTGCTCGGGCCCGGCGAATGCTTCGGCGAGATGGCCTACCTTTCGCTGAACGGGCACGCGCGCGGCGCGAGCGTCACGGCAAGCGCCGACTCGCGCATCCTGCGCCTGCGCGTCTCCGACCTCGAGCAGGCGAGCGTCGCCTGCCGCAGCAAGTTCGACCGGGCATTCCTCGGCATCCTCGTCGAGCGGCTGAATCTCGCCAACACCCGCCTCACCTCGGGTTGACAATAGCGTGGTGGATGAAGTCCTGCGCGCGCTCGGCGCCCGCGACGCCCAGTCCGTTTCCGGCGGCTGCATTCATCGCTGCTACCGAGTGCGGATCGGCGCGCGCGAGCGCTTCCTCAAGATCAACGAGGCGCGCTTCGCCGATGCTTTCGCCGCGGAGGCGGACGGACTGCAGGCGCTACGAGGCGTGGGCCTGCGCGCGCCCGAGCCGATCGCCCACGGCGTTGCCGGCGGCGGCGCCTATCTGCTTCTCGAGCTGCTCGCGCTCGAGCGCGGTGGCGATTTCGCTGCGCTCGGCCGCATGCTCGCCGAGGCGCACCGCAACCCGGGGCCTCGCTTCGGCTGGCGGCGGGACAACTATATCGGCTCCACTGCGCAGCAGAACGGCTGGAGCGAGGACTGGCCGGCCTTCTTCTGGCAGCGTCGCCTGAGACCTCAGCTCGCGCTCGCCGCGGCGAAGGGCTTTCGCTTTGAGGTTGATGGCGTGGTCGAAGTCCTGCGCGCGCACCGCCCTCCGGCCGCGCTGCTGCACGGCGATCTGTGGAGTGGCAACGTGGGATTCACTGCGCAGGGGCCGGTCGTGTTCGACCCGGCGGTGTACTACGGCGACCGCGAAGCCGATCTTGCGATGACCGAGCTCTTCGGCGGCTTCCCGTCCGAGTTCTATGCCGCGTATCGAGAGGCGTATCCGCTACATCCCGGCTATGCGCAGCGCAAGCATCTCTACAACCTCTACCACCTGCTCAACCACCTGAATCTCTTCGGCGCCGGCTACGCCGGGCAGGTGCGCGCGACGCTAGGCCTTCTGCGGGACGCTCTCTAGCAGCTTCTGCAGCTCGCCCGACTGATACATCTCGCGCATGATGTCGGAGCCGCCCACGAACTCGCCGTTGACGTAGAGCTGGGGAATCGTCGGCCAGTTGGAATACTCCTTGATGCCCTGGCGCACCTCCGGATCGGCGAGCACGTTGAAGCTCTGGAATTCGCGCACGCCGCACGCGCTCAGCACCTGCACGGCCATGGCCGAGAAGCCGCATTGCGGCATCTGCGGCGTGCCCTTCATGTAGAGGACCACCGGCGCGCCGGTGACCTGTTCCTTGATTCGCTGTTTGATGTCCATGGGGTGATTTTAGCGCCTCGCTCCCGTGACCCGGGGGATGCCGGCCAGATCGGGCCAGGTGTGCGCGTCTTCAAGCCCCGCATCGTCGAGCAGGCGCCTCACCCCCGCGGCCTGGCCGATTCCGTGCTCGAGCAGCAGCCATCCGCCCGGCGTCAGGTGGGAAGGGGCGGTCCGGGCGATTTCCCGCAGGGCCTCCAGCTCATCGGCGCCGGCGACCAGGGCGGCCACCGGCTCGAAGCGAAGCTCCGCAAGGTGACGATCACCCATGGCGACGTAAGGGGGATTGGCGACGATGAGCTGAAAGCGCTCTGCGCCGAGCGGCTCGCACCAGCGGCCCTCGCGGAAGTCGACCTCCAGGCCGAGCCTCGCCGCGTTGCGCCGTGCCACCTCCAGCGCCGCCGCGCTCGCGTCTACGGCAACGACTTGCGCGGCCGGCCGGTGCTTCTTGACGGCGAGCGCGATCGCCCCCGAGCCCGTGCCGAGGTCGGCCGCCGAGGCGAACGCTCGCTCGAGCGCGAGCTCTACGAGAAGCTCGGTCTCCGGTCGCGGTATGAGCACGGCGGGCGTGACGACGAGCGAGAGGCCGAAAAACTCCTTCTCGCCGACGATGTACGCGAGCGGCTCTCCCGCCCGGCGGCGCGACGCGTGCTCGGCAAATCGCGCTGCAACGCCGGCGGGAAGCTGCTTCTCCGGGAAGGCGATGACCTGCGCTTCGCTGAGGCCCGCGGCATGCGCGAGCAGCAGGCGAGCTTCGCGCGGCTCGAGGCCGCTCGTGCGCAGCGCCTCGGCGCGGGTCAAGCGGCTTCTTCGGCGAGCTGCGCCAGCTGCTCGGTCTGATGCTCGGCCGCAAGGGCGTCGATCAGCTCGTCGAGCTCGCCGTCCATGATGCGGTCGATCTTGTAGAGTGTGAGGTCGATGCGGTGGTCGGTGACGCGGCCCTGCGGGAAATTGTACGTACGGATGCGCTCGGAGCGGTCGCCCGAGCCGATCAAGGACTTGCGGGTCGACGCCGTCTTCGCCTGCTGCTCGCGCACCTGCTTGTCGCGGATGCGCGCGGCGAGAACCCCGAGCGCCTTCTCGCGGTTCTTGTGCTGGGAGCGCGAATCCTGGCATTCGACGACGATGCCCGTGGGCAGGTGCGTGACGCGGATCGCCGACTCGGTCTTGTTCACGTGCTGCCCGCCGGCGCCCGAGGCGCGAAAGGTGTCGATGCGAAGCTCGGCGGGATTGAGCACGACGTCGTTCACGGCGTCCGCTTCGGGCAGCACGGCCACCGTGCAGGCCGAGGTGTGGATGCGGCCCTGCGCCTCGGTTTCCGGCACGCGCTGCACGCGGTGCCCGCCCGACTCGAACTTGAGCCGGGAGTACGCGCCCTGGCCGGCGATGCGTACGATCACTTCCTTGTAGCCGCCCAGCTCCGAGGGGCTTTCCGAGATCACCTCGACCGGCCAGCCCTTGCGCTCGGCGTAGCGCAGGTACATGCGCAGCAGGTCGCCGGCGAAGAGCGCCGATTCATCCCCGCCCGTGCCGGCGCGCACCTCGAGGAAGAGGTTTCGCTCGTCGTTCGGGTCCTTCGGCAGCAGCGCCTTCTGCAACTCGCCTTCCAAGCGCTCCATCGCCGTCTGCGCGGCCTTCAGCTCCTCTTCGAGCGCGAGCTCGCGTGCCGCCTCGGCGTCGCCTTCGGCTCCCCGATACTGCTCGTAGAGGCCGACGATGGCGGCGAGCTCGGCGTGCTCGCGCGAGAGGCTGCGGAACTGCTCGAGATTGCGCGTCGCGTCCTCGGCGGCGAGCAGCCGGTTCAGCGTTTCCAGGCGCGCGACGAGGCTGTCGAGCTTGGCGCGGAGCGTCGCTTTCACGGGGTACGCAGGTTACGGAATCCGATACAGGCGCGCCAGCGTCTCGGCGAGCGCATCGCGCTCCTCGGCGGAGGCTTCGTTCAGGGCCTGCGTCGGCGCATGCATCAGCTTGTTCGCGAGCCCGTGGGAAAGCGTGTCGAGCACCTTGGCCGGATCTTCCCCGCGCGCGAGCAGGCGGCGTGCCCGCTCGAGCTCGTGCCGGCGTGCTTCCTCGGCCCGCTCGCGCAGGCCGCGGATGAGCGGCACGCTGCTGCGCGCCTGCATCCAGTGCATGAACTGCCCGACCTGCGTGTCGATGATCGCCTCGGCCTGCTCGAGCGCCGAACGGCGGGCGTCGAGATTCGTGCTGACGATCTCCGCCAGGTCGTCCACCGTGTAGAGGAACACGTCGTCGAGGTCGCCCGCCTCGGGCTCGATGTCGCGCGGCACGCCGAGGTCGACCATGAAGATCGGCCGCCGCCGGCGCGCGCGCAGCGCGCGCTCTACCAGGCCCTTGCCGAGGATCGGCAGCGAGGACGCGGTGCAAGAAATGATCACGTCATGCTCGTGCAGGTGCTCGGCAAGAGTGCGCAGCTCGATCGCCTGGCCGTTGACCCGGTGCGCAAGCCGCTCGCCCCGCTCGAGGGTGCGATTCGCGACGGTGATGCGCGCGGGCGCCTGCGCGGCGAAATGGATCGCGCAGAGCTCGATCATCTCGCCCGCGCCGATGAAGAGCACGCGCTGGTCCTTGAGGCTCGGAAAAATGCGCGCCGCGAGCTTCACCGCCGCCGCGGCCATCGACACGCTCGAGGCGCCGATCCGTGTGGTGGTGCGCACTTCCTTCGCCACGGCGAAAGAGCGCTGGAAGAGCTTGTGCAGCACGACGCCGAGCGTGCCCGCCGACTGTGCCGCGCGCGCCGCCTCCTTCATCTGCCCGAGGATCTGCGGCTCGCCGAGCACCATGGAGTCGAGCCCGGAGGCGACCCGGAACGCATGGCGCACCGCCTGCTCGCTCGGCAGCGTATACAAATAGGGCTCCAGCCCGTCGGGCTGAAGGTGATGGTATTGCGCGAGCCAGCGTGCGAAGGCGTCGGGCTCGTCGCCGGCCACATACAGCTCCGTGCGATTGCACGTCGAAAGAATGGCCGCCTCGCGAGCAAGCCCTCGCTTCAGCTCGGTCAGCGCATCGCGCAGGCGCTCGACGTGGAAGACCACGCGCTCGCGGACCGCGAGCGGCGCGGTCTGGTGGTTCAGCCCGAGTGCGTAGAGGGTCATCCGGCGCTAAGGCCTTAGATTATAAGGCCGGGCATATAATCCTCGCGGATGGACACCCTGGGCCGCATCAAGGAGCTCGCGGCAAGAGAGTTCTCGCTCGAAACCGCCACGCTCGATCCGCAGGCCCCGCTCGACACGCTCGGCATCGACTCGCTCGCGTTCATCGAATTCATGTTCAAGATCGAGCAGGAGTTCGGCATCAGCGTTTCCGACGAGCAGCTGAAATCCATCCGCACGCTCGGCGACCTCGAGCATCACGTCGCCGCATCGTTGCGCGCCGCCGCGAAGGCCTGAGCTCGCGCCGAGTCCCTGATGGAGCAGCGCCGCGTGGCCATCACCGGAGTCGGCGTAGTCTCGCCGCTCGCCGTCGGCCTGGCCGGTTTCCACCGCGCCCTCGCCTGCGCGCGCTCGGGAGTGCGTGCGCTGCCGCCGGAGCTCGCGCAGGGCTCGGGCGCGCAGGTCGCGGCGACGATCGACTGGAACGCGAGCCCGCATTTTTCTGCCGCGGAGGCGGCGAACCTCGACCGGGTCGCGCAGTTCTCGCTCGTTGCTGCCGCCGAGGCGGTCGCCGCGTCCGGCGTTGGGTTCGAGGATCCGCTGCGCGCCGGCGTGTACTGGGGCACCGGTCTCGGCGGCGCGAGCACGCTGGATGCGAGCTACCGGCAGGTGTACGGCGAAGGCCAATGGCGCGCGCGCCCACTCACCGTCGTGATGGCGATGAGCAATGCCGCCGGCGCCGCCGTAGCCCTGCGCTACGGCCTGCGCGGCCCATTCGCCAATTTCGCTACCGCGTGCTCTTCCTCGGCGATGGCGCTTGGCGAAGCGGCGCGACTCATTGCGAGCGGGCGCGCCGAGACGATGCTCGCGGGCGGCGCGGAAGCCCTCCTCACGCCCGGCACGCTGCTCGCGTGGCAGTCGCTGCGGACGCTCGCGCCGGCGGACGCGCACGACCCCGCGGCGAGCTGCAAGCCCTTCGACAAGCGCCGCAGCGGACTCGTCCTGGGCGAGGGGGCGGCCGCGTTCGTGCTCGAGGGCGAGGCACGGGCGCGCCGCCGCGGCGCGCGCGTGCATGCGCTGCTCACCGGCTACGGCAACACCTGCGATGCCGCTCACTTGTCGCGACCGGACCGCGACGGACAGGCACGGGCGATGCGCGCGGCGCTCGACGAGGCGGGCCTCGCGCCGGAGGCGATCGGCTACATAAACGCACACGGCACCGCGACCGCGCTCGGCGACCTCGTCGAGGCGCAGGCGATCAACGCGGTGTTCGGGGCGAAGGCGCAGGAGATTCCCGTCAGCTCCACCAAGTCGATGCACGGGCATCTGCTCGGCGGGGCGGGCGCGCTAGAGCTCGCCGCAGCGCTGCTCGCGCTCGAGCACGGCATCGTCCCGCCGACCGCCTTCCTGGCCGATCCGGATCCGGGCTGCGGTCTGCGCCACGTCGCGCTGCGGGCCGAGCACATCGCCGCGCCGCGCGCGGTCATGTCGAACTCGTTTGCCTTCGGCGGCTCGAACGTCGTGCTGGTCGCCGAGCGCGCGGCCTAGAGCGCGGCGCGCAGCAGCTCCTGCAGCTGCCGGTACTCGACGGGCTTCACCAGATGATGATCGAAACCGGAGGCCGAGGCGCGCGCGCGGTCGTGCATCTGGCCGTAGCCCGTGACCGCTACCAGCATCGTGCCTTGCAGGGCCGCGTCGGCGCGGATGCGGCGCGCGATCTCGTAGCCGTCCATCTTCGGCAGGCCGATGTCGAGGAGCATGACTTCCGGGCGGTAGGCGCGCGCCATTTCCAGGCCGCTCGCGCCGTCGTCGGCGACGCGCACCTCGTGACCGTCGGCCTCGAGAAGCAGCCGCAGCGACTGAGCGGCGTCCTGGTTGTCGTCGACGAGGAGGATGCGACGGCCCGGGCCGGCCTGCGGCGTCGGCACCGCCGCGGCTTGCCGCACGATGGCCGGCTCTTCACGCAGCGGCAGCCGCACCACGAATTCGCTGCCGCGGCCCGGCCCTTCGCTGCGCGCCTCGACGCTGCCCCCGTGCAGAGTGACGAGCCGCTGCACGAGCGTCAGCCCGACCCCGAGCCCGCCCTGCGAGCGCTCGAGGCCCTGGTTGCCCTGGCGAAAAAGGTCGAACGCCGAGCTGAGCAGCTCGTCGCTCATGCCGATGCCGCTGTCGCGCACGCGAATGAGGCCGCGCCCGTCCGCGCGCGCGAGCGCGAGCGCGATCCGCCCGCCCGGCGGGGTGTATTTCGCCGCGTTGTGCAGGAGGTTCTGCACCACCTGGTTGAGGCGCACCTCGTCCGCCTCCACCATCAGCGCCTCTTCGGGAAGCGACACTTCGAACGCGTGCGCGCGCTCCTCGAACCACTGGCGCGAGGCGTCGGCCGCCGTGCGCACGACGCGGCGCAGGTCCACCGGCTTCTTGTCGAGCACGACGGCGGCGCGCGTGATGCGGCTCACGTCGAGCAGGTCGTCGACCAGCCGCGACATCTGCCCGGTCTGACGCTGCAGGACCTCGCGCACCCACAACTCCGCCGGGTCGCTGGTCGGCTTGCGGGCGAGCAGGTTGAGCGCATTGCTGATCGGCGCGAGCGGGTTGCGCAGCTCGTGCGCGAGCATCGCCAGGAATTCGTTGGTCTGGCGCTCGGCCTTTTCCAGCGCTTCGATGCGCTTGCGATCGGTGAGGTCGCGCACCACCTTCGCATAGCCGCGCAAAATGCCGCCGGCATCGCGCACCGGCGTCATCACGACGTGCGCCCAGAAGGTGCTGCCGTCCTTGCGCACGCGCAGGTTCTCGTCCTCCACGCGGCCCTGCTCGCGCGCCGTGGCGAGCTGCTGCTCGGGCCAGCGCCGGCGGCGCGCCTCCTCGGGATAGAAGAGGCTGAAATGCTGGCCGATCACTTCCGCAGCGGTGTAGCCCTTGATGCGCTCCGCGCCGGGGTTCCAGCTCACCACGCGCCCATCGGCGTCGAGCATGAAGATCGCGTAGTCCTTCACCGCGTCGACCATCAGCCGGAAGCGCTCCTCGCTCTGGCGCAGCGATTCTTCCTGGCGACGCCGCTGCGTCAGGTCGCGCGTGATCTTGCCGAAGCCGAGCAGCTCGCCGCGATCGTCGTGCAGCGCGGTGATCACCACGCTCGCCCAGAAGCGGCTGCCGTCCTTGCGCAGCCGCCAGCCTTCGTCCTCGAAGCGCCCGCGCGCGGCCGCGAGCTCGAGCTCCTGCTGCGGCCAGCGCCGCTCGACCGCCTCGGGCGGATAGAAGCGCGAGAAGTGCTGGCCGATGATCTCCGCGGCGCGGTAACCCTTGATGCGCTCGGCGCCGGGGTTCCAGGTGATGATGCGACCATCGCGGTCCAGCAGGAAGATGGCGTAGTCGTATACCGCCTGCGCCAGGCGGCGATACGGGTCGACGATTCCGAGGGGCTCGCTCAAGGAGCCCCCGATTTTAGCCGCATGGCGTTTCAAGCCGTGCGCGCGCGCACGGGTTTTTTGCGATGTGGGACACTATGGGAAGAGGAGGATAACCACCATGAGTCCGATAGGACGACCGATCATTCTCGCGGCGCTCGCCGCCGCTGCGCTCGTCGCCACCGGGGCCCAAGCGCAAGCCCCCTACCCCGGCGAGCGGCTCAACTGGACCATCGCCTTCGGGCCGGGGGGCGGCAACGACATCATGTCCCGGACCATCATCTCGATACTCGAGAAGTACAAGCTCTATCCCGGCCAGATTGTCGCCGAGAACCGGCCGGGCGGCAGCGGCGCCAAGGGATGGGGGTACGTGTTCGGCCAGAAGGGCAACCCCTACCACATCACCTCGACCAGCGGCAGCTTCATCACCACGCCGTTACAGGCGAACACCGGCTGGGGGCCGACGAGCTTCACGCCGATCGCGCTGCTCGCCACGGACGACATGCTCCTGCTCGTGAACAAGAGCTCCCGGGCGCGCACGCTCAAGGAATTCGTCGCCGCGGCGAAGGCCAAGCCGCCCTCGATCGGCGGCATCGGCACGGTAAACATCGACTTCATCGTGCCGAAGCTGGTTTCCGAAAAGGCCGGCTTCGACTTCCAGTACGTGTCGTTCAACAAGCAGGGCGAGCTGATCACCGGCCTGCTCTCCGGCGCCCTCGATGCGGCGATGTCGAACCCCGGCGAGGTGCTCGGGCTCATCCAATCCGGGGATATGCGCCCCCTCGCCTTCAGTGGCAAGTCGACGCCCAAAGCGCTCGGCAACGTGCCGACCTTCGCCGAGGAGGGCTACGACATCGGCATCTCGCTGCCGCGCGGGCTGGTGCTCCCGCCCGGCGTGCCGAAGGAAGCGCAGGACTGGTGGATCGGCACCATGAAGAAGGTGGTCGAGACGCCGGAATGGAAGGGCTACATCGAGAAGAATTTGCTCGCCGAGAACGTGCTCTACGGCGAGGACTTCCGCGCCTTCCTGCAGAAGACGCAGGCGACGTTCCGCGACATCCTGAAGAAGTCGGGCGCGATCAAGTAGCCGCCTCCTGATGCGGGCGGTCTTCCTGGCCGGCGCGCTGCTTCTCGCCGCCGGCTACACTTACTTCGCCTTCGCCGAGCTGCCCTACCTTTCGTCGGCCGGGCGGCTGGGGCCGGGATTTTTCCCGCGCATCATCGGCGTCGCGCTGCTCGTCCTGGTGCTCTATAGCCTCGCCACCGATCGCCAGCGCGACGGCGGAGACGCCGCGCCGTCGCGTCACTGGCGGGTCACGCTCGTACTGGCGGCGCTCTCCGCCGGCTTCGTCGCCCTGATCGAGGTGCTGGGCGGCCTGCTCGCGATGATCGCTTTCATGGCCGCTGCGCTCAGCGTGCTCAACCCGGGGCGCAAGTGGCAGAACGCGCTCGTCGCGCTCGCGCTGCCGTTGGCGGTCTACCTCGTGTTCCGGCTGTGGCTCAACGCCGCCATCCCGCCGGGGCTGCTGCCGCTCGGCTTCTGATGGACATCTTCGGCAACCTGCTGCTCGGCCTTTCGGTCGCCGTCTCGCCGGCGAACCTGGCCTGGCTGCTGCTCGGCGTGCTGATCGGAATGCTGGTCGGCATCATCCCGGGCTTCGGGCCTTCGGCGGCGCTCGCCATCCTCCTGCCGGTCACCTTCGGCATGCAGCCGACGAGCGCCGTCATCCTGCTCGCCGCGATCTATTACGGCTCGCAATACGGCGGCACTATCACCTCGATCCTGCTCAACACGCCGGGCGAGTCCTCGTCGGTCGCCGCAACCTTCGACGGCTACCCGCTCGCGCAGCAAGGCCGCGCCGGACCGGCGCTCGTCATGCAGGCCGTCGCCTCGTTCATCGGCGGCACGCTGGGCGTGGTTCTCATCACCGTGCTCGCGCCGCTCTTCGCGCTCCTCGCGAGGAGCTTCGGCCCGCCGGAGTACTTCCTGCTCGTGCTGATGGGCCTCACGACGCTGATCGCCATGGTGGGGGAGAACTGGCGCTACGGCGTCATCTCCGCGCTGCTCGGCTTCGCGCTCGGCACGGTGGGCGTGGACCTCGATACCGGGCAGCCACGCTACACGTTCGGCTCGGCCGAGCTGATCGATGGCGTGCATTTCGTGCCGATCGCCATCGGCCTATTCGGGCTGGGAGAGTTCTACTACGCCTTCTACAGCGGATTGCACGTCTCGGGCACAGGCGGGATCGTCCGGTACGAGAAGGAGCGGCGGTTCTGGCCGGAGCTCGCCGACTACGTCGAGACGAAATGGACGCTCGCGCGCGGCTCGCTGCTCGGCTTCCTGGTCGGCGTACTGCCCGGCGCCGGCGCGACCGTCGCCTCGCTCGTGTCCTACTCCGTGGAGAAGTCGGTGTCGCGCACGCCCGAGAAGTTCGGCAAAGGGGCGATGGCAGGCCTGGTCGGCCCCGAATCGGCGAACAACGCCGCCTCCTCCGGCGCCATGGTGCCTCTGCTTACGCTCGGCATCCCGGGCTCGGCCTCCACCGCAGTGCTGCTCGCCGCCTTTGTCCTCTGGGGCCTCACCCCCGGGCCGCTGCTCATGACGCAGAAGCCCGACTTCGCCTGGGGCCTGATCGCGAGCATGTATCTCGGCAACATGGCGCTGCTCGCGCTCAACATCTTCGCCATCCCGCTCTTCGTGCAGATGATCAAGCTTCCCTACCGGCTGCTCGCGCCGGCGGTGATCCTGATCTGCACCATCGGCACCTACAGCGTGAACGGCAGCGTGATCGAGACCTGGCTCATGTTCGCCGCCGGTGTGCTCGGGTTCTTCATGAAGCGCCTCGGCTTCTCGCCCGCAGCGCTCGTCCTCGCACTGGTGCTCGGTCCGCTCGCCGAGCAGTCGCTACGCCAGTCGCTCACCATCTCGCACGGCTCGCTCGGCATTTTCATCGCGCGGCCCGCCTCGCTCGTCATCCTCGGGATCATCGTGCTCGCCCTTGCAGCCGGCGTGCTGCTGCGGCGCCGCGCACGCGATTAAGGGCTACCGGAAGACAGAATACTGGTGGCCAAGGCCGGAATCGAACCAGCGACACACGGATTTTCAGACGCAAAGGGCGAACTTGGAGAGCTCAAGAAACTTACTGTTTACCAGCGCTTGCCGCTCTCCAAGCCAACCTCATCCAGTCCTACACAAGCCATTTCGGGCGCAGAAAAGCACAATTTCGGCACAGCGCCCAATGTCCGCGACCTGCCAGAAGCGAACGTCAGGGCGAGTTAATGAGCTAAACAGATATCGGCCAGGAGCAGAACTACATCAGGGGTGAGCCGAAACAGCCGTTTGTTGATTCAGTTACTAAAGTCCGCTAACCGGTTGTTGCGGACAATTGATTCGTTGAAGGCAGCCGATTTCACTTTCGGGTACGAATGATCACTTCGACTAGATGTGAGAGCCAAAATTTTGCCTTCTGCAGCCAAGTGTCCTCCAGGTACGGTCTCTGTTCTCTTGCCCTGCCAGCCGCAATCTCGGCAGCACTCCAACGCGGCGCCCAAACGATCATGCCTTTTCTGATCCAGTAGTGTGACTGACACTCCAAGTTCCAGTTTCCCACTGACGGAGTCAGCGAAGGATTCGAATCGGAGCCCGTCAGGCGCCATTCATGCCTATTGAGAGGCGTCATCACGCGACTCCCACACCCGCATGCGCAGAGATGATGAGCTCTGTTGCCGCTCGAATTGACATAAAGCTTCCCGTTCGAAAGTTCTGCGGGTATTGGGCCGCGAACTACAACAAACGTTGTCGTCGGGTCAGGCGGTGCTTTCACGATCTAGCTGCATGGAAGACGTGGTGAGCGAGGCCTGATAAACAGCTC
>DASUFD010000118.1:0-19287 GCA_036274735.1 Burkholderiales bacterium
GAGACCTTCGGCCGCAGCTCGGCGGCGAGCTGCTCGCAGAGCTTCTCCGCGTCAGGCAGCTTGCGCAAAGTACTGTTCCAGGATGAGCTGCGCCGCGACCGAGTCGATGGCCTTGTGCTTCACGCCGCGCAGGCGGCTCTCGGCTTCGACCGAGGTATAGCGCTCGTCGACGCGCGCCACGGGCAGACGAAAGCGCCCTTCGAGCTGGCGCGCGAAGCGCTCGACGCGCGGCGCGAGGGGATGCGGGCCGGCCTCGCGCACCGGCAGCCCGACGACCAGCCGCGAGGGCCGCCACTCGCTCACCAGCTTCTGGATTTGCGGGAAGCCGCTCACCGCGGGCAGAGGATGCGCCGAGCGAAGCTCCGCTTCCCCCACGGCAACGCCGATACGCTTGAGCCCGAAGTCGAAAGCGAGGACCGTGCCCTTTTCAGGCATGTCCCGCCGCGTCCTGGAGCTTGGCATAGTCGAGGCCGAGGATCTCCATCGCCGCCGGCAGGCGCTCTTCGGCGGGCAGGTCGAACAGGATGGCGTCGCGCGCTTCCACGGTAAGCCAGGCGTTCTGCGAGATTTCGTGCTCGAGCTGCCCCGGCGACCAGCCGGCGTAGCCGAGCGTCACCAGCAGCCGGCGCGGGCCTTCACCGCGTCCCACGGCCTCGAGGATGTCCTTCGACGTAGTAAGCCCGATCGCCTCGCGCACGCGCAAGGTCGACTGCCAGTTTCCCGCCGGCTCGTGCAGCACGAAGCCGCGGTCGGTTTGCACGGGGCCGCCGAAGTAGATCGGCGCATCGGAAAACTCGTGCGCGCGAAGCGACAGCGAGAGGCGCTCGAAGAGCGCCTGCAACGTCATGTCGATGGGGCGGTTCACGACCAGGCCGAGCGCGCCCTGCTCGTTGTGCTCGCAGACATAGGTGAGCGTCCTCGAGAAATACGGATCCGCCATGTTGGGCATGGCGATCAGGAAGTGGTCCGTCAGGTTGATCGAGGACATGCAATCGCCAAGGGCGATTTTACCGCATCAGCTTTTCCGCGCTCCGGAAAAGCTCAGATCTCCACCATTTCGAAGTCTTCCTTGCGCGCCCCGCACTCCGGGCAGGTCCAGTTCATCGGCACGTCTTCCCAGCGCGTGCCCGGCGCGATGCCCTCGTCGGGCAGCCCCGCCGCCTCATCGTAGACGAAGCCGCAGATCAGGCACATCCACGTTCGATACTGCACTTGGTTTTCGGTCGTCATCGCTGCTTTCGGCCGTCATCGCTGCGCCCAGTAGAATGGGGCGGCATATTACCCCATGTCTTTTTCGCCTCCTGCGGTGCTCGCCTTCGCCGCTTCCGACCCGACGAGCGGCGCCGGGCTGCAGGCCGACCTGCTGACCATCGCCGCGCTGCGCGCCTATCCGCTGTGCGCGCTCACCGCGCTCACCGTGCAGGACACGCGCGGCGTGCATCGCCTGCATGCGCTCGATGCCGCGCTGGTGGCCGAGCAGGCGCGCGCCGTGCTCGCCGATATTCCGGTCGCCGCATTCAAGCTCGGCGTGCTCGGCTCGGCCGCGGCGGCGCACGCCGTTGCCGACGTGCTTGCCGAGCACGCGCAGCTGCCGGTGGTGCTCGATCCGGTGCTTGCGTCGGCGCGCGGCGATTGCCTCGCCGGCGAGGACACCCTCGCGGTGCTGCGCGAACGGCTGCTGCCGCTCACCACGGTGGCGACGCCGAACAGCGTGGAAGCGCGGCGCCTCGCGCCCGGCCTTTCCTCGCTCGACGCCTGCGCGCGCGCGCTGACCGATCTCGGATGCCGCTACGTCCTCGTTACCGGCACGCACGAAGCTACCGCCGATGTCGTGAACACCCTGTACGACGCGCGCGGCGCCGTGCGCTTCGATCGCTGGCCGCGCTTGCCCGGCAGCTACCACGGCTCCGGATGCACGCTCGCTTCCGCGATCGCCGCCGCGCTCGCCCACGGCGCGAGCGTTGCCGAGGCGGTGCGCAAGGCGCAGGAGTTCACTTGGCGCAGCCTCGCGGCCGGCTTTCGCCCGGGACGCGGGCAGCACGTGCCCAACCGTCTCTTCCCGGCATGAAGCTGCGCGGTCTCTATGCCATCACCCCCGAGGGCTTCGGCCTCGAGGACAAGGTACGCGCCGCGCTCGAAGGAGGCGTCGCGCTGCTGCAGTACCGCCGCAAGCACGGCACGCCAGGCGAGGCCGAGCGCGTCGCCGCGCTGGCGCGCGAGTTCGGCGTGCCGCTGATCGTCAACGACGACGTGGCGCTCGCGCTCGAGCTGGATGCCGCCGGCGCGCATCTCGGGCGCGAAGACGGCGACCTCGCCGCTGCGCGGCGGCGGCTGCACGGACGCATCCTCGGCGCCTCTTGCTACAACGACCTCGGCCGGGCACGTGCTGCGGTCGGCGCCGGTGCCGATTACGTGGCTTTCGGCAGCGTCTTCCCCTCGGCGACCAAGCCGCGGGCCGTGCGCGCGCCGCTGGCTCTGTTCGCCGAAGCGAAGTCGCTCGGTGTGCCGCTCGCCGCGATCGGCGGCATTACCCTCGAGAACGCGGGCGCGCTGATCGAGGCGGGCGCCGATCTGCTGGCGGTCATCTCGAATCTCTTCGACGCGTCCGACATCCGGGCACGCGCACGCGACTACGGGAAGCTCTTCGCATGAAAAACCAAGCATTGTTCCAGCGCGCCCAAGCGCTCATGCCGGGCGGCGTCAACTCCCCGGTGCGCGCCTTCCGCGCGGTCGGCGGTACCCCGCTCTTTTTCGAGCGCGCGAGCGGCGCGTACCTCTGGGACGTCGAGGGCAAGCGCTACATCGACTATGTCGGCTCTTGGGGCCCGATGCTCGCCGGCCATACGCATCCGGCCGTGGTGCAGGCGGTGCAGCGCGCGGCCGAGCGCGCCCTCTCCTTCGGCGCGCCGACCGAGGCCGAAATCGAGCTCGCCGAGATGCTGTGCCGCCTGGTGCCGTCGCTCGAGCGCGTACGTCTCGTCTCCTCCGGCACCGAAGCGACGATGACCGCGCTGCGCCTCGCGCGCGGCGCGACGGGGCGCAGCCTGATCGTCAAGTTCGAGGGCTGCTACCACGGCCACGCCGATTCGCTGCTCGTGAAGGCCGGCTCGGGCGCGCTGACGCTCGGCAATCCCAGCTCCGCCGGCGTACCGGCGGATACCGCGGCGCACACGGTCGTGCTCGACTACAACGACGCCGCCCAGGTTCGCGCGCTGTTCGAGCAAAGAGGCCGGGAGATCGCGGCCGTGATCGTCGAGCCGGTCGCCGGCAACATGAATCTCGTGCTGCCGGCGCAGGGTTTCCTGGAATGCATTCGCGAAGAGTGTAGCCGGCACGGCGCGCTGCTCATACTCGACGAAGTGATGACCGGCTTTCGCGTCGCGCTCGGCGGCGCGCAAGAGCGTTTCGGCATCACCCCCGACCTGACGACGCTCGGCAAGGTGATCGGCGGCGGCCTGCCGGTCGGCGCGCTCGGTGGCCGGCGCGACATCATGGAGAAGCTGGCGCCGCTCGGCCCGGTCTACCAGGCCGGGACTCTGTCGGGGAACCCGGTCGCGCTCGCCGCGGGCATCGCCACGCTCAAGCTCGTGCAGGAGCCCGGATTCTGTGAAGCGGTGGAAAAAACCACCCGCGCGCTCGTGCAGGGCCTTACGCAAGAAGCGCAGAGCGCCGGGATAGCCTTCAGCGCGCAGTCGATCGGCAGCATGCTCGGCGTGTACTTCCGCGCGGCGCCGCCGCAGCGCTACGCCGAGGTCATGCAGTGCGACCGCGATGCCTTCAACCGGTTTTTCCACGCGATGCTCGACGCCGGGGTCTACCTCGCGCCCTCGGCCTACGAGGCCGGCTTCGTTTCCTCCGCGCACAGCGCGGCGGACGTCGCGGCCACGCTCGCTGCCGCGCGCGAGGCGTTCAAACGAGAAAGAGACTCGCCAAGCCGAGGAAGATGAAAAAACCGCCGGAGTCGGTGCAAGCGGTGATCAGTACCGAGGAGCCGACGGCGGGGTCTTTGCCGAAGCGCGCTCTCACCCACGGGATCGCCACACCCATCACCGCGGCGAGCATGAGGTTGAGGATCATCGCCAGCGCCATCACCCCGCCCAGCGCCACGTTGCCGTAGAAGAGGTAAGCGACGACGCCAAGCAGCACGCCCCAGATCACGCCGTTCAGCAGCGCCACGCCGATCTCCTTCTTGAGCAGCTGTCGCCAGTAGGGGCCGTGGATCTGCCCCAGCGCGAGGGCGCGCACGATCATGGTGATCGTCTGGTTGCCCGAGTTGCCGCCGATGCCGGCGACGATCGGCATGAGCGCCGCGAGCGCCACGAGCCGCTCGATGGAGCCCTCGAAGAGGTCGATCACCCGAGAGGCGATGAACGCGGTGACGAGGTTGACCGCCAGCCAGGCCCAGCGGTTCTTGAAGCTGTCGAGCACCGGCGCGAAGACGTCCTCTTCCTCGCGCAGCCCGGCTTCGGCCAGGCGCGACTCGGCGCTCGCCTCGCGGATGTAGTCCATCACGGCGTCCACGGTGAGCCGGCCGACCAGGCCGCCGGCCGCGTCAACCACCGGAGCGGAGACGAGGTCGTAGCGTTCGAAGACGCTCGCCGCATCCTCGGCCGAGTCCCCGGGCGAGAGCCGCACCGCTTCGGCGACCATGACGCGGCCGACCTCGAGGTCGAGGTCGGAAACGATGAGGCGGGCGAGCGGCAGGGTGCCCTTCAGCCGGTGGGCGCGGTCGACGACGAAGAGCTGGTCGGTGTGCGCCGGCAGCTCGTCCATGCGGCGCAGGAAGCGCGTCACGGTCTCGAGCGTGACATCCTCGCGCACCGCCACGTGCTCGAAATCCATGAGCGCCCCGACCGAGCCTTCGGGGTAGGAGAGCGCCGCGCGCAGCCGCTCGCGCTCCTCGACCGGCAGCGCCTGCACCACCTCCTCGATGACCCCGGCGGGAAGGTCGGCGGCGATGTCGGCAAGCTCGTCCGCGTCGAGGGTTCCGGCGGCGGCGACGAGCTCGCGGGAATCCATCGCCTCGATGAGCGACTCGCGCACCGCCTCGGAGACCTCGAGCAGGATCTCGCCGTCGCGGTCGGCCTTGACCAGATCCCACACCGCGAGGCGCCGCTCGTGCGGCAGCGCCTCGAGAATGAAGGCGATATCGGCCGGATGCAGCGCGTCGAGGCGCGCGCGCAGCGCGCCGCTCGCCTCCGGGCTCGCGAGCAGCGCCTCGACCTCGCGCAGCGTAGCGTGCAGATCGTCGAGCTCCAGGCGGGCGAGCGCTTCAGCCATGCGCGAGGGTATCAGCGCTCGCCGGCGGGGATCTGCACTTCGGGCATGCGCGCGAGTATCGTGTCGACGCGGCCCGCGAGGTAGGGCGTGAGCCTGCCGCGGTCGTAGCGGCTGGGGCTCGGCAGGATGACCGCGAGCCAGGCCGCCTGCGTGTCGGAGAGCGAGCGCGCCGCGACGCCGAAATGATGCCGCGCGGCCGCCTCGGCGCCGAACACGCCGTCGCCCCATTCCGCGAAATTGAGGTACAGCTCGAGGATGCGGCGCTTGGTCATCACGTGCTCGAGCATCCAGGTGATCATCGCCTCTTCGCCTTTGCGCAGCCAGGAGCGCTCTCCCGAGAGGAACAGATTCTTGGCGAGCTGCTGGCTGATGGTCGAGGCGCCGGCGACGATATGTCCGCGCCGCTCGTTCTTCACCATCGCCTTCTGGATCATTTCCCAGTCGAAGCCTTCGTGATCCAGGAAGCGCGCATCCTCCGCGGCAACCACTGCGCGCTTGAGGCTCGTGGCGATGCGCTCGTAGGGCACCCAGCGATGCTCGAGCCTCGCCCGCGGGTTCTTCTCGCGCAGCGCTTCCAGGCGCCGCTCCATGAACGCCGTCGCGGCCGGCGTGAACTGGCTCCAGTACACGACGTGCGCGAAAAACCAGAGCTGCGCCGCGACGAGGCGAGAACCAGCGCGCCCAGCGTGTAGCTGAAGACCTTCCAGGCGACGAGCAGCGCCCGCAGGCGCGAGGCGCTACGTGCCACGCAGCTCGGCGCGCAGTGCGGCGAGAATCGGGCCGGTGTCCGGGCGCACGCCGCGCCAAACCAGGAACGACTCGGCCGCCTGCTCGACCAGCATGCCCAGGCCGTCGCACGCCCGCGCGCCGGCCGCCCGCGCGGTAGCGAGGAACGGCGTTTCGCGACCGTAGACCATCTCGTAGGCGAGCACGCGCGGCGAGAAGAGCGGCGCAGGGAGCGGCAGCGCCGCGTTCTGCAGCCCGGCCGACGTGGCATTGACGATGAGATCGAACCGCTCGCCCCCGAGCTCGCCATACCCGCAGGCGGCCACCGGCGGGAAGCGCCTTGCAAGCTCGCGCGCCCGTTCTACGGTGCGGTTGCCGATCACCAGACGCGCGACGCCCGCCTCGAGCAGCGCGCCTACCACGCCACGCGCGGCGCCTCCGGCGCCGAGGAGCAGCGTCGCGCGGCCGCGCAGCCGGTAGCCCTGGTTCACCTCGATGTCGCGCACGAGTCCCGCGCCGTCGGTGTTGTCGCCGAAGATCGCTTCCCCGAGCACGAGCGTGTTCACCGCCTCTGCGGTGCTCGCGCGCGCGCTGCGCTCGCTGGAAAGACGAAAGGCCGCTTCCTTGTGCGGCACGGTCACGTTCAGGCCCTTGCCGCCGGCGCGCCGGAAGCGCTCCACCGCCCCGGCGAACTCTTCGGGGCCTGCGTCGATGCGGCCGTATTCGATGTCCTCGCCCGTGGCGCGCGCGAAGCGTGCATGGATCCATGGCGACCGGGAATGTGCGATCGGGTGGCCGATCACTGCATAGCGCTCCGCCATGCCGCGCCGCCTATCGCGTCCAGAGCTTGCCGCCCTGGCCGAAGAACCAGGTGCGCGTGATCACCAGCAGGTCCGTGTCGCGGCGGATGTCGGGCGGAAAAGGCGCGAACGGACTCGCCATGCGCACGATCTTGAACGCCGCGGCGTCGAGCACCTTCAGGCCGGAGGAACGGTCGAGGTCGATCGCGGCGACGGTGCCGTCGGGGCGCAGGGTCACGGTGAGTTGCAGATTGCCGTAGAGCTTGCCGCGCGCCTGCGCCGGGTAGTTCAGCGTACCCACCCGCTCTACCTTGGCGCGCCAGTCCTCCTCGTATTGTGCGAACCGGTACTCGGCGGCGTTCGCACCGATGAACTTTTTGCGCGGCCGCTTCTGGTAGGCGTCGATCTGGCGGTCGATCTGCGCCTGCAACTGTAGCGCGGCGAGCGACAGATCCGCGAGGTCGCGCCCGCTCGGCTGCGGCGTGGCCCGCTCTTCGCGCATGCGCGGCGGCTGCGGAGCCACGCGCACCTCGGCCGCACGCGACTGCGCGAGCAGCTCGCGCTGCCGCGCTTCCAGCTCCTGCACCCGGCGCTGTGCCGAGGCGAGATCCTTGCCGGGGCGACGAGCCTCGGTCACCGGCAGGGGCGTCCTGGCGTGGCGCCGCTCCTCTACATTTCCGCCGCGGTCCAGATTTGCCTGTGCGAGCACGTCCGCCCGTGCCGGACGCTGGCGCGTCTTCGCATTGACGAGCACTACCTCGAGGCGTTGCTCGGAGGGCTGCCGCATCAGCCGCTCGGGCACCTTGAAATGCACCGCAAGTGCCGCGGCGTGCACGAGCACGGAGATCCCGAGCGCCGCACCGAGCATCGCGTTCTGGCCCTCGAGGGGCGACGGCAATCTAAGGTTCATTCTGATGTCCGACGGACAAGCCTTTCATATTTTGGGCTTTTTAGCTAGCCACCTCGCTTTCTTCCGAAGGCGGAGCATCGCTGCCGAGCGTTTCGCGGTAGGCGAGCCCCAGGGAGCGCTCGAGCAAGTCGATGCGGTCGATATCGAGTCTCGCGCGCGTTCCGGGCGCGAGTTCCGGGAGCGAAGCGACACGCAGTACCAGGGGCAGGCCTTCGATGCGCACAAGGTTCTCGCGCAGCACGACGCCCACCAGGCGCTCGCACTTTTCCTGGAGCAGCCAGCGCAGGCTCCAGTACGTCTCCATGGCGCGCTGGTGCTCGTCATAGCGCGCGTGGGTGATCTCGAAAGCGCGCAGCGCGGAAAGGAGCGCATCGGAATTTCGCGCGAACGGGGCGCGCTCGCCGCGCAAGGCGGCGAGCAGCTGCCATTGATTCAGCAAGTCGACATAGCGACGCAGCGGTGAGCTCATCCACGCATATGCGCCGACTCCCAGCCCTTCGTGGGCTTCCGGGTGGACGCTGAAGCGCACCTTGCCCACGGACTGCACCCGGTAGATCGCAGCGACGTCGCGCTCCGCCAGCAGCTCGCCCCAGCTGCGGTTCACGAGGATCATGAGCTCCGAGACCAGCTTGTCGAGCGGGGAGCCGCGCCGTCGCGGCACGATGCGCACCCGGCCCTGCTCCACGTGAAAGGTGTAATCGAGCTGCGTCGCGTTGGTCGCCGGACGGCCGCGCCCCGCCTCCAGACGCTGCGCGGCGTGCCAGAGCACGCGCAGCTCTTCCTCGAAGGGCAGGCCGGTCACCTCCCCGCACTCGAACGCGCGATTCAGCGCCTCGTATGCGCCATGGCGCAGGTTGGCGGCGACCGGCAGGCGCTCGATGCGGCTCTGCCGGCTGTGGAGGAGCAAGCCTTCCTTGCTGGAATAGTCGACGTACAGCGAAACCGCGGCGTGCTCGGCGCCCTCGTCGAGCGAGAAGCCGCCGACCACGTCGGGCGGCAGCATGGTGAACTTCTCTCCCGGCATGTATGCGGTCGAAAGCCGTTCGCGGGCAATGGCGTCCAGGCGCGAGCCTGGGCCGAATCCCAGCCCGGGGGCCGCGATATGAATGCCGATGCGCAGGCGCTCGCCGTCGAGGCGCTGCAGCGAGAACGCGTCGTCTACTTCGGTGGTGCCGACGTCGTCGAGGCTGAATGCGCCCGCCGCCGCAAGCGGCAGCTCGTCGGGCAGCTTCGGCGTCGGATGCGGCGGGAACGCCGTGCCGCGGGGGAAGAACTCGTAGAGGAAACGCCGGAGATGATAGTCGTGGCTGTCGCCGAGCACGCCGCAGCGCTCGAAGAGCCGCGCGGGTGCGAGACCGGTTTCCTTGCACGCCTGCTCGAGCGCCTTGGTCTGCGGCTTGCCCCGGTCGGGTGCGTAGAGCAGCTCGTCCTTGAGGGCCGCAACCTCCTCCGGGCACTCTCCGCGCGCGAGCGCTACCGCCCAAGCCGAAATCGCTTCCTGCGCGCGCCGCTTCTTCTCCAGACCGGCCAGCGCGAGCTTCACGGTCTCGGCGGGTGCCGGCTGAAAGCGGCCCTTGCCGCGCCGGTAGAAGTACATCGGCGCCGAGAGCAGCTTGAGGAGAACGCCGGCGGCTTCCACGGCGCTCGGCTCGCGTCCGACGTAGTCGCGCGCCAAGGCGCGAAAGTCGAACTCGTTCGCGCCGCAGCACTGCCAGAGGAACTCGGTGTCCAGGCTCTCGGCGTAGCGCTGGGCTTCACCGAGGATCTCGGCCGCAGACGGCGTATCGAAGTTCAGGAGCACGTTGCCCGCCTTCACTTTGCTGCGCCGGCCGTGCGGGCTCTCCACCTGCAAGGACGCGGGCGCCTGCGCGAGCACCGCTCCAACCTTTACGTCGCCGTCTTCCTCGTACAGGACCTGCATCTCAATCGGGCAAACGCGCGAAGCGCAGGATTTCCCGCAGATGCTCGGGGAAGCTGCGCAGGCTGTGATCGCCGCCTTCCACGACCACCTGCTGGCAGCCCGCATAGCGCTCGGTGGCTTTGCGATAGTCGAGCACCTCGTCGCCAGTCTCGACGATCAGCAGATACCGGCTCGGCGTAATGCGCGGGAGATACAGCCCCTGCCATTCCTGCAGGTGCTTTTCAGTGAGCACATACTCCTCGTCCGTATAGAGATTTTTCTGGGGGCCGAGGAGCAGGCGCAGCCCGACGTGCGGCTCGATCGCAGGGTTAAGCAGAACCGCTCGGAGGCCATGCTTCTCCGCGAGCCATGTGGCGTAAAAGCCGCCAAGCGACGAACCGACGAGGCAGGTGTCGCGCCCAAGGAGCGGCTCGATGCGCGCCAGCGCCTCGCCTGCAAGGGGCGGCAACGCCGGGCAGGCGTAATGCTCCGCGAGGCCGCGCTCGGCAACCGCGTGCTCGAGCAGGGTCGCCTTGTGAGAACGCGGCGAGGAGTTGAAGCCGTGCAGGTAGACCAGGCGCACCTCGGCTACCCCCGCTGCCGCAGCCGCTCGAGCAGCTTGCCGTGGATACCGCCGAAGCCGCCGTTCGACATGACGAGCACATGGTCCCCCGCGCGCGCATCATCGGCGACGGCGCGCACCAGAGAGGCGAGGTCGTCGAGGCAGCGCGCGCGTGCGCCGAGGGAGGCGAACACGGCGCTCGCGTTCCAGCCCAGGCCGTGCGTATAGACGTAAGCGCGGTCGGCGGCGGCGAGGCTTTGTGGCAGCGCATCTTTCATGATGCCGCGCTTCATGGTGTTCGAACGCGGCTCAAGGACCGCAATGATCCGTTCGGTGCCGACGCGCTGCCGCAGGCCTTCCAAGGTGGTGCGAATCGCCGTCGGGTGATGGGCGAAGTCGTCGTACACGGTCACGCCCGCCGCTTTCCCGCGCATCTGCATCCGTCGGCGCACCCCCGAAAACTTCGACAGGGCGTCGATTGCCAGCTCCGGGTCGACACCGGCAGTGCGCGCGCCCGCAATGGCGGCAAGGGCATTCATACGGTTGTGTGCCCCGAGCAGCTGCCAGCGCACGTGCCCCACGGAGCGGCCTTGCCAAGCGACCTCGAAGCTGCCGTCGGGGTGCGGTGCACCCGCCTGCCATCCGGAGGCGACCCCAAAGCGCTCGATCGGCGTCCAGGCTCCCAATGTGAGCACTCGCTCGAGAACCGGATCGGCGCCATTGCTCACGATCGTGCCGCTTCTCGGCACAATCCTCACAAGATGATGAAATTGCCGTTCGATGGCTGCGAGATCCTCGAAGATGTCTGCATGATCGAACTCCAGGTTGTTGAGGATGGCGGTTCGGGGACGATAGTGAACAAACTTCGAGCGCTTGTCGAAAAAGGCGGTGTCGTACTCGTCCGCCTCGATTACGAAGAAGCGGGAATCCGAGTGACGTGCAGACACCGGAAAATCCATCGGCACACCGCCGATCAGGAATCCCGGCTTGCAGGCGCCGCGCTCGAGGATCCAAGCGAGCATGGCGGACACGGTGGTCTTGCCGTGCGTTCCGGCTACTGCGAGGACATGGCGGCCGATGAGGACGTTCTCCGCCAGCCACTGTGGGCCGGACACGTAGCGATCGCCGCGGTCAAGGATCGCTTCCATGAGGGCATTGCCGCGGGTCACGACATTGCCGACCACCCAGAGGTCTGGGCGCAGCGCAAGCTGGTCCTGGGAAAAGCCCTCGGTGAGCTCGATGCCGAGCGCCGAGAGCTGCTCGCTCATCGGCGGATAGACATTCGCGTCGCACCCCGTCACGCGGTAGCCCGCCGCCTTGGCGATCGCGGCGATGCCACCCATGAAGGTGCCGCAAATGCCGAGGATATGAAGGTGCTGCGTCATGGAAAATCGGCCGGTGCGGGAAGCGGCCGATTCTAGAGGATGCGCGCGTCGCACCCTACGCTATGATTGGCTATCCCCATGGGCCGAAAAGCGAACCGCCAGACAGGCATGCGGGCGCGCATCGCCGCTGCCGCCGCGCGAGTGATGGCGGAAGACGGCATCGACGATTTCGGGCTCGCCAAGCGCAAGGCGGCACGCCGGCTGGGCGCCCCCGACACCGAGGCGCTGCCCACCAACGACGAGGTCGAAGCGGAGTTGCGCGCCTACCGCGCGCTGTACCAGGCGCACGCGCACCCGAGGATCCTGACCGAGCTGCGCGCCGTGGCGCTCGAGGCGATGCGCGCGCTCGCCGAATTCAACCCCTACCTCACGGGGCCCGTGCTGAAGGGCATTGCCGGAGCGTATTCGGAGATCGATCTGCAGCTTTTTCCCGATAGCGCCAAGGACGTCGAGATGTTCCTGCTCAATCGCAACATTGCATTCACTACGCAGGAAGGCCGGCGCTATTCCGGGGATCGCAAGCACGCAGCGAGCATCTTCGTGCTCGAGTGGCAGGGCGTCCCGGTGCGCCTTTCAGTGCACGACCGGCGCGACGAGCGCGTGGCGTTGAAAACCTCGCAGGCGGGGAAGGCGATCGACCGCGCCGGTATCGCGGAGGTGGGGGCGATGCTGCGCGATGCCCCTCGCTAGGCGCGAATTTCTCGCCCTTGGCGCCGTTGGCGTCGCGGCCGCAACTGCCGGCGTGCTTTTCGGCGTGCTCGGCCTGCGGCCCGGGGGAGGCGGCGCAGAAAGCTTGCTCGAGCAGCCCTTTGCCGATCTGGACGGCAAAATCGTGCAGCTTCGCGACTGGTCGTCGCCTGTGTTGTTGTGCAACTTCTGGGCGACTTGGTGCGCGCCCTGCCGGAAGGAAGTCCCGCTCCTTGTTGCCGCGAGGCAGCAATATGCCGCTAAAGGACTGGAAATAGCAGGCATCGGCATCGATCAGGTAGAGAACTTGCGCCCGTTCGCGAAGGAATTCGGCATCTCGTATCCGGTCCTCGTGGCGCAGGGAGATGTATCCGCGCTGCTCGCTGGCTTGGGCGACAGAGCAGCGGCATTGCCCTATTCGGTGCTGCTGGACGCCAAGCGGCGAATCACTTATCGCAAGCTCGGCGTCTGGAGCGAGGCGGAGATCGAGCGGGAAATAAAAGCGGCCATCGGCTAACATGCGCCGTTCTGCGCGCAAAAGCCGCGAATAGGGATGGATCTTCGAAAACTAAAGAAACTGATCGACCTCGTCCAGGAATCCGGCATAGCGGAGCTGGAGATCACCGAGGGAGAAGAGAAGGTCAAGATCGTCAAGGGCGGCGCGGTCAGCGTCGCGCCCGGACCGGTCCTTGCGGCGCTGCCAGGCGAGAGGCCGGCCGCGCCCTCGGCCCCGCCGGCGGCCGTTGCGCTCGCCGAGCAGCCGAGCGCTCAGGAGGGGCACCCGGTCAAAGCGCCGATGGTCGGTACTTTCTACCGGTCGCCCTCCCCGGATGCGAAGCCGTTCGTCGAAGTCGGGCAGACGGTGAAAGAAGGCGACACCGTTTGCATCATCGAGGCGATGAAGCTGATGAACGAGATCGAGGCCGACGCCGGCGGCGTGGTGAAAGCGATCCTCGTCGAGAACGGCCAGCCGGTCGAGTACGGCCAGCCGCTGCTCGTTCTCGGCTAGCGTGTTCGAGAAAATCCTGATCGCCAATCGGGGCGAGATCGCCCTGCGCATCCAGCGCGCCTGCCGAGAGCTCGGTATTCGCACCGTGGTCGTGCACTCCGAGGCGGACACCGAAGCGAAGTACGTGAAGCTCGCCGACGAATCCGTTTGCATCGGCCCGCCGCCCGCGGCGTCGAGCTACCTCAACATCCCGGCGATCATCAGCGCGGCGGAAGTCACCGACGCGGAGGCGATCCATCCCGGATACGGGTTTCTTTCCGAGAATGCGGACTTCGCCGAGAAGGTCGAGCGCTCGGGGTTCGTGTTCATCGGGCCGCGCCCGGAGAACATCCGCCTGATGGGCGACAAGGTGAGCGCCAAGCAGGCAATGACGAAAGCCGGGGTGCCGACCGTGCCCGGGTCGGAGGGAGCGCTGCCCGAAGACACGAAGGAGATCGTCAAGATCGCGCGCAAGGTCGGCTACCCGGTGATCATCAAAGCGGCAGGCGGCGGGGGCGGCCGCGGCATGCGCGTGGTGCATACCGAAGCGGCGCTGCTCAACGCGGTGAACATGACGCGCGCAGAAGCGCAGGCGGCCTTCGCCAACCCCGTGGTCTATCTGGAGAAGTACCTCGAGCAGCCGCGCCACATCGAGATCCAGGTGCTCGCCGACAGCCAGAAGAACGCCCTCTACCTCGGCGAGCGCGATTGCTCCCTGCAGCGTCGGCATCAGAAGATCCTGGAGGAAGCGCCCGCGCCGGACCTGCCGCCGAAGCTGCGCGAGCGCATCGGCGAGCGCTGCGTCGAGGCCTGCCGCAAGATCGGCTATCGCGGCGCGGGTACCTTCGAGTTTCTCTACGAGGAGGGCGAGTTCTACTTCATCGAGATGAACACCCGTATCCAGGTCGAGCATCCGGTGACCGAGATGATCACCGGCGTCGACCTGGTGCAGGAGCAGATTCGCGTCGCGGCCGGTGAGAAGCTGCGCTACCGGCAGAAGGACATCGTGCTGCGCGGTCATGCGCTCGAGTGCCGCATCAACGCCGAGGATCCCTACCGCTTCACGCCTTCGCCGGGCAAGATCACTTCCTACCACCCGCCGGGCGGTCCCGGCATCCGCGTCGACTCGCACGTCTACCAGGGCTACACCGTCCCGCCCTACTACGATTCCATGGTCGGCAAGGTCATCGCCTACGGACCGACGCGCGACCAAGCGATCGCGCGCATGCGCATCGCGCTGTCCGAAATGGTGGTGGAAGGCATCCAGACGAACATTCCGCTGCATCGGGAGCTGCTGAGCGACACGCGCTTCCTGCGCGGCGGAGTATCCATTCATTACCTCGAGCAGAAGCTCGCCCAGGACCAGGCGAAGAAGAAGTGATGCCCTGGCTCGCGGTGAGCGCTGAGATCGAGGCGCGCTGGGCGGACGCCTTCAGCGACGCTCTGCTCGAGGCGGGTGCGCAGTCGACGGCGATCGAAGGTCTCGAAGGACCGTCGCTGCGGGTGAGCGCCCTGCTCTCCCAGGACGCCAAGCCCGCGGCCGTGGTCGGCGCGGCGGCGGCGCAATGCGGGCTCGCCGCGCCGGACTTCGCCGTCGCGCCGCTAGCGGACGACGACTGGGTGCGGCGCAGCCAGGCGCAATTCGCGCCGCTCGAGGTGGGGCGGCTCTGGATCGGGGCGAGCTGGCACAAGCCGCCCGCAACCGCACAGCGGGTCGTGCGCCTCGACCCCGGCCTCACTTTCGGCACCGGAAGCCATCCGACCACGCAACTGATGCTCGCCTATCTCGAGCATGAGATGCGCGGCGGGGAGAGTGTGCTCGACTACGGTTGCGGCTCCGGAATCCTCGCCATTGCCGCCGCGAAGCTGGGGGCGAGCCGCGTCGCGGCGGTCGACGTCGACGAGCAGGCCGTGGCCGCAACGCGCGAAAATGCAGCGCGCAACCGGGTCGCCGTCACCGCAAGCCTGCCCGACGTACGCTCGGCCGCCGTATACGACATGGTGCTCTCCAACATCCTCGCGCAACCGCTCATCGTGCTCGCGCCGCTGCTCGTCGCGCGCACCGCGTCCGGCGGTCGACTGGCGCTCGCGGGACTGCTCGAGGCGCAAGCGGAAGAAGTCCGGGCGGCGTACCGGCCGGCCTTCGACCTGGCGATCGCCGGGCGGAGCGACGCCTGGGTCCTGCTCGCCGGGAGGCGGCAGTGAGCCTCGTCACCCGCTGTCCCGCGTGCGGGACGGCGTTCCGCGTGCAGCCGGCGCAGCTCGCGGCGCAATCCGGGACCGTGCGATGCGGCAAGTGCGGCGAGCTCTTCAACGGCGTGGCCGCGCTGGTCGCGCCCTCGCAGGAGGCATTCGCGCTAGAGGCCTCGCCCCAGCTCGGGCTCTTCGATCCGTCGCGCCGGCCGCCCGACCCGCCGGCGAGGGAAGAGCCTCCGGCGTTCATGGCCGAGCGGCGGCGGCCGCATCGCGCCGCCTGGGCATTCGCCTCGCTGCTCGCATTGCTGGTGCTCGCCGGCCAGGTGCTCTATCGCTATCGCGCCGAGGTTGCCGCGATGGTGCCGGCCGCGCGTGCGCCGCTCAGCGCCGCGTGCCTGCGCCTCGGCTGCGTGGTGCCGCTGCCGCGCCGGCCCGAGCTGATGAGCATCGACTCCTCCGAGCTGCAAGCCGACGCCCGCCGCGCAGGATTGATCGCCCTCAGCGCCGTGATTCACAACCGCGCCGGCTTTGCCCAGGACTACCCCGCGCTCGAGCTCACGCTCACGGACGAGGCTGACCGGCCGGTGCTGCGGCGCGTGCTGCGCCCCGGGGACTACCTCGAGCGCCAGGGCCGCAGCGCGGCGGCGCAGGGCATCGCACCCGGAGCCGAGGCGAGCGTGCGCGTTTTCCTCGACACCGGCGGCGTCCATGCCACCGGTTACCGCCTCTATCTTTTCTATCCCTCATGAAGATACTCGTCACCGGCTCGGTCGCCTTCGACACCATCATGGTGTTCCCCGACCGCTTCAGAAACCATTTGCTCGCCGACCAGCTGCATATCCTCAACGTGTGCTTCCTCACGCCGGAGATGCGCCGCGAATTCGGCGGCACCGCCGCCAATATCGCCTACAACCTGCGGCTGCTCGGCGAGCAGCCGCTCGTCATGGCCAGCGTCGGCGAGGACATCGCCCCGTACTTGGCGCGCCTGGAAAAGCTCGGCATCGGCACGGCGCTGCTCAAGCGCATCCCCGGGCAATTCACCGCGCAGGCGTTCATCACCACGGATCTCGACGACAACCAGATCACCGCTTTCCATCCCGGAGCGATGAACTTCGCGCACGAGAATCGCATCGGCGAAAGCCTGGGAGCCGGGGTAGCGATCATCGCGCCCGACGGCAAGCAGGGCATGCTCGAGCATGCACAACAGTGCGCGGCGCACGGCATCCCGTTCATGTTCGACCCGGGGCAGGGACTGCCGATGTTCTCGCGCGAGGAGCTCGAGGCCCTGGTGCGCGAAGCGACGTTCGTCGCCGTGAACGACTACGAAGGCCGCATGCTCGAGGAGAAGACCGGGCGGCGGCTGGAGGAGATCGCGCGCCACGTCAGCGCGCTCGTGTGTACCCAGGGGGCCAGCGGCTCCTACATCCTGGCCGGCGGACAGCGGCACGATATTCCCTGCGTGCCGGCGGACGCGGTCGTGGACCCCACCGGCTGCGGCGACGCCTATCGCGCCGGGCTGCTCTACGGCATCGCGCACGGCTGGGACTGGCCGCGCACCGGCCGCCTCGCCGCCGTGCTCGGCGCGATCAAGATCGCGCAGCGCGGCGCGCAAAACCACGCGCCGTCGCGAGACGAGATCGAGGCGCGCTTCCGTGCCGCGTTCGGCGCTTCGCCCTGGCAGCCTTAGGCGAGTCGGGCGCGGATTTTCGCCGCGTGCTCTTCGAGCTTCTCGCGCGGCGGGTTCTTCACCGGCCACGCGAGCGCCATGCCGTCGCCCTCGAAGCGCGGCACGAGATGCACGTGGTAATGGAACACCGTCTGCCCTGCCGCCTTGCCGTTCGCCTGATACACCGATAGCCCGTGCGGCGCGAAGGCATCGCGGATCGCACGCGCGACATGCGCGGCTGCGCGCTGCACCGCGGCCGCCTGCACATCGTCGAGAGCATAAAGATTTTCCGCGTGCGCCTTGAGCGCGACGAGCACGTGTCCGGGATTGACCTGCCCGATGTCCATGAAGGCGACGACGAGCTCGTCCTCGTAGACCCGCGTCGAGGGAATCTGCCCGGCGACGATGCGACAGAAAACGCAGTCGCTCATGTCATTCCTCCACGGCCTGGTAACCCGCGCATTTCACCTGAAAGACCCGTCGGTCGTCGAGCCGCAGCGCGCTGAGCGAGGCGCCCCAGACGCAGCCGCTGTCGAGCAGCGCCACGCCAGGCCGGAGCCTGAGCCCGAGCGCCGACCAGTGGCCACACAGCAGGAAGTGCCGGTCGCCCCGCCGCGTCTCATACCAGGGCTGGTAGCCGACCGGCGCCTTCGTTCCCTTGGCATGGAAATCCATCTCGCCCTCCGAGGTACAGAAGCGCATGCGAGTCATGGCATTGACGATCACGCGCAGACGGTCCCAGCCGGCGAGCGTGCCGCTCCAGCGACTGGGCTTGCTCCCGTACATGTTCTTCAGGAATTCCCGATAGCTCGGCGCTTGCAGCGCGCGCTGGACTTCCTCGCTCAAGGCAAGCGCTTCCTTGACCGACCAAGCTGGCAGCAGGCCCGCGTGCACCATCGCATAGTCTCCTTCCACGTGCATGAGCGGGCAGCGACGCAGCCAATCGACGAGCTCACTGCGATCCGTCGCGGCAAGCACTTCCCCTAGCGTGTCCTCGTTGCGCACGCGCTGCAGGCCTTCGTGCACCGCGACGAGGTGCAGGTCGTGGTTTCCCAGCACGGTCAGCGCGCGATCGCCCAGGCCGCGCACGAAGCGCAGTACCTCGAGCGACTTCGGCCCGCGGTTCACGAGGTCGCCGACGAACCATAGTCGATCCGCTTCGGCGAAATGAACCTCCGCCAGGAGCGTCCGCAACTCGTCATAGCAGCCCTGCACGTCGCCGATTGCGTAGGTCGCCATTACCCTCAGAAGCTTGCGTCGAGCCTACGATACTGTATCGCCTCCGCAATGTGCTCCGCGGCGATGCTCGAGGACTGGGCGAGATCGGCGATCGAGCGCGCCACGCGCAGCACGCGGTGGTAGGCGCGTGCGGAGAGCAGCAGTCGGGCGAGCGCGTGGCGCAGCAGCTGATCGCCCTCCCGATCGGTCGTGCAGTGCCGGTCGATTTCCTTCGTGCCGAGGAGCGCGTTGGGCTTGCCCTGGCGCGCGAGCTGCACTTGCCGGGCCTGTTCGACCCTTGCCCTGATCGCCTCCGAAGGCTCGCCGGCGGCCGCGGCGACGAGCTCCGCCTCGCGCGGCGCCGGCACTTCCAGCTTGATGTCGATGCGGTCGGCGAGGGGACCCGAGATACGCCCGCGATAGCGGGCGATGCGCTCCGGCGTGCAGCGGCAGCGGCCGCTGCGGTCGCCGCAATGTCCGCAAGGGCAGGGGTTCATGGCCGCGATGAGCTGGAAGCGCGCGGGAAACTGCACCTGGCGCGCGGCGCGCGCGATCGCCACGCGGCCGCTCTCGAGCGGCTCGCGCAGCGCCTCGAGCACGTCGCGGTCGAACTCCGGCAGCTCGTCGAGGAAAAGCACGCCCTGATGCGCTAGCGAAATCTCCCCCGGTCGCGGCACGTGGCCGCCGCCGACGAGCGCCGCGCCGGAAGCGCTGTGGTGCGGCGCCCGGAATGGCCGCACCCCCCAGCGGCTCGCATCGAAGCCGGCGTTCGAGACCGAGTGAACGGCGGCGACCTCGAGGGCTTCGCTCTCGCCGAGCGGCGGCAGGATGCCGGGAAAGCGCGATGCGAGCATCGATTTGCCCGTTCCCGGCGGCCCTACCATCAGTAGGCTGTGTGCGCCCGCCGCAGCGACTTCGAGCGCGCGCTTCACCTGCTGCTGGCCCTTCACCTCGCTGAAATCGGCATAG
>DASUFD010000119.1:0-3739 GCA_036274735.1 Burkholderiales bacterium
GGACCAGAGCGATGCTGGCTAAAATGCCCGTCCGCGCCGAGAACTTCTTCCAATGCCCTGGTCCGAACCGAAGCCGACGCTGCGCCGGTCGTTACTGCTGATGCTGCTCTGGGCATTCTTTGCCGGGCCGGCGTTCGCCTATACGGCCACCGCAGACGCGGCATGCGAGCAAGTATCGATGGCGGGCGGCTGCTGCGGCGGCGAGCATGAGAAGGCCGCCAACGCTTGCACCGTGCATTGCTTCGCCCCTGTGGCAATACTTGCGTCGCCCGCGACGTTGCCGTCCAGGGCTGCGATCCCGCCGGCATTGGCAACGCCGAGCCTCGCCGTCGTGAGTCGCGTCACCGCGCCGGACACCGGGCCGCCCAAAGCCTGATCGCTGGCGCGCGGTGCCGTCGGCCGCGCATTCAGTTCGCGGTACGCAGCGCCAAGGGCGCGGTCCTGCTACGACGGCGACAGCGCCCAGCAAGATCGCGTTCTCCATTCGGTCATGAGGACAGAAATGCAACGTGCCAAGAGCATCGAGCACCTTTTCGCAGCGCTCGCGCTGCTCGCGCTTACGACGTCTTCGCAAGGCGCAGGCGACGCACAGCGCGGCGCGCACCTCTTCCGCGCCTGCGCCGCCTGCCATTCGCTGGCGCCGGGCGAGCACATGACGGGGCCGAGCCTCGCCGGTGTCTGGCAGCGCAAGGCGGCAAGCGCCGAGGGGTTCCACCGCTATTCCCAGGCGCTGAAGAAGTCGGGGCTGGTGTGGAACGAGGCGACGCTCGACAAGTGGCTAGCCGATCCCGCGGCGCTGGTGCCCGGCACGAGCATGGGGTTCGCCGGCCTCAAGAACGCTGCGCAGCGCGAAGACCTCATCGCTTACCTGCGCGCCGCGTCGCAGGGGGAGGTCGCCGCACGCCCTAGCGGCCGTCCGGATCTGAAGACAGCCCCGGCGCGAGCCCGGGTGGTGGCGCTGCGCCACTGCGGCGACACGTATACCGTCGAGACGGCAGACGGCCAGAGCGAAAAGATCTGGGAGTTCAACCTGCGTCTCAAGACCGACTCGAGCGAACACGGTCCGGCGCCCGGCAAGCCCGTGGCGATCGGCGCCGGGATGCGCGGCGACCGCGCCTCGATCGTCTTCGCCAGACCGGAGGAGATCAGTGCCTTCATCAAGGCTTCTTGCCCTTAGCCTCGCCGCGCTGCTGCTCGCGGCATGCGGCAATGCGAGATCGCCCGGCGAGGATCCGCGCGCCGACGCGAGCGATGCGACGAAGGTGGCGCTCGGCGCGAAGATCTACGCGCAGAACTGCGCATCGTGCCACGGCGCGAACCTCGAGGGCCAGCCGAACTGGCGTCGACGGCTGCCGAGCGGCCGGATGCCGGCGCCGCCGCACGACGAGAGCGGCCACACCTGGCACCATCCCGACGACGTGCTCTTCGGCATCACGAAATACGGCGTAGCGCGCTACGCGCCGCCGGGCTACCAGAGCGACATGCCGGCGTTCGCCGCGAAACTCTCCGACGAGGAGATCTGGGCCGTGCTCGCCTTCATCAAGAGCCGCTGGAGCTCGCGCGAGCTGCGCGACGCGCGCGCGGAAATGTTGCGCAACGCCCGATGAGCCTCTACCGCCGCTTCGTCCTGCCGCGCCTCACTCACCTTGCGATGAAGAGCAAGGTGCTGCGCGAGGAACGCGCGAAGGTAGTAAGCGGCGCACACGGGCAGGTGCTCGAGATCGGCATCGGCTCGGGTCTCAACCTGCCCTACTACAGCGAGACCGTGCAACGCGTGATCGGCGTCGACTCGTCCGCCGAGCTGCTCGCCATGGCACGTCGGAACGCGGCGCGCGCTGCTTTGCCGGTCGAGCTCGTGTGCGAGAGCGCCGAGCGGCTGCCGTTCGCGGATGCGAGCTTCGACAGCGCCGTCATGACCTGGACCCTGTGCAGCATCCCCGATCCCGCCGCCGCGCTGCGCGAGATCCGGCGCGTGCTCAAGGTGGGCGGAAAGCTCTTCTTCGTCGAGCACGGCCTGTCGCGCGAGCCGCGCGTCGGCGCGTGGCAGCAGCGCCTGACGCCGCTTTGGCGGCCGCTCGCCGGCGGCTGCCACCTCGACCGGCGCATCGACGCCCTGATTCGCGCCGTGTTCACACATGTCGAGCTCGAGACCTTTTACGTCGAGGGCCCGCGCCTGCTTACCTACCTCTATGAAGGCCGGGCCCACGCCTGAGCCGCGGCTATGTGCCCTGGCTGCTCGCCTTCAGCACCGCCTAGGAGATCGCGCAGCTTCCCCCTGCCGGACTGGCCCTGGCGCCGGCTCGTTCTCTCGAGCACGCTCGTTCTGCTAGCCGTCGCGGTGTTCAGCGAATGGACAAACACCGCGCTCGGTCGCTGGAGCTATTCGACGGCGATGCCGGCGCTCACGCTCGGCCCCGGCAGCGTCGGACTCTCGCCGCTCGTGCAGTGGCTGGTGGTGCAGCCCCTCAGCGTGTACTTCGCAAGACAAACGTTCGGCATGGCGTAAATGTCGGCTCGATTGATTCACGTCAAACAGCTCTCCGGACCGCGGGACATACTGGTCACTGGAAAAAGGAGCTGGCAATGTGGGGCAACATGATGGGCTGGGGCGGCTACGGCGGCGGCGGTTCGCTCCTCGGCATGGGGTCGATGCTGCTTTGGTGGGTGCTGATCATCGTCGCTATCGTCGTGCTGGTGCGCTGGCTTTCGAGCGGCTCGCTCGGCACATGGCATGAATCCTCGCGGGATCGCTCGCTGACCATTCTCAGAGAGCGCTACGCGCGCGGCGAGATCGACAAAAGCGAGTTCGATGCTCGTCGGAGGGATCTCGCATGAGGGCCGTGAACTTCGGCACCCTCGCCTGCGCCCTCCTGCTCGGCCTCTATTTCGGCGCGCTAACGCTCGTGTCCGGCTGGCCGTTCACGGTCGAGCAGTTCGGCGAGTTCTGGTACTACATCGTGCCGCTCGCGGCCGGCTTCGGCGTGCAGGTCGGCCTGTTCGTACGGCTGCGCGAGCTCGTCGCGGCTTCGAAGAGCGCTACCGTGGTCGCCGCCTCCGGCACTACGTCGACCGCGGCGATGATTTCCTGCTGCGCGCACTATCTGGTCAACGTCGCGCCGGTGCTCGGCGCGAGCGGACTCGTGGCGTTCGCAGCGCAGTTCCAGGTGCAGCTCTTCTGGGTGGGCCTGCTCTTCAACCTTGCCGGCATCGCGTTCGTCGGCAGCCGGCTGTTCAAGGCGTCGAAGGAGCACGCGTTGTGCGTGGCGGCCTAGCCGCCCTCGCTGCATTCGAAGTCGCTTTCGATACCCACACGCAGCCGCTGACCGACGACCTGATGAAGAGCGGAGAGCTGATTGCCTCGTCCGGCACTGGCGCCGCGCCGCTCGACTGGCAGGGCGATCCACCGGGCGGTCACCACCGCAAGGGCGTGCTGCGCTTCAACGCGCCTGCTCCCCGCCCGGCGAGCTTCGAGCTGCACATCTCGCGTCCAGGGGAAGCGCAGGTGCGCGCGTTCCGCTGGGAACTGAAATAGGCCTACCGCACCGACAGTTGATCTGCCTCAAAGGCAGCGTCCGGCAAGCTGGCAAGCTCTGTCGTGAGCGTCGCACCAGCCCCCTCCTCCTCCTCCCTGGGGCCGCGGCGCTTTCTTTTTTCCTGCGCAAAATAGCGCCGTGCGCTACGGCATAGGCGCCGCGCTCGCGGCGGCGCTCCTTTTCGGCGCGAGCACGCCGCTCGCCAA
>DASUFD010000120.1:0-2668 GCA_036274735.1 Burkholderiales bacterium
GTCCATGCGCTCGGCATTGCTCTCGATCTCCTTCAGGAACGCCTGCCGGTCCTTCGCCGCGCCGCCGGCGCCGGCATCGCGCAGCAGCTCGGCGAATCCGGCGATCGCGTTGAGCGGCTGCCGCAGGTCGTGCGAGATCGAGTAGTTGTAGCTTTCGAGGTCCCGGTTGGCGTCCTCCAGCGCCGCCGTGCGCTCGCGCACCACGCGCTCGAGAGACTCGTTGGTCTGCCGCACCCGCGCCTCGGCGCGCGCCCGCTCGATCTCGGCGGCGGCGCGCGCGCCGAAGATCTCGATCATGGATCCCCAGAAGGGGCCTCGCTCGATCGGATGCCGGTGCATGACCACCAGGATGCCGAGCGCGCCGCCGCCTGCCGCGTGCAGGGTCGTGCCCACGTAGGCCTCCACACCCATGCGCGCCAGCCCCGCGTCTTCCGGAAACAGCTGCGCCGCGCCGGACGGATAGATGACCGTGCCGCGCTTCTCGAGCGCCACGGCGCACGGCGAGCCCTCGACCGGATATTCGAAGTTCGGCGCGCTCGCACCATCCGCCACGAATGCCAGCGTACGGAACCGATCCATGCCGGGGTGCGCCAGCTCGGCAACGAAGGCGAAGTCTGCCCCAAGCTCGCGCGCCAGGTGGCCCACCAGCGACTGGAAGAATGCGTCGCCGAGTTCCGCCGACACCCCCCGGGCGATGTTCATCAGCATGTGCTCGTGACGCCGGCGCTCGGAAATGTCGCGGGCGACCATCAGGATATTGGCGTCGGCCATCGGGGCCGCCTGTACCTCGATGGCGCGCGGCGTGCCGTCCTTGCGCTTCAGCGTACGCTCGACCAGGGCCCACTGCTGGTCGCGCAGCGGATTGGCCTCCAGCTCCTCCATGCTGAACACCGAGGTCATCGGTTTGCCGATCAGCTCCTCGCGCGCATAGCCCATGAATTCGCAGGCCGCCGGGTTGAGGTCGACAAACTCCCATTGCGGGGACAGGATGACGATGCCGTCCGTGGCAGCCTCGAACAGGGCCCGGTATCGGGCATCCGCCAGGCCCTTCTCGTGCGCCACCCGCCGCTGCTCGGTCACGTCGAGCATCGAGATCACGAAGTGCGGCTCGCCGCCAATATCCAGCAGCGCTCCCGAGAGCAGCGTTTCGACTTTCAGGCCATCGCGTCGCTCGAACTGCGCGGGGGCGCCGACGATCCGCTCCCCGGCGCGGGCCCGCTGCCGCAGCGCCTCGATGGCCGGTCCGTCGGCCCAGGTGACGATCTCCGAGGCGAGTGCCCCGACCACCCGGGCGCGCGGCAGCCCCAGCATCCGCAGCGCGGCCTCGTTGGCCTCGACAATGCGGTCTTCCGCCCCTGATCCGGGGCTGGCACGCGATACCACGAAGGCCACGGGGGACGTCTCGAAGAGCGATGTGAACTTGCGCTCCAGCTGATGCGCCTGGTGCTGAAGGCGCTTCAATTCGGTCATGTCGCGCCAGGTCCACAGGACGCAGGCCTCCTCGTCCAGGTAGATGCGCACGCCGGAGATCAGCGCCTCGAAGGTGCTGCCGTCCGCTCGCGTGAGGCGCGCCTCGATGTTGCTGACGATCCCCCTCTCCTCGAGCGCGGCGACGGCGGCGTTCGCCTGCTCGGTGTCCTTCCAGAGGATCGTTTCGTCGATGTGCCGGCCCATGGCCTGGTCGCGCCGGTAGCCGCTCGCCCGCTCCCAGGCTTCGTTCGCCGCGAGGCGCACGCCGTCGGAGACGCGGTAGAGCGTGATCGGCTCGGGGCTGCTCTCGAACAGCGCCCCGAACATTCGCTCGGCGTGGCGCGCCTTCTCCAGCGCCACCGAAAGCTCCCCGATGTCGCGCCACGTCCAGACGACACAGGTCTGTCCATCGAGCGCCAGCTGCGCGCCCGACACGAGCACGGGAAAGGTCTCGCCGCCGGCGCGGCGGAAGCGCGCCGGGTAGTTGTGGACGGCGCCGTCGGCGGCCAGCACCTCCATGAGCGCGTCGCGCTCCCCCGCGTCGGCCCACAAGCCAAGCGCCAAGGAAGAGCGTCCGACCGCCTGCGCCTTGGCGTGGCCGGTCGCCCGCTCCCAGGCCGGGTTGACGTCCAGGTGGACGCCGTCCTCCAGCCGCGCGATGGCGACCGGCTCGGGGCTGCTGACGAAGAGCGCGCCGAACTTGCGCTCCGACTGGTGCGCACGCCGCTCCAGCTGCTCCGCGTCCGTGACGTCGCGCAGCATGCCGACCACGAGCTCTTCGCCATCGTGCTCGATGAGGAACGACGACATCAGCCCCGACACGATGCGGTTTCCCGCCACCCGCATCCGCGTCGGCCGATTGCGCACCGGCTTGCCCGCCTTGAGATCGGCCAGCATCCGCTCACGCGCCTGCGGGACGACCCAATAGCCGAGGTCGCGCACGTCCCGGCCGATCGCGTCGGCCGCGCGAAGGCCCGTGATCCGCTCGAAGGCGGTGTTGATGGCGAGCAGCCGTCCGTCCTTCGCGCTGGAAATGGCGATGTAGTCCGGCGAGGCCTCGAAGACCTGGGCGAGCATCTGCTCCGCCCAGACCCGCACGGCTTCGCTGCGCTGCTGCTCGCTGACGTCCTTGACCACGCCGGCCATGCGCACGGCGCGCCCATCGCTCCCGTATTCGGCGCGACCGTAGGTCTCCAGC
>DASUFD010000121.1:0-9166 GCA_036274735.1 Burkholderiales bacterium
GCGGCCATCATTCCCCAGCGCACCACGGTGTAGCGCTCGATCGGCTCGAAGGCGAGCTTGTCGAGCGCGACGCCGATCAGCGCGATCACGGCGATGCCGGCGAGCATGGCGTCGGTGTTGAGGAACTCGCGCGCGCCGAAGATCAGCCAGCCGAGACCCCAGGGCACCGCGGCGAGCATCTCCACCGCGACCAGGATGCGCCAGGCCTGCGCGAGCGCGAGGCGCAGGCCGCTCAGGATATAGGGCGCCGCGCCGGGCAGGATGACGTGACGGAAGAGCCGCCGCTCGTCGGCGCCCATGGTGCGCGCGGCGCGCAGCCAGATCTCCTTGACCGCCTTGACGCCGGTCCAGGTGTTGAGCGCCACCGGAAACATCGACACGAAGGCGACGAGCACGATCGCGCCCGCGTCGCCGAGCCCGAACCAGAGCAGGAAGAGCGGCGCGTAGGCGAGCCCGGGAATCGGCGCGCCGATCGAGACGAGCGGCAGGAGGAACGCCTCGGCGCGCCGGTAGCGTCCCATGGCGATGCCGAGCGCGATGCCGACGAGGCCGGCGGCCGCGAAGCCCGCGGCGAGCCGGTAGAGCGTGAGCGCCGCGTGGTGCGGCAGGATGCCGGCTGCGGTGAGGCGCACGAAGGTCGCCGCCACCTGCTCGAGCGACGGGAACAGGCGCGCCGGGAAGGCGCCGGAATGCGCGAGCGCCTCCCAGAGCGCGCCGACGACGACGAAGGGAAGCGCGCTCCGCAGCAGCTTCGCTGGCAATGCGATTCGCAGCTTCAGTTGGCCTGGATCCCGGCCTTCTTGATGAGCGCCGCGTTTTCCTCGAGCTCTCTCGCCACCATCGCCTCGAACTCCTTTACCGGCATCGGCAGGGGATCGCAGCCGAGCTTGCGGATCTGCTCGCTCACCTCGGGCGACTCGACGAGCCCGGTGATGTCGCCGTGCAGCTTTTCGACGATGGCGCGCGGCGTCTTCGCCGGCACCAGCGCGCCGACCCAGAAGTTGTAGCTCGCGTTCCGGTAGCCGGCTTCCTCCAGCGTCGCGATCTCGGGCATCAGGTTCGAGCGCTTCGGCGCGCTCGTCGCCAGTCCGTCGACCTTGCCGCCGGCGACCATTTTCTTCGCCTGGAAGACGAGCGCGAAGTAGCAGTCGGCGCGCCCGGCGATCACCTCGGTGAGCGCCTCGCCCACGCCCTTGGTGTGCACGTTCAGCACGTCGGGGATGCCGGCGGAGAAGCGGAAGCGCTCGAAGGCCATGTGCGTCGCGCTGCCGATGCCCGCGTCGGCGCAGACCATCTTGCCGGGGCTCGCCTTCGCCGCGGCGACGAAGTCCTGGATCGTCCGGTACTTGCCCGGCTGCGTGACGAGCACGGTGGGAATGGTCGCGACGGTGGCGACCGGCTGCAGCTCGCTCGTCTTCATCACCTGCGGCTGCAGCAGCGGCGATACGGTAAAGGCCGAGGCGTACATCATGATCGTGTGGCCGTCGGGCTCGGACTGCGCCACGTACTTGGCGCCGACCATGCCGCCCGCGCCGAGCTTGTTCTCGACGATCACCGCCTGGCCCCATCTCGCCTGCAGCTTCTCGGCGAGGATGCGCGCCATGGTGTCCGAGGCGCTGCCCGGGGTCACGCCCGAGACGAAGCGCACGGTCTTCGTTGGGAACTGCTGCGCAGCGGCGGTCGCGGAGAACGCGACCAGGGCGAGTGCCGCCATCCTTTGCAACGTGGTGGATTTCATTTCCCTTTCCTTGGTTCGGTTAGGCCTTCGGTAGCCCGAGCTGCCCGGCGAGCCAGTCGGCCGTGCGGCTGCGGTAGCGGTAGGGTCGGTTGTTGGCGTTGTGCCCGCCGTCCTCGACGACCAGGAGCTCCACCGGGCCGGCGACGCTGCGCGCCAGGCGCTCGGCGTCCGCGGCCGGCACCAGGCGGTCCTGGCGGCCGGCGACGATGAAGATCGGGCAGCGGATGCGCTTCGCCGCCTCGGCGAGCGTCAGCGCCCTCGCGTTTTCCCTCGCCTCTCTTTCCGAAGCGGCGTGCGAGCGCACGCGAAAGGTCTCGCGCGTGAGGTCCGGCAGGCCCTCCCAGATGCGGTCCCATTCGAAGGGGCCCGAGAGCGCGATGCACGCGCGGATGCGCTTCTCGTAGGCCGCTGCGCGCGGCGCGTAATAACCGCCGAGGCTCACGCCCCAGATGGCGATTCTCGAAGCATCGAGATCGTTCCTGGTTTCGATCCAGTCGCAGACCGCTTGCGCGGCGCGCTCGTAGTCGCCGCAGATCGGGATCTCGTACTCCGCCTCGCCCTGCCCGGGGCCGTCGATCGCGAGCGTGGCCATGCCGCGCGCGAGGAAGGGCTCTTCATAAGCGTGCAGCTCCTCCTTGGTGGAGTCGAGCCCGGGCGCCATGACGACCACGGGCCTCGCCGGGCCGTCCGCGCCGCGCAGCACGCCGAAGATCGTCCTTCCCTCGAACGGGATCGCCACACGCTTGCCCGGGTGCGGCCTGAGCAGCGCGACGCCGTCGCGGTAGCACTCCACCGCCTTCATGTGCGCGGCGCGCATCTGGTCGAGGTCCTGCACGAAAACGAACTTCGCGAAGTGGTAGTAGATCGCGGCGCGGACCAGGTGCTCGCCGGCCGTCAGCTTGAATCCCTCGTTCAACGAGTTTCTGGCGAGCTCCTCGTGCACCGCGGCGCGGCGGCTCCAGGCGGCGCACCAGTCTTCCCATCGCTCGAGCGCGCCCGTCACTTCCTCGAAATCGGCAAGCAGCACCCCGTTCGAGACGAAGCGCGGCGCCCAGTGCGAGATCGCCGACTGGACCTTGGCGTCCTTCATGCTTTGCCGAGCGCGCGCAGGATGCGCTCGGGCGTGAACGGCATGGCGGTGACGCGCGCGTGCAGGGGAAGGAGCGCATCGTTGATCGCGTTCATGATCGCGCCCGGGGCGCCCGCCGTGCCCGCCTCACCGACGCCCTTCGCGCCGAGCTGCGACTGGCGCGTCGGCGTCTCTACGTGCGCGCACACGATGTCGGGCATCTCGCCCGCCATCGGCACCAGGTAGTCGGCCATGTTGCCGTTCAGGACCTGCCCGTCGGGGCCGTACAGGCATTCCTCCAAGAGCGCCGCGCCGATGCCCTGCACGACGCCGCCGCGGATCTGCTCGTCGACCAGCATCGGGTTGATCAGCGTGCCCGCATCCTCGACGCACCAGTGCTTGAGCAGCTTGACGAAGCCGGTCTCGGGGTCCACCTCGAGATACGAAGCCTGGATGCCGTTCGTGAAGGTGAAGCCGTATTCGCGCGGCGTGTAATGACGCGTCACCGTGAGCTCGGACTGGAAGCCCGGCGGCAGCGTGTCGGGACGGAAGTAGGCGACGCGCCCGAGCTCGGCAAGCTCGAGCTTTTTTTCCTGGGTCAATTTGCCGACCACGGCGTTTCCGACGATATCGAGCTCGGCCTTGTCGGCTTTCAGGACCGCGGCCGCGATGTCGAGGATGTTCGAGCGAAGCGCGCGTCCCGCCTGCAGCACCGCCTCGCCGCCGATGCCCGCGCCGCGCGAGGCCCAGGTGCCGCCGCCGTAAGGCGTGACCCCGGTGTCGCCGGTGATGACCCTGATCTTGTCCAGCGTCACGCCGACGGCGCTCGCCGCGACCTGCGCGAACACCGCCTCCGTGCCCTGGCCCTGCTCGGTGACGCTCGCGAGCACCGTCACCATGCCGGTCGGCTCGAGCCGCAGCGTCGCGCCGTCCTGCGCGGAGATGCGCGCGCCGCCCACGCCGTAGAAGGCGGGCGACGGGTTCGTCACCTCGATCATGGCCGCGAGGCCGATTCCCCGGAAAACGCCCTTGCCCCTCAATCGTTCCTGTTCCTTGCGCAACTCTTCGTACTTCATCGTCTTCAGCAGCAGGTCGAGCGTCCTGTGGTGCGAGAGCTTCTCGAACTTCAGGCCAGTCGGAAACGCGTAGGGATAGGCGTCGTCCGGTATCAGGTTGCGGCGCCGGAACTCGGCCGCGTCCATGCCGAGCTTCTGCGCGGCGATGACGACGATGCCCTCGGTGAGCGCCACGGCGATCGGGTGGCCGACGGCGCGGTACTGGCAGGTGACGTTCTTGTTGGTGAACACCACGTTCATCTTCGCCCGGTACTTCTGGTGCCTGTAGGGGCCGCCGGTGAGGTTTACCACCTGGTTGCCCTCGATGCCGCTGGTGCGCGGGTATACCGAGTACGGCCCGATCGCCGTCAGGTCGTCGAGCTCGAACGCCAGGATGGTTCCGTCCTTCTTGCAGGCGAGGCGAACCCTGGCGCGATGCTCGCGCGCGTGGATGTCGGAGACGAAGGACTCCAGCCGGTCGGCGAGGAACTTCACCGGCCGGCGCAGCATCACCGAGAGCGCCGCGGTCGCCATCTCGTCCGGATAGACATGCACCTTGATGCCAAACGAGCCGCCGACGTCCTTCGTGATCACGCGCACGTTGGCCTCGGGAATGCCGAGGTGGCGCGAGAAGATGTCCTGCATCATGTGCGGCGCCTGCGTCGCGTGGTACACGGTGAGCGAGTGCTCGGCGGCGTTGTAGTCGGCGAGGATGGCGCGACCCTCGAGGCAGACACCGGTGTGGCGGCCGAAGTGGAAGGTCTCCTCGACGACGACGTCGGCCTGCGCGAACGCCTCGTCTACGCCGCCGGTGTCGAACTCGCGGCTGAAGCAGATGTTGTCTTTCAGCTCCTCATGAATGACCGCTTCTCCGCGCAGCGCCGCTTCCATGTCGACGACCACCGGAAGCTCTTCCCACTCGGCCTCGATCAGGCCGACCGCGTCCTCGGCCTGCGCGCGCGACTCGGCGACCACGGCGGCGCACGCCTCGCCCTGCCAGCACGCGCGCTCGATGGCGATCGCGTGCTGCGCGGGCGAGCGCATGCCCTTCAAGTGCGCGAGCACCGCCACCCAGGGCGTGCAGTACTGTGCAATCGCCCTTCCATCAAAGACTCCCACAACTCCAGGAGCGCGAAGTGCGGCGGCAAAGTCGAGGCGCTTGATGCGCGCATGCGCGTACGGGCTGCGGAAGAAGGCGACGTGCGCAAGGCGCGGAAAGCGCAGGTCGTCGATGAAGGCGCCGCGGCCCTGCAGCAGGCGCTGCGCGTTCGGCCGCGGCACGCTCTGGCCGATGTAGCCGCGATCGAGCTCGGTGCCCGGTGCGTGCAGCGGCAGCTCGGCCTTACCCATGCGCATGACCTCCCTCGTCGGCTCCCATCGCCTCTTCGATCGCGTCGACGATGGCCTGGTAGCCGGTGCAACGGCAGTAGTTGCCGGAAATATGCTCGCGGATTTGCTCCCGGGTGAACGTCGCTTTCCGGGAAAGCAGATCCTGAGCGGCCATGAGCATGCCGGGGGTGCAGAAGCCACACTGCAGCGCGTTGTGCTCGTGGAAAGCCTGCTGCAGGCGCGCGAGCTCCCGGGAGTCCGAGAGCCCCTCGACCGTCTCCACGCGGCAGCCGTCGGCCTGCACGGCGAGCATCAGGCAGCCGCGCACGATCTCGCCGTTCACGCGCACCGTGCACGCGCCGCACACGCCGTGCTCGCAGCCGATGTGCGATCCGGTGAGGCCGAGCTCGTCCCTCAGGAAGTCCACCAGGTGAACGCGCGGCGCCACGCGCCGCGTCACCTGCGTGCCGTTCACTGTCAGCGTGATGTCGAGAGCGTGTTCCATGCGCGAGAGAGGAGCACCCTGGCGAGGTGCAGCTTGGTAGCAGAGGAGTGGTAGAGGTCGGCGGGCGGCTGCAGGTCCCTTTCCAGGGCCTTCTGCGCCTGGGCGAGCTCGCTCTCCCGGGAAGCATTGAGCGCGAGAACCGGCGTAGCGCCGGCGCCGAGGAAGGCGATGCGCTTGCCCGAGCCGTTCGCTGCGCCGGCGAGGCCGATGATCGCGTAGTCGCCGCGGCGACGCGCGAGCTCGAGGAACACCGAGCGCTCGGCGCGCGGAAATTCCACGGCGGCGAGGATCTCGCCCGGCCGAAGGTCGGTCTCGAAGAGGCCCTTGAAGAAGTCCTGCGCGGCGACCTTCCGCTCGGCCTTGGCGCTCTGAAGGATCAGAGTGGCATTCAAGGCCAGTACCACCGCCGGATACTCGGCGGCCGGATCGGCGAGCGCGAGGCTGCCGCCCAGCGTGCCGCGATTGCGGATCGCCGGGTGCGCGACATGCTTCGCCGCTTCGGCAAGGAGCGGCACGCGCTCGCCCACTTCGCGCGATTTCTCGAGCTCGGCATGCGTGGCGAGCGCGCCGATGCGCAGGCCGCTTTGCGTTGTCAATATTTGCCTGAGCGGCAGCGCGCCGATATCGATCAGCAGCTCGGGCGCGGCGAGCCGCATGTTGAGCGAGGGGATGAGGCTCTGACCGCCGGCGAGAATGCGCGCGCCCGGGCGCTCGAGCAGAGCGAACGCCTCGGCGAGCGAGCGGGCCTTCGCGTAGGCGAACGACGGCGCCTTCACCCTTTCCTCCTCCTTAAGGCAGGGAGGCGCAGTATGCCAAAACTCGTCAGGGCTGCGCCTGTTTTTCGGAATTTTCCCCTTCTGCGAAATGCACCTGCGCGGCTAACGTCGCGCCATGCTCTGGAAGCTTCGCCTCTTCTGGGACCGCCTCGAGCTCGGCGCGATCGTCTTCTTCACGGTCGCGGCGCTCGTCGTCGGCTCGCTCATCGCGGGGATGCTCGGCGTCTTCGCCGAGCAGGACGCGCGCGCCGAGCGGCAGCGCCGGCTGGACGAGGAGAGCCTCGCCTGCCTCGCGCGCAACGTGTACTTCGAGGCGCGCGGCGAGCCGCTCGCCGGGCAATACGCGGTGGCCGAGGTGACGATGAACCGCCGCGGCTGGGGACCGTTTCGCAAATCGGTATGCTCGGTCGTCTACGAGCCGGGCGCCTTCTCCTGGACCGGGCGGCGCAACCTGCCCGCGCCCGCGGGCGAAGCCTGGGAAAGCGCGCAGCGCGTCGCCGCCGCCGTGTACCGGCACCAGCACACGCCGACGCTGCGCGGCGCGCGCTACTACCACGCGACCTACGTCAAGCCGGACTGGGCGAAGGAGAAGGAGCGCATCGCCCGCATCGGCCGCCACATCTTCTACCGCTGAAATCGGGGTCAGGCACCGATTTTCAATACTCGGCGTGGCCGGGCGTGCGTGGGAAAGGGATGACGTCGCGCACGTTCGCAAGGCCGGTGGCGTAGGCGATGGTGCGCTCGAAGCCGAGGCCGAAGCCGGCGTGCGGCACGCTGCCGTAACGCCGCAGGTCTCGATACCACTGGTAGTTTTCTTTTCGTATCTTTAGTTCATCCATCCGCGCGTCGAGAATATCGAGCCGCTCCTCGCGCTGGCTGCCGCCGACGATCTCGCCGATGCCCGGCGCGAGCACGTCCATCGCCGCGACCGTCCTGCCGTCCTCATTGACGCGCATGTAGAAGGCCTTGATCGCCTTCGGGTAGTTCATGACGATCACCGGCTTCCTCGCATGCTTCTCGGTGAGGTAGCGCTCGTGCTCGGACTGCAGGTCCACGCCCCACTTCACCGGGAACTCGAACTTCTCCTTCGCGCGCTCGAGCACCGCGATCGCCTCGCCGTAGTCCATGCGCACGAACTCGGAGTCGACGATGTTCTGCAGCTTGGCGAGGAGTCCCTTCTCGATCCGCTCCTCGAAGAACGCCATGTCCTCGCCTCGCTCTTCCAACAAGGATTTGAAGACGGACTTGAGAAGCGATTCGGCCAGGTCCGCATCCGCGACGAGGTCGGCGAAGGCGATCTCGGGCTCGACCATCCAGAACTCGGCGAGGTGGCGGCTGGTGTTCGAGTTCTCGGCGCGGAAGGTGGGACCGAAGGTGTAGACCTTCGACATCGCCAGGCAGTAGGCCTCGACATCGAGCTGCCCGGAAACGGTGAGGAAGGTCTCGCGGCCGAAGAAGTCCTGCGAGAAATCCACCTTGCCCTCGCTCCTCGGAAGATTGACGAAGTCCAGCGTCGAGACGCGGAACAATGCTCCGGCCCCTTCCGCGTCGGCGGCCGTGATGATGGGCGTGTTCACCCAGAAGAAGCCGCGGCTGTCGAAGAAGCGGTGGATCGCCCGGGCGAGCGTGTGGCGCACGCGCGCCGCCGCGGCGATGACGTTGGTACGCGGCCGCAGGTGCGCCACCTCGCGCAGAAACTCGAGCGAATGCGGCTTGGGCTGGATGGGATAGTGGTCGGGATCGTCGACCCAGCCGACCACGCGGATCACCGCGGCCTGCATCTCGAAGGGCTGGCCCTTGGCGGGCGATGGCACCACCCGCCCGGTCGCCTCGATCGCGCAGCCGGCGGTGAGCTTCGTCACCTCGCTTTCGTAGTTCGCGAGATCCTTCGGCGCGACGACCTGCAGCGGATGGAAGGACGACCCGTCGGAAAGATGGACGAAGGAGATGCCCGCCTTCGAGTCGCGCCGGGTTCGCACCCAGCCTTTCGCCGTCACCGTTGCGTCCTGCGGGGCGCGACCGGCGAGGATGTCGCGCACGCTGAGCCAGTTCTCTGCCATGCCCAATGTTAAATCGGGCGCCGGCGGCTGCTAGCGCGGCGGCCGGTACTCCATGAGCTCGACCTCGTCGTCGGCATACGGCACCGGGTTAGAGGTCCACAGCTGGTGCTCGAGCTTGACGATGCGGCGGATCTCGGGCGCGTACCAGACGTTCAGCTTGAACTCGGTGAAAAAGAGGCTCATCCCCGATACGGGCTGGCGGTCCTTCTTGCCGAGCACTTCGTAGTGCAGAGCGCGATAACGCGCGGCCGGCACCTGGACCTCTTCCCATTCGTGCGGCACAACGCGAATGATCCAGTACGTCGTGGAGTTGCCGGGGCGGATCACGTCTTCGATGGGATAGTTCTGGACGCCAAGCGTCGTGTCGGGCCGCTTGCCCCCGGTCGGCGCGAGAGGCTACAAGGATGCGCAGGTCGCTTTCTTTGCGGCCGATCTTGCAGCCCTGCACCCGGCCAGTCGTCGGCATGTTGATGCGCCGCGGCATGCGGCTCAACGGTACGCGGAGCAAGACCCGCTCCCACCGCGCTAGAGCGTGAAGCGCATCCCTTCGATGAGCGCGCCGGGAAGCCGCGCGCTCGCGCTCGAACGCCCGCCGTAGGTCGAGGCGTCGAGCAGGAGCTCGCGCCGCCGTGTC
>DASUFD010000122.1:0-5551 GCA_036274735.1 Burkholderiales bacterium
CCAGTCGCTGCGCTCCTCGGCGATCTGCCCGAGGATGTAGCGCACGGCGTCCGGGTCGCGATACTTCATGCCGAGCAGCTTCTCCATGCTCTTTTCGGCGACCGTGAAGTCCTTGAGCTGGAAGGCGAGCACGCCGACCGCGTACACCACCTCGGGGTTGGAGGGGTTGGCGGCGAGCACCGACTCGAACTGGGTCCGCGCCTCGGGCAGGCGCTTGTCGAGCACCAGCGCGCGCGCGTAGCCCAGGCGCCCCTCGGTGGAATCAGGGTTTTGCGCGACGAAATCGCCGAGGCGCTTCGCCGCTTGCGCGCTCGAGCGCTTCTGCAGGATCTGCGCTTCGAAAAGCACCGGGTCAACCCAGTCGGGACGCATCTGCTCGGCGCGCCGGATCGCCTTGAGGGCCTCGGCGTCCTCGCCCGCCACCGCGGCGGCCTGCGCGAGCGCGAAATGCGCCTGCGGCACGTCGGCGTGCTTCGCGGTGACCTTGCGCACCACCCGCAGGTTGGCCGCCTTGTCGGGATTGCCGGCGAGCAGGCGGTTCAGCTGCATGAGGCCCGCCTGCAGATTGACGCCGGGCGAGGCGAGCAGCTTCTCGATGTAAGGCTCGGCCTCGTCGACGCGCTTCGCGGCGATGAGCAGCGCCGCGTTCACCTGCAGCGCCTGTGCAGACTGCGGCTCGATCTGCTGCCAGGTCCTGGCCGCCTCCAGCGCAAGCTCGGTGAGGCCGCCTTCGTTCGCCGCTTCGACGGCGCTCCGCGCGAGGCGCGGATCGCGCGTGCGCTTCGCGAGGTCGAGATAGCTCTCGGCGGCGGTCTTGTAGTCGCCGCGCTGCGCCGCGATCTCGCCGAGCAGGAACTCGTAAAGGTTCGGCTCGCTCAGGCCCTCCTCGGGAACCTGCTTCGCGTCCGGGGATTGGGCCGCCGCGCCCGCCGCCGTTGCGGCAAAGGCGAGCGCCAGGGCGATTCGTTTCAGCATCTCGGGAATTTCTGGATCGGTGGGGGCCGGACGATCCGGCGGGTTGCTATATTCTACAAGTGCCGGAGCTACCCGAAGTCGAAGTCACGCGGCGCGGCATCGCGCCGCATCTCGCCGGCCGCCGCATCTCCGCCGTGGAAGTACGCGAGCCGCGCCTGCGCTGGCCGGTGCCGCAAGCTGTGCGCAAGCTCGCCGGGCACGCGGTGCGCGCGGTGCGCCGGCGCGGCAAGTACCTGCTCTTCGACTGCGGCGACGGCCACCTGATCGTGCACCTCGGCATGTCGGGCAGCCTGCGCGTGCTGCCCGCGGGCACGCCCGCCGGCCGGCACGATCACTTCGATCTCGTGCTCGGCGATCGCCTGCTCAGGTTGCGCGATCCGCGGCGCTTTGGCGCCGTGCTGTGGACCGCGGGCGACCTCGCCGGTCATCCGCTGCTCGCGCATCTCGGCGTCGAGCCGCTCTCGCGCAGCTTCACGCCGGAGCGCCTTTATTCCCTTACCCGCCGACAGAGAATCGCCATCAAGCAGCTTCTGATGGACGCGCGGCGCATCGTCGGCGTCGGCAATATCTATGCGAGCGAGAGCCTGTTCCGCGCCGGTATCGATCCGCGCACGCGCGCCGGCCGGCTCTCGCGCGAGCGTTGCGCGGCGCTCGCGCGGGCAGTCAAGGAGACGCTGCGCACGGCGATCCGCGCCGGCGGCTCGAGCCTGCGCGACTTCGTCGGCGCCGACGGTGCGGCGGGCGAGTTCCAGCTGCGTACCTGGGTCTACGATCGCGAAGGCCTGCCCTGCCGCCGCTGCGGCACGCCGATCCGCCGCATCGTGCAGGGCGCGCGCGCCACTTATTTCTGCCCGCGCTGCCAGACGCGATGAGAAGCGGTCAGCCTTTGACCTTCTTCGCGAGGCGCGCCTGCACGCGCGGGTCGACGAACTTCGAGACGTCGCCGCCGAGCTGCGCGATCTCGCGCACCAGGGTCGCGGAGATGAACATGTGCTGCTCGGAGGGCGTGAGGAAGATGGTCTCGAGGTCGGGATGCAGGCTGCGGTTCATGCCGGCGAGCTGGAACTCGTACTCGAAGTCGGAGACCGCGCGCAGCCCGCGCAGCACCACGCGCGCGCCCTGGCGGCGCACGAAGTCGATGAGCAGGCCGTCGAAGCCGACCACCTCAACGCGCTTCTCGTCGCCCAGCACCTCGCGCGCCATTTCCACGCGCTCCGCGAGGCTGAAGAAAGTGCGCTTGGCGCGGCTGTCGGCGACGCCGACCACCAGCGAATCGAAGAGCCGGCTCGCGCGGCGCACGAGGTCCTCGTGCCCGCGGGTGAGCGGGTCAAACGTTCCCGGATAAACCGCCTTGATCATCGAACCTCCGCTCGAGAAGCTGGAAATGGACCTGTCCGGCGCGCGCCTGTCTGAGGATGGCGAACCCCTCGGGGTGCGCGAGCGCGCGGGGCGCCTCCACGTAGACCCGCGCGCGCGGCGCAAGCACGCGCGGCAGGCGCGCGAGGACCGCCGGCAGGGCATTCTGCCCGAACGGCGGATCGAGGAAAACCACGTCGAAACGCTCGTCGGCGCGGGCGAGATAATCGAGCGCGTCGCCGAAGATGAGCTCGATTCTTGCAGCCCGCAAATCGCGTTTGGCTTTCTCCAGGCTTGTGAATGCATGCTTCGCTTGCTCGACCATGACGACGCGCGCCGCGCCCCGCGAGGCCGCCTCGAACCCAAGGGCACCGGTGCCGGCGAAAAGATCGAGGCAACTCAGCCCAGGGAGCCACTGTCCCAGCCAGTTGAAGAGCGTCTCGCGCACTCGATCGGGCGTGGGGCGCAGGCCGGGCAGATCCGCGACCGCGAGGCGACGGCCGCGATAATCTCCGGCGATGATCCTGATCTTTCCCTGCACTGATCGATGGTAGCAGCGCTTTCCTGGACGGCCCGGCTGAAGGCCGGCCTCGCACGCACGCGCGAGGTCCTGAACACGCCGGTATCCGAGCTCTTCACCCGCCGGCGCGTCGACGAGGCGCTCTTCGAAGAGCTCGAGGCCGCGCTCCTGCAGGCCGACTGCGGCGTATCGGCCACCGAGTGGCTGATCACGCGGCTGCGCGAGCGCGCGCGCAAGGAGCGCATCGAGGAGGGCGAGAAGCTGAAGGACGCGTTGAAGGAGCTGCTCGCCGAGCTGCTCTCCCCACTGGAAAAGAAGCTGGACCTGGAAAAGGCGAGGCCCTTGGTGGTCATGATCGCCGGCGTCAACGGCTCGGGCAAGACGACCTCCATCGGCAAGCTGGCGAAGTGGCTGCAAACGCAGGGCAAGAGCGTGCTGCTCGCCGCCGGCGATACCTTTCGCGCCGCCGCGCGCGAGCAGCTCGTCGCCTGGGGCGAGCGCAACAGCGTGCCCGTCGTCTCCTCGAGCGGTGACCCGGGCGCGGTGGTGTTCGACGCGCTCTCGGCGGCGCGTGCGCGCAAGACCGACGTGGTGATCGCCGACACCGCGGGCCGGCTGCCGACGCAGTTGCACCTCATGGAGGAAATCAAGAAGGTGAAGCGCGTCGCCGGCAAGGCGCAGCAGGGCGCGCCGCACGAGATCCTGCTCGTGCTCGACGCGAACACCGGGCAGAACGCGCTCGCGCAGGTGAAGGCGTTCGACGATGCGCTCGGCCTCACCGGGCTCGTGGTCACGAAGCTCGACGGCACGGCGAAAGGCGGCGTGGTCTGCGCCATCGCCCGGGAGAGACCGAAGCCGCTTCTCTTCGTCGGCGTGGGCGAGGGAATCGACGACCTTCGCCCCTTCACCGCGCGCGAGTTCGCCGAGGCGCTGGTTGGTTAGCTTCTCCGCCGTCGCCAAGCGCTACCCCGGGGGTCAGGAGGCGCTGAAGAGCGTCACGTTCTCGCTCGAGCCGGGCACCCTCGCCTTCATCACCGGCCGCTCGGGCGCCGGCAAGTCCACGCTGCTCAAGCTCATCCCGGCCATCGAGCGGCCGAGCAGCGGCTCGGTGCTGGTCGGCGGGCAGAACGTGGCGGCGCTCAAGCGCAGTGCGGTTCCCTACCTGCGGCGCAATCTCGGCCTCGTCTTCCAGGACCAGAAGCTGCTCTACGACCGCTCGGTGTTCGACAACGTGATGCTGCCGCTCGCCTTCTCGAGCTACACGCCGAAGGAGGCCGCGCGGCGCGCGCGCGCGGCGCTCGCCAAGGTCGGGCTTGCCGAGCGCGAGAAGTCGAACCCGGTGCAGCTCTCCGGCGGCGAGCAGCAGCGGCTCGCCATCGCGCGAGCGGTCGTCAACCGCCCGGCGCTGCTCATCGCCGACGAGCCGACCGCCAACCTCGACGAGGAATCGGCGGCCCGCATCGTCGACATCTTCGTCGAGTTCAACCGCGTCGGCGCCACGGTGCTGATCGCCACGCACGACCGGGCGCTCGTCGAGCGCTACGGCGGCAGGCACCTGCACCTCGAGGACGGGAAAATCGCATGACGGCATGGCTGCGCCAGCACCGCCGCGCCATCGCTCTGGGCGCGAGAAGAATCGGCCTGTTGAACACCCTGGTGATCGGCGTCGCCCTCGCGCTGCCCGCCGGCGGCTATGCGCTGATCGCGAGTCTCACCGGCGTCGTCATGCGCCTCGCGCCCGAGCCGCAGATCTCGGTCTTCCTGTCGAATGAGGCGAAGCCGGCCGACGCCGATGCGCTCGGGCGCCGGCTGCGCGGCGACCCGCGCATCGCCGCGCTGCGCTTCGTGCCGCGCGAGGAGGCGCTCAAGGAGATGCGCTCGATCGAAGGGGTGGACGAGCTGGTCTCGGCGATCGGGCGCAACCCGCTGCCCGACGCGTTCGTCCTCACGGCGCGCGGCGCGACCGTGGATGCGCTCGCCGCGGACCTTGCGCGGCTGCCGGGCGTGTCGCGCGTGCAGGCCGACGCGGTATGGGCGCGGCGCCTCGCCGCGCTCGCCGCCGCGCTCAAGCTCGCCCTCGCCATCCTGGCCGGCCTCCTCGGCGTGGGCCTCGTCGCGGTGACCTTCAACACCATCCGGCTGCAAATCCTCACGCAGCGCGCGGAAATCGAAGTGTCGAAGCTGATCGGCGCGAGCGATGCCTTCATCCGCCGGCCGTTCTACTACGCGGGCCTGCTGCAGGGCGTAGCCGGCGGCCTGGTGGCGCTGGCGATCGTCGGCCTCGCCCTTTGGCTGCTCGACGGCGAAATCCGCCCCTTGGCCGAGTCCTATGGATCCGACTTCCGCTTCCGTTTCCTAGGGCTCGCCGAGGCCGCCTCGGTGGTCGGCTTCGCTGCCCTGCTCGGCTGGATCGGCGCCCAGCTCTCGGTCGGGCGGCACCTTCGGCAAATCGAGCCGTCTTAGAAGGGAGAAACAACTCGGTCGCCCCCGCGAAAGCGGGGGCCAAATTACCAAATGTCAGTACTCGCTTCCACTTCCACATCAACCGCGGAACAAAACCCGACTTTAGCAGTCTGATATTCAGAGTGCTAAACTTTGGGGCCCAAGGAGGATCTTCGATGGCTGAAGCACGAGCAACGATGCCGCTTTCCGGTTCGGTGATGCCGTGGGTGTCCGCCCAGGTACCGATGCCGACGGGCA
>DASUFD010000123.1:0-3387 GCA_036274735.1 Burkholderiales bacterium
GCGTTGGTGGCGCTCCAGCGCCGTCCGCGCCGCTGGTTGACCTGGAAGTAGGCGCAGCCGAAGTTGTCGCCGTTGTTGAAGACCTTGATCGGCGGGATGCCGCATTCCTGCGCCGCCGCGCGCCAGGCATCGAGGATGTCCCAGCGCACGCGCGGATCCTCGACGCGCAGCTCGCCGCCCGCGCCATAGCCCTCCACGGCGCCACGCTCGTAATCTTCCAGCGACTTGAACAGGGGCAGAACCTCTTCCCAGCTCCATCCCCGGTTGCCGAGCGACGCCCAGTAGTCCCAGTCCTCCTTCTGCCCGCGCATGTAGATCATGGCGTTGATCGAGGAGCAGCCGCCCAGGCCGCGGCCGCGCGCGTAGTGGATCGAGCGCCCCGCGAGGTGCTCGTCGGCCTCGGTGCGATAGCACCAGTCGGTGCGCGGGTTGGCGATGGTGTAGAGGTAGCCGACCGGGATCGGGATCCAGAAGTAATCGTCGCGGCCGCCGGCCTCTACGAGCAGGACCCGGTGGGCGGGGTTGCGGCTCAGCCGATTGGCGAGCAGGCAGCCGGCGCTGCCCGCGCCGACGATGACGAAGTCGTAGCTGCCGAAATGCTCCAAGCCCGCCTCCCCGCAGTATTCTAGCGAGTCGATACCGAGGAGCCCGCCGATGGACCTGCAACGCTTCGCCAAGGACTGCCACGACACTCTCAAAGCCGATCCCGGGCCTGCCGGGCGGCGCAAGGTCTGCGCCATGCTCGAGCAGGCGCTGCGCGACCGCGAGTTCGTCGCATCGAACGTGAACGACAAAACCTCGGAGCGCCACGTGCTCTACGAGGACCCGGAGCTCGGCTTCTGCATCCTCGCCCACAACTACACCGGCGCCAAGGATTCGCCGCCGCACGATCACGGGCCCTCCTGGGCCATCTACGGGCAGGCGAAAGGCGAGACCCAGATGACCGACTACGAGCGCGTCGCCGAGCCGGCCGCCGACAAGCCCGGCAAGGCCAAGGCGCTGCGCACCTACAAGCTCGTGCCCGGCGTCGCGCACCTGTACAACGAGCGCGACCTGCATTCGCCGCGGCGCGAGGCGCCGACCCAGCTCATCCGCATCGAGGGGACGAACATGGATCGCATCAAGCGGGCGAAATTCGAGAAGGTCTGAGAAATCGGGGTCAGGCACCAATTTCCGGCAATGCGCAGCTTCAGGAAATCGGTGCCTGACCCCGAATTTTTCCGGTGTGCTCGCGCAGCGCGTGGAAGGCGATCGCCGGCCAGCGCTCCTCGGTGACGCTCAGCTCCGCCTTGGTCGCGGCCAGGTAGGCGAGCGCGCCCGCGGCGTCGGTCGCCACCTGGTGCGCGTGGCGCGCGACGAAGCGCTCGAGCTCGGCCGCGTCCGCCGACGAGATCCAGCGCGCGAGCGTGTACGCGACGGGCACGAGGCGCATCTGCACGCCGTACTCGTGCTCGAGGCGGTGCGCGGCGACGTCGAACTGCAGGGCGCCGGCCGCGGCGAGGAGCGGGGCGCCGCCCGACTCGGGCTGGAACACCTGGATCGCGCCTTCTTCGGAGAGCTGCGCGAGGCCGGTGCGCAGCTGCTTCGCCTTCATCGGCGAGGCGAGCTCGGCGCGGCGGAATAGCTCGGGCGCGAAGGAGGCGAGGCCGCCGAACTCGAGCGCCTCGCCTTCGGTCAGCGTGTCGCCGAGCGCGATGGTGCCGTGGTTGGGAATGCCGATGATGTCGCCGGCGTACGCTTCGTCCACCGTTTCGCGCCGCTGCGAGAGGAACGACACCGCGTTGGCGGTGCGCAGCTCGCGTCCGGTGCGGCAGTTGGTGAGCCGCATGCCGCGCACGAAGCGGCCCGAGCATACGCGCACGAAGGCGACGCGGTCGCGGTGTGCCGGGTCCATGTTGGCCTGGATCTTGAACACCACGCCCGAGAACCGCGGCTCCGCCGGCGAGACGATGCGCGTGCCGCCCGAGCGCGGGGCGGGCGGCGGCGCGTGCTCGACCAGCGCGTCGAGGATCTCCTTCACGCCGAAATTGTTGAGCGCCGAGCCGAAGAAGACCGGCGTTTGCCGACCGGCGAGGAACTCGGCCGGCGAGAAGCGCGTGCCGGCGCCGAGCACCGTTTCCGCCTCGGCGCGCGCCTCCTCGTAGATCGCACCCTCGAGCGGGGGCGCGGCCTCGCCGAAGCGTTGCACGCGCTCGGAGCGGAAGTCGAACACGCCGCGGAACTCGCGCCCGGAGCCGATCGGCCAGGTGAGCGGCGCCGCGGCCATGCCGAGCGTGGACTCGATCTCGTCGAGGAGCTCGAGCGGCGGCCGCACGTCGCGGTCGAGCTTGTTGATGAAGGTGAGGACGGGCGTGCGGCGCGCTCGGCACACCTCGAGGAGCTTCAGGGTCTGCGGCTCGACGCCCTTGGCGGCGTCGATCACCATGAGCGCGGCGTCCACCGCGGTGAGCACGCGGTAGGTGTCCTCCGAGAAGTCCTGGTGCCCCGGCGTGTCGAGCAGGTTGACGACGCAGCCGCGGTACTCGAACTGCATCACCGAGCTCGCCACGGAGATGCCGCGCTGCTTCTCGATCTCCATCCAGTCGGAGGTCGCGTAGCGGCTCGCCTTGCGCGCCTTCACCGTGCCGGCGATGTGGATCGCGCCCGAGAAGAGCAGCAGCTTCTCGGTGAGCGTGGTCTTGCCCGCGTCCGGGTGCGAGACGATGGCGAAGCTGCGCCGTCGCGCCACTTGCTGCGCGATCGCCTCGTCGGCGCGCGGGCTTTCGGGAGTCGGGTCTGGCAGATACATTCTTGCGGGGCGCGATATTAGCGCATCGGCGTTCGACCTGCGCCCGCGCCTTATAGTTGCATCATGCGGCGGATCGGCGTCGACGTGGGCGGCACGAAGATCGAGGCGATCGCGCTCGAGGATGCGCGCGAGGTGTTCCGCAAGCGCATCCCTACGCCGCGGGGCGATTACCTCGCCACGCTGCTTGCCATAAAGGATCTGGTAGCGGAAGCCGGGGAGGGCAGCGTCGGCATCGGCATCCCCGGCGCGCTCTCGCGGATGTCCGGGCTGGTGAAGAACGCCAACTCCACGTGGCTCATCGGCAGGCCGCTCAAGCAGGACCTCGAGCGCACCCTGGGGAGAGAGATCAGGGTCGAAAACGATGCCAACTGCTTCGCGCTCTCGGAGGCCGTCGACGGCGCGGGCAAGGGCGCGAGCGTCGTTTTCGGCGTGATCCTCGGCACGGGCGTGGGCGGCGCCATCGTCGTCGACGGCAAGGTCCTGGTCGGACCGAACGGCATCGCGGGCGAATGGGGCCACAACCCGCTGCCCGGTCCCACGGAAAAGGACTTGCCTTTGCGAGGCTGCTACTGCGGCCGCGCCGGCTGCATCGAGACCTA
>DASUFD010000124.1:0-103499 GCA_036274735.1 Burkholderiales bacterium
GACCGCTCCTCGCCGGCCTGTTCAGCTTTCTTCTCGCCGCATCGACCTTCGCCTGGGCCGACGCCCGGCAGCCGCAGCTCGTCATCTTCGGCGACAGCTTGTCGGACCCGGGCAACCTGTTCGCGTTGACGCAGACCAACAACGTTCCGACGAGCTACGACGTCGACCAATTTCTCGTCCCCAACTCGGCCTACGCCGTGGGTGGCCACCACCTGTCGAACGGTTCGACCTGGATCGAAGACCTGGCGAAGTCGCTGGGCGTCGCTTCGAATGCCGGCCCGGCCTGGCGTCCCGGCGCTTCTCCAGCAGCCAATTATGCGGTGGCGGGCGCACGCGCGTACGACAAGGGGCAAGGGTTCGACCTTCCGGATCAGGTGAGCCATTTCCTTGCCGACCTCGGCCGGCAGGACGCGCCGTCCGATGCGCTGTACGTGATCGAATTCGGCGGCAACGATATTCGGGATGCGCTCTTCACCGGAGATCAGACGCTCGTCGGCGAAAGCCTGAAGTCGATCTTCACCGAGGTTTCCAGGCTCTACCAGGCGGGTGCGAGGAAGTTCTTCGTGGTGAACGTGCCGAGCATCGGCTTGCTGCCTTCCGTGCGCGCGCTCGAGCCCGCGTTCCCGGGAATCTCGGGCCTCGGCGGGGCAGCAGATCTCGCGACGCAGAAGTTCAACGAGAACCTCGCCGGCGTGGTGACGATGCTGCAAGGCAGCCTGCCTGGAGTTGAAATTCGCCCGTTCGACCTTTATGAGCTGATCAAGAACGTCTCCACACACCCATCGGACTTCGGCTTGGCCGATGTCACTACACCATGCATCACGCCCGATATCGCGCCGTACAAATGCCGGAATCCGGATGAGCGCGCATTCTGGGACGGCATCCACCCGACACGCGCGCTGCACGCCATCATCGCGCAACAGGCAGGGCAGTTCCTTGCGCAGTAAGCGTGGTTCATCGAGCAGGGAATATTCCGATGGCGCACGAGTGCACGCCGTGAAGGAATAGCGCGCGCTTTCTCCTGTTCGCTCAGCAGTTCAACTTGCGAATGGGAGGAAGCTCATGAAGCAGCACGTGCTCGCTGCAGCGCTCGTCGCCGCGCTGAATTATTCCGTCGTTTCACAGGCCGACGACCGGCTCGTCCGCTTCGACGGCGGCATCGGCGTCATTCCGGTCGCCACTGCCACCGGCGACCCGCTGACACCTGTGCTCAACAATGTGCGCGGCATGGCGCCGGGCGGCTTTCCCTGGGTGATCGAGCGCCTCGCCGCCGACGTGCGCAGCGACGGACGCATTGTCGTCGACGGACGCGGCCTGCTCCTCGCCGGTGGCGCGGGCATCGGCACGGCCGGCGGCCAGGCGGTGCACGCCACGCTCTTTTGCGGGCCCGCCGCCGCGCCGAGCGAGCACGGCTCGGGTGCAGTGCCGCTCGAGGCGAACGGCGACTTCCGCATCGACGACGTGCTCGATCCCCCGCCCCCGAGCGTCTGCGACACGCCGGTCCTGCTCATCCTCAATGGCGGCAACCGCTGGTTCGCGGCCGGGATTCCCAAGCCGTAGCGCGCAAATAAAAAGGCGGCCCGAAGGCCGCCTTTCGTGCTTTATTGCGAGAAAGGCTCAGTCGCCTCCGCCGCCGCCGCTGCCGAGGTTCGGGTTCACGCAGTCTTCAGTCTCGGCCTGGCCGAGGCCGATCTGCTTCGCCTTGCCGTACAGCTCGAGGATATCCATCCCGGCGCCGATGCGGTCGACGGTGACGATGTAGCCGCGGTCGTCGACTTCGACGTTGTTGTTCATGTACCCGCCCACCGGGCTCGTGACGTTGGCATTGGTTTCGCTCACATAGAAGCCCACTTCCACCGGCTCCTGCGGCTCGCGGATGTCCCAGGCGCGCACGCCGCCCGCGAAGTAGGCGAGGAAGGTCAACCTGCCATAGTACGGGTTGTCGAAGTTCTCCTCGCTCGAATGCACGCCGAAGCGCGTGAGGCGGTTGCAGTAGTTGCCGCGCGGATATTTCTCGCCCGCACGCGGGTCCACCCACATCGTCGCGAGATTCCACATCTTGCTCTCGGTCGTCATGTCCACGGTGAAGGCCCAGTGCGGCGCCTCGTTGCACTGGTTCGCCGTCGCCTCCGAACTCACGACCAGAATGTCGCGTGTGGTGAACCGAGCGAAGCACTGCAGGCTCTTCGGCTTCATCCCGATTACCGGCATCGTGGTGTGACCGCCCTGGTCCGGAGACATGTCGAGCCGTCCCACCACCGGCGTGACGTTATCGCTGTCGGGCGTGGTGAGCAGCTTGTGCCGGTCGAGGATCTGGATCACGCCGTTGCTGCCGACGCCCCAGGCGGCATAGACGCGGTTCCGGCCGGGAAAATGGTCTTCCGTGCTGATCGCCCCGTGCAGCGAAGTCGCACCCGTGCCTCCCGGCTCGCCGCCCGGGAGCGTGAAAGTGCGAATATAGGTCGGCGGCACGCGCGGATCGTGCCAATCGACGATGACCATGGATTGCCGCTGCGCATACCCGTCGCTCGTCCTGCTGCCCGGCAGGTAGGCGATGCCGCTCTTGCACTCCCACCACTGCTTGTGCGTCACCGGCATCGGGCCGATCGCCGCGTTCTGCTCGGTGCTCGCGAGAAATACGGGGTGCTTCGGATCGCTGACGTCGTATGTCTCGTAGCCGCGCCCGTAGTTGCGCATCAGGTAGACGCTGTTCGACGGGAGTCCGCCGCCCAGATCGCTGCCCTTGCACATGCGCGCCATCTGGTTCGTGCCCGTCGTCCCTGTCGTGCGCGGAATGTGGAACAACTCGACCGGTTTGGCCGGGTCGGTGATGTCGACGACCATCGTTCCGTTCGGCTCCAGCGCGCCGCCGTTGAGCGGATTGGGGTGCGTGCCGCCATGCGTGCCCGCGAAGGCAATCACGCGACCGTCGGGATAAGTGATGACGTTCGGCTGGTAGGCCTCGCGTCCCTGCAGATCGACGTGCCCCACGCGCCGCATGTTCTGCTGCTCGCCGCTCTGGCTGATCGCGTACGCGCTGCCGACGGCCAGCGCGAGAGCGGCCATGGCAGCGCCCGAGAGGGCGTGCCGGGTCCGATTGCCGTTCGACGACATGATTGCCTCCTCCAGAATGCGCCTGCCGGCGCGGAAGCCTTGTCGAAAACATTCTGGTACCGAAGGCGACGGCGATTGATGGCAGACGCTCATCAGCCGGGGTCATGAATCGGGCGGGCGCCGGAACCGCCCCCTTCTCGCCGCTACGTGCACTACCCAGTATCCGGTAATTTCTTGAATCCCTTCAAAGCGAAATGCCGATGCGCCGGGTCCCGAGGTCACGCTTTCCTTGATAGGATTTGATGCGACGCCTTTTATTCGATTCATTCATCGGTTCATCGCTCTTGCGCATGAATATCACCTCCCGGCAGCTGAAGGCGTTCCTGCTCACAGCCCGCTATCAGAGCTTCTCGCGCGCCGCGGAGCAGCTCTTCATCACGCAGTCGGGGATGAGCGTGCTGGTGCGCGAGCTCGAGGAGCAGCTCGGCTTCCGGCTCTTCGAGCGCACCACGCGCAAGGTGGTGCTCACCGAGTTCGGCTCGCGCTTCCTGCCGGTCGCCGACCGCAGCCTGCTCGAGCTCGAAGCCGCGGCCTCGAGCATCGGCCGCTCGATGAGCGCCGGCGAAGCGCGCCTGAGTTTGGGCGCCACGCCTTTCGTCGCCGCCGACGTGCTGCCGCAGGCGATCGCCCGCTTCGCCGCCGCGGGCGCGGGGCTCGAGGTGCGCCTGGTCGACGCCGAGCTACCCGTGCTCACGCAGATGGTGCAGTCGGGCGAGCTCGATATCGCGCTCTCGGCGAGCGAGCACAACCTCGCCGGCGTGCAAAAGACGCCGCTCGTCGCCTTTCCGCTCGTGCTCGTCGCCGCGCGCTCGCTGCCGCTCGACGAGCCGGTGCGCTGGGTCGACGTCGCGCGTATGCGGCTCGTCGGCTACCGCCGCGAGAACCCGGTGCAGCAGCTCGTCGATCACTCCCTGCGCAACGCCGGGCGGCGCGCGCCTGCGGAAGTGCTGTGCAACTACCTGGAGACGCAGATCGCCATGGTCGAGGTCGGCGCCGGCGTCGCCGTAGTCCCGTCTTTCGCCGCCGCGGCCTGCGGCAAGCGCAACCTCGCGGTTTACGCGCTCACCGAGCCTGCGGTCTGCGGCACGCTCTACTGGATCGCCAAGCGCTCGCGCAAGCTGCCTCGCGGCAGCGAGGCGTTCATTTCCTTCCTGCGCGGCTTCATCGCGGGCCTGGAGCCGGGTGCGCAACCGGCCGAGCCGAAAGCAGCCTAGCCAGAAGCTACTGAACGATCGCCGCGCGGAAAGCTTGCGGCGGCTCGTGCACGATGGTGCGCCCGGCAGCGCCTTGCAGGAGAAGCGAGGACACCTTCAGCTCCGCCGGCCCGGAGGCAATCGGACGGAAGGTCACGACGAGGAACTTGGTATCGGCGGCGATGTGGCTGTTGCCCGAGGCGCCCACGAAGATGGAGCCGCTCGGGTTGACGCGATAGGTGAAATTGCCGCCGGCGAAGAGATCGCCGGCGTGCACGGCGAGCGGCTTGAGGCGCTTCGCGTCGTAGGTGAGCTGCATCGGCACCGCGCGCAGCGGCTGCGGCGAGGTGAGCTTGAGCGCCACGTCGAAAGGCGTGCCGGCGCGCACCTGCTGCGGCCCCTCGAAGCGAAGCTGCGCGAGGCGCGGCTCCGGCTGCGCGGGCTGCGGAGGCTGGGCGGCGGGGCGAGGCGAAGCGTCGTTCGCGCCCGAGGCCAAGTCGAGCGCCGTGCCGGCAATGGCAACCTCCTGCTTCAGGCCGAGCGGCACGTATGTAAAGGTGACGGAGTGGGGAGCGATCGCGTCGACGCGGAAGCCGCCCTCCAGCGTCTCGCCCGGGCGCACCTGGAAGACCCGGTCGCCTTTCGCGAGCACGATCCGCATGCCATCTTCCGCGACCACCTGCCCGGCGACGCGATAGGGGTTCGGCGGCGCCGCCGGCTTGTCCGGGACTTGGGGAGCCGCAGCGCGCGCAGCCGTAGTGCGAGCCGGCGCCGGCGGTGCCCAGGAGCGCGAGGCGAAGAGCTCTCCCCTCGCCTTGCCTATCGACTCCCGGCCGGGGAGCGAGGCGAAGCGCTCACTTGCGGGATGCGGCGATGCGAGCGGCGCGGAAACCTGCCGACGGGCAGACGATGCGCCATGGCGAGGCTGCTCCGGCAAAAGCTGCGCAAGGGCCGCGGATGCCACCGTGCCCACGCCCAGCCAAAGAAGGATGCGTCGTCTTTGCACTGCTCCCCCGAAGCAGGCAGTAAAGCGCAATCCGGCGCCGGTGTCCATCACCCGCCGGCACTAAAAGGGTCCTGACCCCTTTCAGTAGGCGTTGGGGTCCTGGAAGTTGGCGAAGCGGGTAAAGCGGCCGAGGAAGGTGAGGTCGATGCGGCCGATGGGGCCGTTCCGCTGTTTGCCGATGATCACCTCAGCGCGGCCCTTGGCCTCCTCCTTCTCCGGAAAGTACACCTCGTCCCGGTAGATGAAGAGGATGACATCCGCGTCCTGCTCGATCGCCCCGGACTCGCGCAGGTCCGACATCATCGGCCGGCGGTCGTTCCTCTGCTCCACCGCGCGCGAGAGCTGCGAGAGCGCGATCACCGGCACCTCGAGCTCCTTGGCGAGCGCCTTGAGCGAGCGCGAGATTTCCGAGATCTCGGTGGCGCGGTTCTCGCCCTGGCTGGAGGCCGACATGAGCTGCAGGTAGTCGACCACCACGAGGCCGAGCTTGCCGTATTCGCGCCTCAGGCGACGCGCGCGCGCGCGCACCTCGAGCGCATTCAGCGCCGGCGTCTCGTCGACGTGGATCGAGGTGTCGTTCAGCTTGTCGATCGCGTCGGTGAGGTGCGGCCATTCCTCGTTCGAGAGCCGCCCGGTGCGCAGCTTGTGCTGGTCGATCCTGGCGATCGAGGAGAGCATGCGCAGCGCGAGCTGGCTCGCGCTCATCTCCATGCTGAAGACGGCGACCGGCAGGCGCACGCTCGGATGCAGCGCGACGTGCTCGGCGATGTTGAGCGCGAAGGCGGTCTTGCCCATCGACGGGCGGCCGGCGACGATGATGAGATCGCCCGGCTGCAGGCCGGCGGTCTTCTGGTCGAGGTCGACGAAGCCGGTGGGGACGCCGGTGATGTCGGAGGGATTCTCCTGGCTGTGCAGGTGGTCGATGCGCTCGAACACGCCGGCGAGGATCGGGCTCATGCCGATCAGCCCCTGGTCCCTGCGCGCCCCGGACTCGGCGATCTGGAAGATCTTCGACTCGGCCTCGTCGAGGAGCTGGCCGACCTCCTTGCCGGTCGGCGCGAGCGCGGTCTCGGCGATCTCGGTGGCGACCTGCGCGAGGCGCCGCTGCACCGCGCGCTCTCGCACCAGCTCGGCGTAGCGGCGCACGTTGAGCGAGCTCGGCGTGTTCTGGGCGAGCGCCGCGAGGTAGGTCGGACCTCCGGTCTTGTCCTTGTCCTCGCTCGCCTCGATCGATTCGGCGACGGTGACCACGTCGGCCGGTCGGCTCGCCTCCACCAGCCGTGCAACGTGGCGCCAGATCCGGCGGTGATCGTCGCGGTAGAAGTCCTCGCCCGAGACCACGTCGGCGACGCGGTCGAACGCGGAATTGTCGATGAGCAGCGCGCCGAGCAGCGACTGCTCGGCCTCCACCGAATGCGGCGGGACGCGCAGCGCTACCAGCTGCTGATCGGCGCCTTCCGGACGCGCGACTTGCTGCAGGACGGCCATTCTTTTAGTTACCTCCCCGGCCGCAGATGATAGGGATCGAGGAGCGATTTCGATTCGACAAGTCGAAACATCGGGCTCTCGGACGAGATGCGCGCGCCGCGCTGCCGAATATTTGAACAGTCGGGGCGTGGCGCCCCGCGACGCTGTGGATTACCTGTGCGCAGTCTGTCGATACGTTGTGGATGATACTGTAGAAAACAAAACTAATTTTCTTGACAACGCGGGCTGCGAAAAAGCCACAGAAAAAACGAAAAAGGGGCCGTCGCCGGCCCCTCCTCGCTCCTCGCTCCGGCCGCCGACGCTCAGCTCTCGCCGACCACCGAAACCGTGATGCCGACGTTGACGTCGGTGTGCAGCGAGATCTGGATCGGGAAGTCGCCCACCTGCTTGAGCGGCCCCTGCGGCATGCGGATGTGCGAGCGCTCGACCTCGTGGCCCTGCTTCTCGAGCGCCTCGACGATGTCGTAGTTGGTGACCGAGCCGAACAGCCGCCCGTCGGGCCCCGCCTTCTGCACGATCTGCAGCGTCAGGCCTTCGAGCTTCGCGGCGCGCTCCTTCGCTTTGGCGAGCGCCTCGGCCTGCGCCTTCTCGAGCTCGGCCCGGCGCGCCTCGAACGCCTTCAGGTTGGCCTCGGTCGCCCGCTTCGCCTTTCCCTGGGGAATGAGGAAGTTGCGCGCGAAGCCGTCCTTCACCTTCACGACCTCGCCCAGCTCTCCCAGGTTCGCCACCTTCTCCATCAGGATCACTTGCATGCTCGGCCTCTCAGTGCAGGTCGGTGTAGGGCAGAAGCGCAAGGAAGCGCGCGCGCTTGATCGCGTCGGAGAGCTGCCGCTGGTAGCCGGCCGCCGTCCCGGTGATGCGCGCCGGGATGATCTTGCCGGTCTCGTTGACGAAGTCCTTCAGGACCTCGATGTCCTTGTAGTCGATCCACTCGACCTTCTCCGCGGTGAAGCGGCAGAACTTGCGGCGCCGGAAGAGCGCCCGCTGGCCGCGGTCCTTCTTGTCCTTGCCGAACTTCCCTTTGCCTTTACCTCTGCGGGGCGGGGGCATCTTGCGTTTCCTTTCCTTGCGAGAATTCGATGTTCGTCACGTGCAGTATCAGTCTCTTGGAGCGCCGGCTCTTCGCCGCGAGGAACCCCTGGAGCTTCAGCTCGGCGCCGAGCGGGCGAACGGCGAGCAGCCGCGCCTGCGCCTCGAAGGCCACCGCGGCGATCTCGGCGCTCACCTTGCGCCGGCCGCCCGCCTCGTCCTGCTCGGACTCGTGCACGACCTTGAAGTCGATGGCAGCGAGGCCGCCGGGCGTGTGGCGCAGCGTCCCGAGCTCAAGCAGCCGGCCGCTCAGCTCTAGCCGGTTCAGGGGCCGCCGCCTCGGATCGCACTTCGCCGGAGCGTCCTTCCATCAGCGACTTGGACTTCTCCTCCTTCATCATCGGCGAGGGCGCGGTGACGGCCTTCGTCATCTTGACGATGAGGTGGCGCAGCACCGCGTCCGAGAACTTGAAGGAGTGCTCGAGCTCGGCGAGCGTCTCGTTGTCGCACTCGATGTTCATGAGCACGTAGTGCGCCTTGTGCACCTTGGCGATCGGGTAGGCGAGCTGGCGGCGTCCCCAGTCCTCCAGGCGATGCACCGTGCCGTTGCGGGCTGCGATCAGGCCCTTGTAGCGCTCGACCATCTGCGGCACCTGCTCGCTCTGGTCGGGATGGACGATGAAAACGATCTCGTAATGGCGCATGTCCGGTTGGACTCCTTTTCCCATGGGTTTTAGGCCGACTCGCCATGCGTAGCGGTGCGACCAGGAAGGGCGCGGATTATAACAGCTAATCCGCGACTTACACGCCGGCGATGCCGAGCTCCTGTTTCACCTTTTCGAGCCCCGGGCCAACCTTGCGGACCGCGTTGCGGATCTTGTCGGCGTCCATCTCGAGCGTGCGCGACCAATAGTCGATCGCCTCCGGATTGAGCTCGATCTGCGTCGGGTCGGGGGGAACGTAGTCGGCGCTGGGGGTCCGCATGCCCGGCGCGGAAGCAAGATGCGTCCCCGGATCAGACCATCAAGGGCACGACCAGCAGCGCGACGATGTTGATGATCTTGATGAGCGGGTTGACGGCGGGGCCGGCGGTGTCCTTGTAGGGGTCGCCCACGGTGTCGCCGGTCACCGCCGCCTTGTGCGCGTCGGAGCCCTTGCCGCCGTGGTGGCCGTCCTCGATGTACTTCTTGGCGTTGTCCCAGGCGCCGCCGCCGGTCGTCATCGAGATGGCAACGAAGATGCCGGTGACGATGGTGCCCATCAGCACGCCGCCGAGCGCCTGCGGCCCGAGGATCAGGCCGACCACGATCGGCACCAGGACCGGGAGCAGCGAGGGCAGCATCATTTCGCGGATCGCCGCCCGCGTCAGCATGTCGACCGCGCGCCCGTACTCGGGCTTCGCCTTCCCTTCCATGATCCCCGCGATCTCCTTGAACTGCCGGCGTACCTCGAGCACGACCGCGCCCGCAGCGCGTCCTACCGCCTCCATCGCCATCGCGCCGAAGAGGTAGGGCACCAGGCCGCCGATCAGCAGGCCGATGATCACCATGTGGTTGGAGAGGTCGAAGGTGTAGCTGTGCCCCGCGGACTCGAGCGCATGGGTGTAGTCGGCGAAGAGCACCAGCGCGGCGAGGCCCGCCGAGCCGATGGCGTAGCCCTTGGTGACCGCCTTGGTGGTGTTGCCCACCGCGTCGAGCGGGTCGGTGATCTCGCGCACCGAGTCGGGGAGATCGGCCATCTCGGCGATGCCGCCCGCGTTGTCGGTGATCGGCCCGTACGCGTCGAGCGCGACGATGATGCCCGCCATGGAGAGCATCGAGGTCGCGGCGATGGCGATGCCGTAAAGGCCGGCGAGCCAGTAGGACAGGCCGATTGCCACGCAAACGGCGAGCACCGGCCAAGCCGTGGATTTCATCGACACCCCGAGGCCGGCGATGATGTTGGTCGCGTGGCCGGTGACGCTCGCGCTTGCCACGTGCTGTACCGGCTTGAAGTCGGTGCCGGTGTAGTACTCGGTGATCCATACCAGGAAGCCGGTCAGCGCCATGCCGACCACGACGGTGCCGTAGAGGTGCCACACCGTGATGGTGCGCAGGCTGCCGCCGATGTCGAAGGGCACGGTCTTCACCACGTCGCCCATGACGTAGAACGTGATCGGGATCGCCGCGAGCAGCGCGATCACACCCGAGACGATGAGCCCCTTGTAGAGCGCCGGCATGACGTTCCTGTCGCCCGGGCGCGCGCGGACGAACCAGGTGCCGACAATGGAAGCGATGATGGCGAAGCCGCCGAGGACGAGCGGATAAATGAGCGCCGCGGCGCTCGTAGTCTTGACCATCAGCGCGCCGAGCAGCATGGTGGCGATGATCGTCACGGCGTAGGTCTCGAAGAGGTCGGCGGCCATGCCGGCGCAGTCGCCCACGTTGTCGCCGACGTTGTCGGCGATCACCGCCGGATTGCGCGGATCGTCCTCGGGAATGCCCGCCTCGACCTTGCCGACCAGGTCGGCGCCGACGTCGGCGCCCTTGGTGAAGATGCCCCCGCCAAGACGGGCGAAGATCGAGATCAGAGAGCCGCCGAAGCCGAGGCCCACCAGCGGGTGGATGACGTGCGCGAGGTCGGCGCGGTCGACCGCGTTGGCGTAGAGCAGCGCGAAGTACCCGGCGACGCCGAGGAGGCCCAGCCCGACGACCAGCAGCCCGGTGATCGCGCCGCCGTTGAACGCGACCTGCAGCGCGTCGTTCAGGCCCACGCGCGCCGCTTCCGCGGTGCGGACGTTCGCGCGAACCGAAATGTTCATGCCGATGATGCCGCAGGCGCCGGAGAGCAGCGCGCCGATCAGGAAGCCGAAGGCGGTCGGCCAGCCGAGCGCCGGCGTGAACCCCATGGCGAGGAAGAGCACCGCGCCGACGAGCGCGATGGTCGTGTACTGGCGCTTGAGATAGGCGATCGCGCCTTCGCGCACCGCGCCCGAGATCTCGCGCATGCGCTCGTTGCCTTCGGGCAGGCGCAGGATGCGGCCGATCTGCCAGAGGCCGTAAAGAATCGCGAGGACCGCGCAGGCGAGCGCGAATATCAAGCCAGCGGACATGGTGTTCTCCCCGAAAGGGGTCGAATTCTATCGCAGCGGAGCGGCGATTTAGCGCAGAGCCGCAAATCGCATCAGCGCAGCGCGGCGAGAACGCGGCTGCGAATCTCGCCGACCGAGCCGAGCCCGGAGATCCTGCGCAGCTTCGGCGCCGCCGCATCGTGCGAGGCCGCCCAACGCGCGTAGTACTCGACGAGCGGACGCGTTTCCTTCTCGTACACCTCGATGCGGTGCCGCACGGTAGCCTCCTCGTCGTCCTTGCGCTGCACGAGCGGCTCGCCGGTCACGTCGTCCCTGCCCTCGACCTTCGGCGGGTTGAACTTCACGTGGTAGCTGCGTCCGGAGGCTGCGTGCACGCGCCGCCCGCTCATGCGCGCGACGAGCTCGTCCTCCGGCACGTCGATCTCGAGCACGTAGTCGAGCCCGACATCGGCGCGGCGCAGCGCCTCGGCCTGCGGCAGCGTGCGCGGCACGCCGTCGAGCAGGTAGCCGCGCGCCGCATCGGGCTGGGCGAGTCGCTGGCGCACGAGCTCGATGATCAGCGCGTCGGAGACGAGGCTCCCGGCATCCATGAGCTTCTTTGCCTCGAGGCCGAGCGGGCTGCCGGCGGCGGCGGCGGCGCGCAGCATGTCACCGGTGGAAATCTGCGGAATGCCGAAAACGTCGCGGATGAAGGCCGCCTGGGTGCCTTTGCCGGCGCCCGGTGGGCCGAGAAGGATCAGCCTCATCGCCACATTCTAAGGACCGCCTCGAGGTCCTCGCGGGTATCGACGCCCGGCGGGCTCGCCGCCTCGCTCACCACGAGGGCGATGCGATGCCCGTGCCAGAGCGCACGCAGCTGCTCGAGCGCCTCCGCCCGCTCGATCGGCGCCACCGGCAGGCTCGCGTACTTCTTCAGGAAGCCGACGCGATACGCGTAGAGGCCGACATGGCGGTAGCTCGGCGTGCCGGGCTCGCGCGGATAGGGAATCCGGGCGCGCGAGAAGTACAGCGCATAGCCCTCGGTGTCGAGCACCACCTTGACGATGTTTGGATTGCCCGCGTCGACCTCGTCGGCGATGGCGTGGCAGGCGCTCGCCATGCTGGCGAAGGGCCGCTCTTCGAGCCGCGCGGCCACCGCGGCGATGAGGCGCGGCTCGACGAGCGGCTCGTCGCCCTGCACGTTGACGACGAGCGCGTCGTCGGGGAGCCGCAGGGTGGACACCGCCTCGGCAATGCGGTCGGTGCCCGAGACATGATCGGTGCGCGTCGCCACGACCGCGAAGCCGTGCTGCTTGACCGCATCGCCGATGCGATCGTCGTCGGTGGCGACGTGCACCGCGGCGGCACCGCTCGCCGCCGCGCGCTCGCACACCCGCACGACCATCGGTCTTCCGGCGATGTCGGCGAGCGCCTTTCCCGGGAAACGCGTCGAGCCGTAGCGCGCCGGGATGATGACCTGAAAGCTCAAGCCACTTCTTCTTCGGGGGGAAGCTTGCGCGCCTCCTCTTCGAGCATCACCGGGATGCCGTCCTTGACGGGGTAGCCGAGCCGGTCGGCGCGGCAGATCAGCTCGTTCCGGGTGAAGACGAGCTTGCCCTTGCACAGCGGGCAGACAAGGATCTCAAGCAGCCTTGGATCGACCGCGGAACTCATCGAGCCTCCGTGTGAGCCAGTCGCCGAACGCGGCATCGAGGCGGGCCGTGACCGGCAGCACCCACCAATGCGCTCGCGCGACGGCGCGCAATTTTACCGCGTCCTTCTCGGTGAGCACGACCGGCAGGGCGTCGCCGAACTCGAGCTCCTCGGCGCGGAAGGGATGATGGTCGGGGAACGGATGCGGCAGCGGCTCGAGGCCCAGGCGCGCGAGGTGGCGGAAGAAACGGTCCGGGTCGCCGATGCCGGCGACGCCGTGCACCTTGCGCCCCGGGAAGTCGGCCGCGCTGCGCCGCTCGCGCGAGTCGGTCATGCGATGGAACTCGCTGCCTTCCAGCGTCATCGCGTGGCCGCTAACCGGGGCCTCGTGGGATACCACCGCGTCCACGAAGCGCAGCCGCAGCCGCGGCTCGCGCAGCGGCCCGGCGGGCAGCAGGAAGCCGTTGCCGAAGCCGCGCGCGTCGACCACCGCGATCTCGAGATCGCGCGCCAGGCGATAGTGCTGCAGGCCGTCGTCGAGCACGACCACGTCGACCTCGGGGTGGCGCTCGCGCAGCGCGAGGATCGCGGCGAGTCGATCGACGCCCACCCACACCGGGCAGCCGCTGCGGCGCGCGAGCAGCACCGGCTCGTCGCCGACCTCGGCCGGATCCGACACGAGGGTGACGGCGCGCGGGGGGGCGATCTTCATCGGATAGCCGCGTGAAACTATCGCCGGATGCCAGCCGTTCGCGCGCAGGTGCTCGGCGATCCAGAGCACGAGCGGCGTCTTGCCGCTCCCGCCGGCAACGATGTTGCCGACGACGATCACCGGAATGCCGACACGCCGCCTTCTAGTAAAAGCTTTCCTGAGGAAAACCACGACACCGAAGAGGAGGCTCACCGGCCAGAGCAGCCACGCGAGCGCGCCGCGGCGGCTCCAGTGCTTCACTACTTCGCCGACTGCGTGGTGAAGGTGATCTGGGTAATGCCGGCGAGCCGAGCCGCTTCCATCACCCGCACCACGGACTGGTGCGTCGCTCGCGCGTCGGCGCTGATCACCACCACCGGCTCCTTGGCCGCGCCCGCCGCGCGCCGCAGCTCGTCGGCGAGCGGCTCGACGCCGCGGTACGGCGTGGGGCGGCGGTTCACCACGTACTGGCCCTGCGCGCTCACCAGCACGTCGATCTCCGTCGGGTGCTCGGGCTGCTTGTCCGCCTGCGCGCTCGGCAGGTTGATGGCGAGCTCGTTGTACTTGTTGTACGTGGTGGTGATCATGAGGAAGATCAGGATCACCATCATCACGTCGATGAGCGGTACGAGGTTGATCTCGAGCGGCTCCTTCTCGCGCCCGCGCTGGAAATTCACCTCAGGCTTTCACCGGCGCAAAATCGGTCCGCTCCCCGTGCAGGATGTCGACCAGCTTGGACGCCTGCAGCTCCATCTCCACGACGAAGCTGTCCACCTTGTTGCGATAGTGGCGGTAGAAGATGAGCGAAGGGATGGCGATGGCGATGCCGAAAGCGGTGTTGTAGAGCGCGATGGAGATGCCGTGCGCGAGCTGCTGCGGGTTGGCGCTGCCCGGCGACTGCGAGCCGAAGATCTCGATCATGCCGATCACCGTGCCGAAGAGGCCGAGCAGCGGCGCGGCGGTGGCGATGGTGCCGAGCGTCGTGAGAAAGCGCTCGAGGTCGTGCGCCACGGCGCGCCCGGCCTCCTCGATCGCCTCCTTCATCACGTAGCGCGAGCTCTTGTAGTTGCGCAGGCCGGCGGCGAGGACCGCGCCGAGCGGCGAGTCCTTGGCGAGCTTGTCGAGCACCTCCTCGGAGACGCCGTGCCGGCGGTACACCGACACGACCTGCTCGAGCAGCGTCGGCGGGATGATGCGGCGCGCGCGCAGGGAGAAGGCGCGTTCGATGATGAGGGCAAGGGCGATGATCGAGGCGGCGAGAAGAAACCAGATCGGCCAGCCGGCGGCCTGCAGGATTGCGAACAACTCTTTCCCTTCGTGTTATGGCGGCGCACGCCGCTGCAGCCGGGCGAATGTACGGCAAAGGCTCGCGCAGCGGCAAGTTGGCGCGGCGCAAAAAGCGCCGCCCGGATGCCGCGCGTCGGCGGCAGGATGTAGTGGATTTCGCGATATCCACAAAAAGCTGTGGATAAGGATGTGGATTGTCGCTGGATAGCAGCGTCGGGCCCTGCCAACGCAGCGCCCAAGACGGTTGCGATCAAAAATTGAGCAGCGTTTTCCCGGTCGGAAACATGGAGTTAGGCAAAAGAATCGGGCTCCACGCCATATCCGGGGCGCCGCGCGCGGTGTCCTGTGCGCCCTTGTGAATAGTGTAGGCTCGGCGCGCCGATGGAGAACGAATTGCCGGGCCGGCCGGGCGCGGCGGCGGGCGGCGTCCTCACCGTCTCGCAATTGCTGCGCAGCGTGCGCGACACGCTCGAGCGCCGCTTCCCGCTCGCCTGGGTGGCGGGCGAGCTTTCCAACTTCAGTCGCGCGCCGTCCGGGCATTGCTACTTCACGCTCAAGGATCGCGGCGCGCAGGTGGACTGCGTGATGTTTCGCAGCCGCGCCGCGCTCCTCGCCGGCGAGCTTCGCGAAGGCATGCAGGTCGAGGCGCGTGCCCTCGTCACGCTCTACGAGCCGCGCGGGCGCTTCCAGCTCACCGTCGAGGCGGTTCGCCCGGCGGGCCTCGGGCCGCTTTACGAGCGCTTCCTGCGCCTCAAGGACCGCCTCGCCGCCGAGGGGCTCTTCGAGGAGCGGCTGAAGCGGCCGCTGCCCGAGCATCCGCGCGCGATCGGGGTCGTCACCTCGCGTGCCGCGGCGGCGCTGCGCGATGTCCTCACCACGCTCGCGCGCCGCAACCCGGCGGTCGCGGTGATCGTCTATCCGGTGCCGGTGCAGGGCGAAGGCGCGAGCGAGCGCATCGCGGCCGTGCTCGCGCGCGCAAGTGCGCGCGCCGAATGCGACCTCCTGCTGCTCGTGCGCGGCGGCGGCTCGATCGAGGACCTGTGGGCCTTCAACGAGGAGAGGGTGGCGCGCGCGCTGCGCGCCTGCGCCATCCCCGTCGTCGTCGGCGTCGGGCACGAGAGCGACTTCACGATCGCCGACTTTGCCGCCGATCGGCGCGCGCCGACTCCCACCGCCGCCGCCGAGCTTGCCGTGATCTCCCGAAGAGAGCTGCTCCTCAGGACCACGGAGTGCGCGCGCTGCATCTCGCGCGAGATGCGCCGCCACCTGCAGTACGCCGCGCAGGCCCTGGACGGCGCCGCGCGCCGCCTGGTGCATCCCGCCGAGCGGCTGCGCAACGCCGAGCGGCTCCTCGAGCAGCTGCGCGCACGCCTCGCCTTCACGCTCTCGCACCGGCTGCACCGCGCCGAGGCGGCGCTCGCGCGGCTTGCCGCGAGCCTCGCCGGCCTCGATCCCGCGGCGGTGCTCGCGCGCGGCTACAGCATTACGCGCAACGCCGCCGGACAAGTGCTGCGCGACGCGCGCACGGCGCGCGACGGGGAGCTGCTGTCGACGCGCCTCGCGAGCGGCGAGGTGGCGAGCCGCGTCGTGAAGAAGCAAAATCGCTAGATGGCGCATCGTCTCTCGAAGATCACCACGCGCACCGGGGACGCGGGCGAGACCGGCCTCGGCGACGGCTCTCGCGTGCCGAAATCCTCGCCGCGGGTGCAGGCGCTCGGCGACATCGACGAGCTGAACAGCGCGCTCGGCATGCTGCTCGCCGAAGCGCTGCCCGGCGAGGTGCGCGAAGCGCTCCTCGACGTGCAGCACGATCTCTTCGACCTGGGCGGCGAAGTGAGCATTCCGGGACACCGGCTGCTCGGCGAGCCGCAGGTCGAGCGCCTGGAGCGGTGGGTGGAGGAGTGGAACCGCGAGCTCGCGCCGCTCAAGGAGTTCATCCTCCCGGGCGGCACGCGCGCCGCCGCGGCCGCGCACTTCGCGCGCACCGTCTGCCGGCGGGCCGAGCGCAGCGTCGTGGCGCTGGCGGAAAAGGAAGCCGTCGGCGAGACGGCGCGCCGCTACCTGAACCGCCTCTCGGATCTGCTCTTCGTCGCCGGCCGCCGCATCAACCGCGCCGCCGGCGGCGGCGACGTGCAATGGCGCCACGAGCGCCGGAAAGGCAGGCATGGCTGACAAGACGCCGGAAATTCGCATCGCCAATGTCGACGCGCTGGGCAAGCCGCTCGGCCAGTACTCGCATCTCACGCGCGTGAGGGCGAGCGAATTCCTGTTCATCGCCGGGATGCTCGCGCCGGGCGCCGATGTCGAGGCGCAGTGCGCCGGGGTGTTCTCGCAGATCGGCGAAGCGCTGAGGTCCGCCGGCGCGGGCTGGGGCAACGTCGTGCAGTTCACCACCTACCTCGTTCACTCGCAGGACATTGCGCGCTTCATGCAGTTCCGGATGCGCGAGTTTCCGCGCCTCTTCCCGAACGGCGCCTACCCGCCGAACACCCTGCTCATCGTCGATCGGCTCGTGCAGGAGCAATTCCTGGTCGAGGTGCAGACGGTCGCCGCGCTCTGATGCGCCTTCTCGGCCTGTCGCTTGTCCTGCTCGCGCTGCCTGCGGCAGCGCTCGCCGATCTCTCCGGCCGTGTGATCGCCGTGCACGACGGCGACACGCTCACCGTGCTCGAACAGGGGCGCAAGGTGCGCATCGACCTGGATGGCATCGATGCACCCGAGCTCTCGCAGCGCTACGGCTGGGCAGCGCTGAGGACGCTGTCCCGGCTCTGCCGCGGCCGCGCGGCGAGCGTCGACGAGCGCGGCAAGGACGACGAAGGAAACGTGCTCGGCACGGTCACCTGCGAGGGACAGGGCGGCGGCAGAGAGCCCGCCAAGGTCGACGCCAATGCCGAGCTCGTGAAGCGCGGGCTCGCCTGGGTCTACCGCACCTACCTGCCGCTCGGCTCGCCGCTCTACGAGCTCGAGACGAACGCCCGCCTGATGCAACGCGGGCTGTGGCAGGACAAGGACCCGGTGCCGCCGTGGGAGTGGCGCAAGCAGCACGCCGAACCGGCGGCGAAGCCGGCCGCCGCGGCGCGTTAGTCCTCGACGAACACTTCCTCGCGCTTCTTGCGGATCGCCGGCAGGGCGACGATCACCAGCAGGACCGCCGAGGCGAGCAGGAAGGCAAGGCTGATCGGCTTCGACGGGCTGACGAAGACGAAGGGGTCGCCGCGCGAGAGCAGCATCGCGCGGCGCAGGTTCTCCTCCATGAGCGGGCCGAGGATGAAGCCGAGGATCATCGGCGCGGGCTCGCATTCGAGCTTGGCGCAGATGTAGCCCACCACGCCGAAGATGCCCATGATCAGCACATCCCAGGGGTTGTTCGACAGGCTGTAGACGCCGATCGTCATGAAGACGAGGATCGAGGGGAAGAGGAAGCGGTAGGGCACCGTCAGCAGCTTCACCCACATGCCGATGAGCGGCAGGTTGAGGACGATGAGCATCGCATTGCCGATCCACATCGACGCGATCAGGCCCCAGAAGAGGTCGGGCTTCTCGTTCATCACCTGCGGCCCGGGCGCAATGCCCTGGATCATCAGCGCGCCGATCATCAGCGCCATCACGGCGTTGCCCGGGATGCCGAGCGTGAGCATGGGAATGAAGGAGGTCTGCGCGCCCGCGTTGTTCGCCGATTCCGGGCCGGCCACGCCTTCGATGGCGCCCTTGCCGAACTGCTCGGGGTGCTTCGAGAGCTTCTTCTCCAGCGTGTAGGCGCCGAAGGAAGACAGCAGCGCGCCGCCCCCGGGCAGGATGCCCAGGCAGGAGCCGAGCGCGGTGCCGCGCAGCACCGACTTCCAGGCGCGCCGGAAGTCGTCCCGGGTCGGCCACAGGTTCTTGACGTTGCTCGTGAACACCTCGCGCTCGCCCTTGAGCTCGAGGTTGAGGATGATTTCCGTCGTGCCGAACATCCCCATGGCGACGATCACGAAGCCGATGCCGTCGGAGAGCTCGGGCACGCCGAAGGTGAAGCGCAGCACCCCCGAGTTCACGTCGGTGCCGATCAGGCCGAAGAGCAGACCCCAGACCACCATGGCGATCGCCTTGACGAGCGAGCCGTGCGCGAGCACGGTGGCGGCGATCAGGCCGAACACCATGAGCGAGAAATACTCCGAAGGCCCGAACTTGAGCGCGATCTCGGCGAGCGGCGGCGCGGCGACGGCGATGATCACCGTGGCGATGCAGCCGGCGAAGAACGAGCCGAGCGCCGAGATGGCGAGCGCGGCGCCGGCGCGCCCCTGGCGCGCCATCTGGTAGCCGTCGAGGCAGGTCACCACCGAAGTCGCCTCGCCGGGAATGTTGACCAGGATCGACGTGGTCGAGCCGCCGTACTGTGCGCCGTAGTAGATACCGGCCAGCATGATGAGCGCGCCGACCGGGCTCAGGTTGAAAGTGATCGGCAGCAGCATGGCGATCGTCGCCACCGAGCCGATGCCCGGCAGCACGCCGATCAGCGTACCGAGCAGGCAGCCGATCAGGGCGAAGAACAGGTGCTTCAGCGTGAACGCGACCTCGAAGCCGAGGATCAGGTTGTGGAAGACGTCCATCGCGCGTCCTCTAGCGGATCGGGCAGTTTTCGATGAAGTCGGGGCAGATCGGGAAAGGCAGCGTGAGCCCCTTCACGAACACCAGCACCGAGAAGACGATCAGCACGAGGCAGAGGATGACGACCTCCTTCCACTTGAACTCGTGGCCGCCGGCCGCGCTGATCAACACCACCGCGGCCGTCGTGCCGATCAGGCCGAGCGGCTTCATCAGGTAGCCGTAGGCGATGGTCGCGGCAGTGAGGAAGACGAGCGCCTTCGCATCCGGACGCAGCCACACGGTCAGTATCGACACGATGATCGTGCCGCCGATGATCGCCCAGTCCGAAGAGAACCCGAGCGCCTGCGAGAGGTACACGAGCACGCCGAAGATCGCGATAGCGATGACCAGGTCGACCAGGTTGAAGGGCAGCTTCAGCGCCGCCTCGCCGGGCGCGCCGCGCACGAACACGCCCTGCAGCAGGATGATCGCGCCAAGCACGGCGAGCAGGCCGCCGAGCACCGCCGGAAAATACGCCGGCCCCATGCGCACCGCGGTGCCCATCTGGTAATTTTCGGCAGCCCAGATGGTGAAGAAGAGGCCCGAGGCAACAAACATCAGCCCGGCCCAGAAGTCCTTGGGACGCTTAACCTTCATTGAACTCCCCCTCGAGAGGCGCGCGAAGTTTATCACGCTGTTCTCGCTCGCTTTCCTCGCGCTCTCGTCGTCTGCGTCCGCGCGCCGAAGCTTGCACCGCTCGCAAGCCAGACGCGCGGCTAGGTCGAATCCACGCCAACGCGCGCGGCGATCGGCTCATCACCGAGCGTATTGCCGTGCGGCCGAAGCGAGCCGCAGCCATCGCACGCACGCCAAGTCCTCGGGCCGGTCCACGTCACTCACGCAGGCAAGCGCGCGCCATCGCGCGCCGGCACGCTCGAGGCGTGCGACGCTCTCGGCATACACGCGCTCGCTTCCCCACGGCATGTCGCGAAAGAGGAAGTCCGCCGGGCGGGCGAGGCCGACGAGCGCATAGCCGCCGTCGTGCGCGGGCGCGAGCACCACGTCGGCGCCGCCGCGCAGCCAGCGCGCCGCGCGGCGCAGCTCGCGCGACCCGAGCTCCGGGCAATCGGCGCCGATCAGCACCACGAAGGGCGCGCGGCGCAGCGCCTCGCGCGTCGCGTGCGCCATGCGCTCGCCCAGGTTTTCGCCGCGCTGCAGCCTGCAGGCAAGCGCGTGTCGCGACGAGAGGAACTTGAGCCAGGCGTGATGCGCCGTCACATGCAGCTCGACGGGACCGCAGCGCGCCGCGCGCGCGGTGCCGAGCGCCGCGGCGGTGAGCCGCTCGTGCAGACGCCGCGCGCGCGTCGCGCCGAGCCGCGCGGCGAGCCGCGTTTTCACGCGTCCGGCAACCGGCGCGCGGGCAAAGACAATCACCACTCGTCGTATCGCCGCGCCAGGCGCTCCGGGGAGACGCCCAGCCAGTAAAGCAGCCGCAGGCGCCACATCAGCACGATGGTGCGCAGAACGCCGCGCGACTCCCAGCGCCGCCCCGAGGTGCGCACGCGCGCGCGCAGGCAGGCCGGCCGGCCGAGCGCAAGCAGCCGCCGGCTGAGCGCCACGTCCTCCATGAGCGCGATCTCCGGAAAGCCCGGGAATTCGACCCGCCGCACGAACATCGCCTGGTCGCCGGTGGCGATGCCGGTGAGGCGCGAGCGCAGGTTCATTGCCGCGGCGACGAGCGCGAGCGCCGGGTGGCGCCCTTCGATGGCGACGTCGAAACGCCCCCAGACATGGTTCTGCAGCGCATGAAAGATCAGCTCGTCGACGCGCGACGGGAGCCGGGTGTCGGCATGCAGGAAGACGAGCGCCTCGCCGTGCGCGACGCGTGCGCCGGCGTTCATCTGCACGGCACGCCCGCGCGGCGCCGCGAGCAGCCGGTCGCAAAGCGGCGCCGCGATCGAGGCGCTCGCGTCCCTGCTGCCCCCGTCCACCACGATCACCTCGTGCCCGCGCGCACGCAGCGGCGCGAGCGCGCGCAGCGTCTCGCCGAGACCCGCCGCCTCGTCGAGGACCGGGACGACGATGCTCAATCGCGCATCCATGCGTGGAAGCGCTCGAGCGCGGCGAGCACGCGCGCGGGTGCGTGAGCGCGCCGCCACACGCCGGCCGTCTGCTTCGCCGCCTCGGCGAAGGTGGGATAAACGTGGATGGTGCCGAGGATCTTCTTCAGGCCGATGCCGTGCTTGATCGCGAGGACGAACTCGGCGATGAGATCGCCCGCGCGCTCGCCGACGATCGTGACGCCGAGGATGCGGTCGCTGCCCGGCGCGCTGAGCACCTTGACCATGCCGTGCGGCGCGCCCTCGGCGAGCGCGCGGTCGAGCTCGTCCAGGCGGTAGACGCTGGTCTCGTAGCGCCGCCCCTGCTCGGCCGCCTGCGTTTCGTTCAGGCCGACGCGCGCGACTTCCGGGTCGGTGAAGGTCGCCCAGGGAATGACGCGGTTGTCGACGCGCAGCCGCCGCCAAGGCGCGAAGAGCGCGTTCACCGCGGCGTACCACGCCTGGTGCGCCGCGGTGTGGGTGAACTGCCATGGCCCCGCGACATCCCCGCAGGCGTAGATGTTCGGATACACGGTCTGCAGGAAGTCGTTGGTCTCCACCGTGCGCGCCGCCGTGACGGGAATGCCGAGCTCTTCCAGGCCGTAGCCCGAGGTGTTCGCCACGCGGCCCAGGGCGCAGAGCAGGCGATCGAATGCAAGCCGCACTTCGCCCCCCGCCGCCTCGCAGACGAGGACGCGCCCCGCCTCGACGCGCAGCGCGCGATGGCCGAGCCGCACGTCGATGCCCTCGGCCGCGAAGCGCTCGGCGAGGAGCGCCGAGACGTCACGATCCTCGCGCGAGAGCAGCCGCTCCTGCATCTCGACCAGCGTCACCTGAGAGCCGAGGCGCGCGAACGCTTGCGCGAGCTCGCAGCCCACTGGGCCACCGCCCAGGACGACGAGCCGCCGCGGCAGCTCGCGCAGGTCCCAGAGGTTGTCGGAGGTGAGCACTTCGCCGCGCGCGAGACCGGGCAGCGCCGGGACGACCGGCCGCGCACCGGCGGCGATGACGATGGCGCGCGTGGTGATCGTCCTGCGGCCGTCGACCGTCACGGTCCAGGGCGAGGTGATCCGCGCCTCGCCGTGCAGGCATTCCACGCCGAGCGAGGCATAGCGCGCGGCGGAATCGTGCGGCTCGATCTCGCGCACGACGCGCTGCACGCGCTGCATCACCGCGGCGAAGTCCACCTGCGCCCGCGCATCGCGCAGGCCGTATTCTCCGGCCTTGCCGATGTCGGCGGCGAGCCGCGCGGCGCGCAACAGCGCCTTCGAGGGAACGCAGCCGGTGTTGAGGCAATCCCCGCCCATGCGCGCCTTCTCGATGAGCGTGACGCGCGCGCGCAGCGCGGCGCCGATGTAGGCCGCGACGAGCCCGGCCGATCCCGCGCCGATGACCACGAGGTTGCGCTCGAAGCGCCGCGGCCGGGGCCAGCGCGCGTAAACGCGCCGCGCGCGCAACAGATCCCCGGCCTTCTTCGCGGCGAGCGGGAACAGGCCCAGCGCGAGCAGCGCGCCAAGGAGCGGCCACGACAGTACGTCGCGCGGCGAGCCGATCGCGGCGAGCCGGGTGCCGGCGTTCGTGAAGACGAGCGTCGCCGGAAGCATGCCGAGCTGGCTTACCCAATAGAACGTGCGCGCGCGCATCGCGGTCACGCCCATCGCGACGTTGATGACGAAGAAAGGCACCGCCGGCGTGAGCCGCAGCAGGAAGAGATAGAAGCCGCCGTCGCGCGCGACGCCCCGGTCGATCGCCGCGAGGCGGCCGGCGAAGCGCTTCTTCACCCACTCGCGCAGCACGAAGCGCGACAGCAGGAATGCCACGGTGGCGCCGAGCGTCGAGGCGAACGACACGAGCACCGTCCCCCACGCGAGGCCGAACAGCGCGCCGGCGGCGAGGGTGAGCAGCGCCGCGCCGGGGAGCGACAGGCCGGTGACCGCGATGTAGGCGAAGAAAAACGCCGCGGCGACGAGGTACGGATGCGCGGCATAGCGCGCTTGCAGCGCCGCGTGCTGCGCCTTGAGCGCCTCGAAGCTGAGGTAGCGGGTACCGCCGGCGGCGAAAAACGCGATGAGGGCGACGAGCACCGCCGCGCCGACGAGCAGCCGCGCGCGGCTCACGCGGGAGACGGGCGCCTAAAGCAGGTTGGCCGCGCCATGCACCTCGCGCTCGTCGAGCAGGCCGAGCAGGCGCTCGCTGGTGGCGCGCAGCCGCTGCGAGAGCATGAGCACCAGCTCCATCAGGATCTTCGCCCCGAGCAGCGGCTGCTCGACGATGATCCGCGCGAGGCTTTCGCGGTCGAGCACGGCAATGAGCGCCGAGTCGACGGCGACGCAGGTGGCGAAGCGCGCGGCGCCGTCGATCATGGACATCTCGCCCAGCGTGCGGCCCGCCTCGACGGCGGCGAGCAGTTGGGGCGTGTTCCAGCGGTCGCGCTTGTGCACCTCCACACCGCCCTCGAGCAGCATGACCATGAAGTCCCCGCCGTCGCCCTCGCGGATGAACTCGACGCCGGGCTCGACGCGATACACGTCCATGAAGTGCGCCAGCAAGCGCACCTCGTTGAGCGAGAAGTTCTCGAGCAGCGGACACTTGGGAATGAGCGCCTGCATCTGTCCGGCGAACTTGGTGGCGTCGCCGAGATACTCGAGGTGCGCGAGCTGGGGCGGGCGCAGGGCCATGGGCGCGCGCCATTATGATGCCCCCCGGCGAGCGGCGCCATGGCTGCGACCGATTTTTACCGGCGTGCGCGGCGAGCGCGCACCGCTTCGGCAAGGCGCTCGAGCAGCTTTAGCGAATCGTCCCAGCCGAGGCACGGGTCGGTGATGCTCTGACCGAAGACGAGCGGCTTGCCCTTCGCGAGGTCCTGGCGCCCCTCGACGAGGTGCGACTCGACCATCGCTCCGACGATGCGCCGCTCGCCGGCGGCGATCTGCCGCGCCAGGTCCTCGGCGACCTCGATTTGGCGGCGGAACTCCTTCGCCGCGTTGGCGTGCGAGCAGTCGATCATCAGCCGCTCCGGCAGCCCCGCGCGCGCGAGCTCCGCGCAGGCCGCCTGCACGCTCCCTGCGTCGTAGTTCGGGCTCTTTCCGCCGCGCAGGATGATGTGGCAATCCTCGTTGCCGCGCGTCTTGACGATCGCCACCTGGCCGCTCTTGTGCACCGACAGGAAGTGGTGCGACTGGCGCGCGGCGAGCAGCGCATCGACGGCGATCTTCACGTTGCCGTCGGTGCCGTTCTTGAAGCCGACGGCGGCGGAGAGGCCCGAGGCGAGCTCGCGGTGCACCTGGCTCTCGGTGGTGCGCGCGCCGATCGCACCCCACGAGACGAGGTCTCCGATGTACTGCGGCGAGATTACGTCGAGGAATTCCACGGCGGCGGGCACGCCCGCCTGGTTGATGCGCACCAGCAGGTCGCGCGCGATGCGCAGGCCCTCGTTGATGCGGAAGCTGCCGTTGAGGTAAGGATCGTTGATGAGGCCCTTCCAGCCGACGGTCGTGCGCGGCTTCTCGAAATAGACGCGCATCAGGATTTCCAGCTCTTCCCGCAGCCTGTGCCGTTCCTGGGAAAGCTTCTGCGCATACGCGACCGCGGCCGCCGGGTCGTGGATCGAGCACGGTCCGATGACCACGATCAGCCGGTCGGAGCGCCCCTGCACGATCTCGTGCACGCGCCGGCGCGTCTCGTTGATTTGCCGCTCGACCTCGGTGCCCTGGATGGGAAAGAAGCGGATCAAATGCTCGGGCGGCGGCAGCGGGACGATGTCCTCGATGCGCTCGTCGTCCGTGAGCGAGGTGCGGTCCCCGGGGACCGGAGCGAGGTAGCTTTCCACGGGCGTCATAGTTGATTTCCCTTCCCCAAAAACAAAACCGCCAGGCTGCGAGGCTCTGGCGGTTCGGTTGGCTTCTAAGAGGGTGTGCTTAGCCGGTCCAGTCCGCCAGGTGGCAGTGGAAGTAAAAGCAAAAGCCGAAGAACACCCGCTTCACGAGGCGAATTCAATCATAGCCGCGGCAGGATTGGCAAATCGCCGGGTTCAGGCCTTGGGCCAGAGCACCATCTGCGTGCAGCGGAAGAGGGCGATGCGCCCGGCAGGCGCGGTTACCACGGCGTCCCATACCTGGGTGGTCCGGCCCAGGTGCAAGGCGCTCGCCCGGCACTCGATGACCCCTTCACCTGCGGTGCCGAGGAAATTCGCCTTCAGCTCGATGGTCGTGAAGCCTCTCGCGCCCTCCGGCAGGAGCGACACGCAACCGTAGCCGCAGCTCGTATCCGCCAAGGCGATCACTGTGGCGGCGTGCAGGAAGCCGTTCGGCGCCATGTGATCGGGTCGCAGCACCAGCCGGCTCTGCACACCCTGCGGCGTGACGGCGAGAATTTCCAGCCCGATCAAACCGGGCAAATGTCCTCTGCCGCGGGCGTTCAGGTCGGCGGCGCTCGTTGTCGGGCTCATCCTTGCCTCGCTCGGTGGGTTTCTTGGCACTCGGCGCGGGAGTTTGCCAGGCTTACTGTTTGCTTGACGTTGCGCGGCATGCTAGCTTTTTTCCTCGGAATGGCATCACCGGCAAACAAGAAGGACAACGCTTCGGAAGGAGCCTCGAATGTCGGCTAACGTGACGATTCCGATCGCCGGATTCAAGGACGTCTACGAGGTTCCCGCGGTGGAGAAAGCGCTGCAGGACCTTCCCGCGGGCGCCAACGAGGCGCTGCGCGCGCTCTACGAGAAGATGCTCAAGCTCGGCGGGCAGCGCTTCACCGTCAAGCCTTCGGCGCTCCCCGAAATGGAGCAGCTCTTCGAGGAGCTGCCGAATTTCACGGCCGTGCTCGAGGACATCCGCAAGCACCTCGCGCTGTGCGTCGACTCGAACGACTCGATCGAGCTGCCGCCGATGCTGCTGCTCGGCGAGCCGGGCATCGGCAAGACGCACTTCGCGCGCAAGCTCTCGCGGCTCCTCGGAACGGGCTTCGGATTCGTCCCCATGAGCTCGTTGACCGCCGGCTGGGTGCTCTCGGGCGCCTCCTCGCAGTGGAAGAACGCCAAGCCGGGCAAGGTGTTCGACACCTTCCTCAACGGCGAGTACGCCAACCCGGTCATCGTCGTCGACGAGCTCGACAAGGCGAGCTGCGAGGGCCAGTACGACCCCCTCGGCGCGCTCTACGAGCTCCTCGAGAGCGAGACGGCGACCCGCTTCGTCGACGAGTTCGTCGAGCTGCCGATCGACGCTTCGGGCGCGGTGTGGCTCGCCACGGCGAACGACGCGGCACGCATCCCCGAGCCGCTGCTCTCGCGCCTTGCCGTCTACGAGATCGACGCGCCCGATGAGGCCGGAGCGAGGCGCATCGCCGCGAACATCTATCGCGAGGTGCGGAACGCCCACGATTGGGGTCGGCACTTCCCGGAAAGGCCCTCGGAGGCGACGCTCGAGCGGCTCGCCGAGCTCGCGCCGCGCGAGATGAAGCGCGCCATCCAGTCGGCCTTCGGCACCGCCAAGCTCGCGGGGCGCAGCGAGATGTCGCCCGACGACGTGCAGGATAACCGCGGCGCGCGCCGCTCGAGGATCGGCTTCTAGCAGCAGTCGGGTTCTAGACGCGGCTCTCCACCCAGGACTTCACCGACTGCAGCGCACCCGGTAGCCCGGCGGGGTCGCTGCCGCCCGCCTGCGCCATGTCGGGGCGTCCGCCGCCTTTGCCGCCGACCTGCTGCGCCACGTAGTTGACGAGCTCGCCCGCCTTTACCTTGCCGGTGAGATCGGCGGTCACTCCGGCGATCAAGGCCACCCTCCCCTCGTTCACCGAGCCGAGCACGATGGCTGCGGACTTGAGCCGGTCCTTGAGCTTGTCCATCGTCTCGCGCAGCGTCTTCGCGTCCGCGCCATCCAGGGTCGCGGCGAGCACCTTCGCGCCTCTGATATCGACCGCCTGCGCAGCAAGATCATCGCCCTGAGAAGAAGCAAGCTTCGACTTCAGACGGCCGAGCTCGCGCTCGAGCGCGCGCTCGCGCTCGACGAGCTGCGCGATGCGTCCGGTGAGCTCGCTCGCCGGCGCCTTGAGCGCTGCGGCCGCCTCGGCGAGCTTCGCCTCCTGCCCCTGTACCCACGCGAGGGCGCCCTCGCCGGTCACCGCCTCCACGCGACGGATGCCCGCGGCGACCCCGGACTCGGAGACGATCTTGAAGAAGCCGATGTCGCCGGTGCGGCGCACGTGGGTGCCGCCGCAGAGCTCGGTCGAGAACTCGCCCATCTGCAGCACGCGCACCTCGTCCCCGTACTTGTCGCCGAAGAAGGCGAGCGCGCCGGCACGGATCGCCTCGTCGTACTTCATGATCCGCGCGGTCACGTCCTCGTTCTTCTGGATCTCGGCGTTGACCCGCGCCTCGACCTTGCGGATCTCCTCCGCGGTGAGCGGCTTGGGGTGCGAGAAGTCAAAGCGGGTGCGCGTCGCGTCGACGAGCGAGCCCTTCTGCTCGACGTGCTTGCCGAGCACTTGGCGTAGCGCCGCGTGCATGAGGTGGGTCGCCGAGTGGTTCCACATGGCGCGCTGGCGCGAGGCGCTATCGACCTGCGCGCTGACCTCTTCGCCCACGCGCAGCACGCCGGTGCGCTGCCGGCCGTGGTGGCCGAAGACGTCGGACTGGATCTTCTGCGTGTCGTCGACGGCGAAAGTCCCGGCGGGGCCGGCAAGCTCGCCGCGATCGCCGACCTGGCCGCCCGACTCGGCGTAGAACGGGGTACGGTCGAGCACCACCACGCCGGTGTCGCCCGACTGCAGCTCGGGGACCTGCGTGCCCTCGCGATAGAGCGCAGCGATCCTGGCGCGCAGGCCGAGCGTCTCGTAGCCGTGGAACTCGGTGCGGATGCCCGAATACTCGAGCGCGGTGCCCATGGCGAAGCGCGACGCGGCGCGCGCGCGCGAGCGCTGCTCGTCCATCGCCGCCTCGAAGCCCGCCATATCGATGCGCACGCCGCGCTCGCGCGCGATGTCGGCGGTGAGGTCGACCGGGAAGCCGTAGGTGTCATAGAGGCGGAACACCGTGTCGCCGTCAAGCAGCTTCTCGCCCGAGGCGAGCGCGGCCTCGAGCACGCCCATGCCGTTCTCCAGCGTCTCGGCGAAGCGCTCTTCTTCTTGCCTCAGGATTTCCGAAACTTTCTCTTTCGAAGATCTGAGCTCGGGATAGGCGTTTCCCATCGCCTTGTCGAGGTCCGGCACCAGCCGGTAGAAGAACGGCTCCTTCTGGCCGAGCTTGTAGCCGTGGCGGATGGCGCGGCGGATGATTCGTCTCAGGACGTAGCCGCGGCCCTCGTTGCCGGGGATCACGCCGTCGACGACGAGAAAGCTGCAAGCGCGGATGTGGTCCGCGATCACGTTGAGCGACGGATTTTTCAGCTGCTTCTCTCCGGTCTCCCGCGCCGCGGCGCGGATCAGATCCTGGAAAAGATCGATCTCGTAGTTCGAATGCTTTCCCTGCAGCACGGCGGCGATGCGCTCGAGGCCCATGCCCGTGTCTACCGAGGGCTTGGGCAGCGGGTGCATGACCCCCTGCTCGTCCCGATTGAACTGCATGAAAACGAGGTTCCAGATCTCGATATAGCGGTCGCCGTCCGCGTCCGGCGATCCCGGCGGGCCGCCCTCGATGCCGGGGCCGTGATCGTAGAAGATCTCGCTGCACGGCCCGCATGGCCCGGTGTCGGCCATCTGCCAGAAGTTGTCCGACTGGTACTTCACCCCGCCTGGCTTGTCGCCGATGCGCACGCAGCGCTCCTTCGGCACGCCGATGACGCGCGTCCAGAGGTCGTAGGCCTCGTCGTCGGTGTGATACACGGTGGTCCACAGCCGCTCGGCCGGAAGCTTGTACACGTCGGTGAGCAGTTCCCAGGCGAACTGGATCGCGTCCCGCTTGAAATAGTCGCCGAACGAGAAGTTGCCGAGCATTTCGAAGAACGTGTGGTGGCGCGCGGTGTAGCCGACGTTCTCGAGGTCGTTGTGCTTGCCGCCGGCGCGCAGGCTTCGCTGCGCCGTCGTCGCGCGGCTGTAGGCGCGCTTCTCCTTGCCGAGGAAGACGTCCTTGAATTGCACCATTCCCGAGTTCACGAAGAGCAGCGTCGGGTCGTTGGCCGGCACGAGCGAGCTCGAGGCTACGACGGTGTGGCCCTTAGACCGGAAGTACTCGAGGAAGGTCGAGCGAATCTCGTTGGACTTCATGGACTTATTCTACTGCACGGCAACAAAACCCCGGGGCGCCGCGGACGCCCCGGGAGAACACTTCGCTAGGCGTTGATGCGCCCGTACTTCAAGAGCCGCGCCCTGACCGCCGTCATGGTGCGCTCATGCGCCGCCGCGAGCTCCTGTAGCGCGCGACCCGAATCGAACCCCGCGAGCAGCTTGCGGTCCTCGTCCTCGGTCCACGGCTCGCCGGTCTTCGCCGGCAGCTGCGACTTGCGCCGCTGGAAGCGCTCGAAGCGCTCGAGCGCGGCCGCCGCCTCGTAGAGCGCCCGCACCACCTGCGGCCGCTGATACGCGCTCTGCGGCGGAAACACTTCGCCCGACTCCGGGTCGACGCCGTTCGCCAGCGAGCGAACCACCGCCAATGCCTGTGCCTGATCCATGCCCTCACCTCCTCTCCCAGGCGAACGCCTGTATCTACTCCTGAACGCATGTACAGTAGTGGCGGATGACACGGCTGCTCGCCTTTTTCTCGTTGGCGGTCCTTGCGCCGGGTCACGCGCTCGCACAGGCGGTGAGCGATGCGGACCTGCAGAAGCGCGCCAATGCGGTGCTGACGCTTATGGGCTTCGCGCTCACACCCGACGTCACCACCGGCTCGCTCTCGATCAGCGACCAGAGCGCCGGGAATCCGTATTTCCGTCAGACGTCGCTGAGCGGCGGAGGCACGCTGAGAGGCAGGCGCCTTTACCTCGAGGGCACGCTGGCGTATGGACGCTACGACCCGACGTTCGCGAGCGACGCCGCGCCGATTCCCGTGAAGTGGGACAGCTTGCTCGCGACCGGCGGGGTCGGGTGGAATTTTCCGCTCGCGCCCGAGCTCGCGATCCGGCCGATCTTCAACCTCTCCCTCGGCCGGGTGGAAAGCGAGGCGAGCGTACCACCAGCCTCGGCCGCAACCCGCTCGACGATCGACTTCCTCAGTCATGGCGAGCTGAACGCCGGCGGGATCGGCGGCTCACTGATGCTCGACTACGCGCGCTACCGGCCCGAGAACGAGATCGACGCCGAGGTCCGCTACAGCAGCATCCACCTGCAGAGCTTCCAGAGCTCGAGCGCGGTGCAAGGCCACGCGCTCGCGCAGACGTTCTCCTTCTGGTCTCGCTATCGCGCGCCGACCGGCCACGTCGTCCTCGAGCGCCCGCTGCGCTACGTACTAGAGTACGCGCACAGCCGGTTCCTCGGCGATCTCGAAGGCGCGCTCGGCTTCGAGTACGTGAACTCGCTCGGTGCGGGCCTCGAGCTCGACACGAGCGCGCGCGACGCCTACGCCACGCGCCTGAGGCTGCTCGTGCGCTACAAGGTCGGCAACGACGTTACCGGCTGGGCCGTCGGGCTCGCCGCGAGCTTCTAGTCCTCGGCGCGCAGCAGCAGCCGTTGCACGACGTCTAGCGAGAACCCGCGGCTCTGCAGGAAACGCGCGCGCCGCGCCTTCTCCTCGCGCGTGAGCGCCGGTGCTCGATACTTGCGCGCGAGAATCGCCCTCGCCTTCTCGAGATCGCCCTCGGCCGAGACGCGCTCGGCCACCGCGTCCGCGACGCCGTGCGCCTTCAGGTCCTGCCGGATGCGCGCCGCGCCGTATTTGCGCGAGAGCCAGTGCGTGCGCGCTTCGGCGTAGCGCTCGTCCGAGAGCTGCCGTTTCTCGAGGAGCTCCTCGAGAACAGCCTGCAGCATCTGCACAGATTCGGCGTGCGGCGCGAGCTTGCGGGCGAGCTCGGCGCGCGAGTGCTCGCGCCGCACGAGGTACCGGAGCGCCCGCGCCTTCAGCTCGACGCGGGTGTCGGGCCCTTCACTTCTCGGCACGCTTGCGGGTCGGCAGCTGCTCTACCTTCTTGTCGAGCACGGGCTCTTCCGCGCGCTCGCCGATCGGCGCCGGCGCAGCCACGCCCGCCTTCTCGCGGATCTTCGTCTCGATCTCGCGTGCGAGCGGGGGGGTCTCCTTCAGGAACTCGCGCGCGTTGTCCTTGCCCTGCCCAAGCCGGTCGTTGTGATACACATACCAGGCGCCCGACTTCTCCAGCACGCCGAGGTTGACCCCGATCTCGAGCACCTCGCCTTCGCGGGAAATGCCTTCGCCGTACATGATGTCGAACTCGGCCTGCTTGAAGGGCGGCGCGACCTTGTTCTTCACTACCTTGACGCGCGTCTCGGAGCCCACGACCTCGTCGCCCTTCTTGATCGAGCCGATGCGGCGAATGTCCATGCGCACGGAAGCGTAGAACTTGAGCGCGTTGCCGCCGGTGGTGGTCTCGGGGTTGCCGAACATGACGCCGATCTTCATACGGATCTGGTTGATGAAGATGACGAGCGTATTGGTACGCTTGATGTTGGCGGTGAGCTTGCGCAGCGCCTGGCTCATCAGCCGCGCCTGCAGGCCCATCTGCGGCTCGCCCATCTCGCCCTCGATCTCGGCCTTGGGGGTGAGTGCGGCCACCGAGTCGACGACAATCACGTCCACCGCACCGGAGCGCACCAGCATGTCGGCGATCTCGAGCGCCTGCTCGCCGGTGTCGGGCTGGGAAATCAGCAGGTCCTCGGTCTTCACGCCGAGCTTGGCGGCGTAGCCGACGTCGAGCGCGTTCTCCGCGTCGATGAAGGCCGCGGTGCCGCCAAGCTTCTGCACCTCGGCAATGACCTGCAGCGTGAGCGTCGTCTTGCCCGAGGACTCGGGGCCGTAGATCTCCACCACGCGGCCGCGTGGCAGGCCGCCGACGCCGAGCGCGAGGTCGAGGCCGAGCGAGCCCGTGGACACCACCTGCACGTCCTTCGCCGCCTCGGCGTCCATCTTCATGATCGAGCCCTTGCCGAACTGCTTCTCGATCTGGGAAAGCGCGGCGGCTAATGCCTTAGACTTGTTGTCATCCATTTGCTGTACCTCTTGTTCTGGTCGGCATCTACGGCAGGTCGGTTCCTGGGCCAACACCGGATACTGTATAAACGTCCATGATTGTGGTTCGGTTGACCGCCGCTGTCAAACCCTAGAGAAAACCCTTAGGAGACAAAACGATGGCGAAAGTTGCATTCCTCGGTCTCGGCGTCATGGGCTATCCCATGGCGGGACACCTCCTGAAGAAGGGCGGCCACGACGTCACCGTCTACAACCGCACCGCCGCCAAGGCGCAGCAATGGACGAAGGAGTACGGCGGAAAGCACGCGCCGACGCCGCGCGAAGCGGCGAAGGACTGCGACTTCGTCATGATGTGCGTCGGCAACGACGACGACGTGCGCTCGGTCGTCTATGGCGAGAACGGTGCGCTCGCGGGCATGAAGAGCGGCGCGATCCTCGTCGACCACACCACGGCCTCGGCGATCGTTGCCAGGGAGGTTTTCCAGAAAGCAAAAGACAAGGGCATCGGCTTCGTCGACGCCCCGGTCTCGGGCGGCCAGGCGGGCGCGGTCAACGGCCAGCTCGGCATCATGTGCGGCGGCGAGGAAGCGGTGTTCGCCAAGGCGAAGCCGGTGATCGACGTGTACGCCAAGATGGCGGCGCTGATCGGCGGCCCGGGCGCTGGGCAGCTGACGAAGATGGTGAACCAGATCTGCATTGCCGGCCTGCTGCAGGGGCTCTCCGAAGGACTGGCTTTCGCCAAGAAAAGCAACTTGGACCTGGAAAAGGTGGTCTCGGTGATCTCCAAGGGCGCCGCGCAGTCCTGGCAGATGGAGAACCGCTGGAAGCAGATGAACGAGGTGAAGTTCGACGGCTTCGGCTTCGCGGTGGACTGGATGCGCAAGGACCTCGCCATCTGCCTAGAGGAGGCGCGCAAAAACGGCGCGCGCCTGCCGGTGACCGCGCTCGTCGACCAGTTCTACGGGCATGTCCAGGCGCGCGGCGGCCGGCGCTGGGACACCGCGAGCCTCATGCACCTCGTCATGAAGGATTAGCGAGCAGCGGCGCGGCGCTCAACGGCAGCGCCACGCGGAAGCAGGCGCCCGGCGCCGCGCCCCGCTCGACGAGCTCGAGCGAGCCGCCCAGGCCACGCATGATCTGCCAGCTGATGGCGAGCCCGAGCCCGGCCCCGCCGCTGCCGCTTTTCGCCTGCGCGCGGCCGCGCACGAACTTGGAGAAGATCCGCTCCCGCTCCTCGGCGGGAATGCCCGGGCCGTTGTCGGCGATCGTCACCTCGTAGCGCCCCTCGCGCACCGCGCTCGCGATGGTGACGGCGGGCGCCGGGCTGGTGTTGTACTTCACGGCGTTCGAGATGAGGTTGATGAACACCTGGCAGAGGCGGTCCTCGTTCGCCGCGACGGTCACGCCGCTCGCCCGCTCGGTACTGAGCAGCGCGACCCGCGTGCCGGCGAAGCCGCGGCACAGGCGCAGAGAGGCATCGAGCGCCGCCTCGGGATCGATGGTCTCGCGCGGCCACGGCGCTTCGCCGCGCTCGAGCAGGCTCAGGTCGAGCGTGCTGTCGAGGAGCCGCGTCAGGCGCACGCTCTCGTCGTGGATGATGCGCACGTAGCGCTGCGCGGTCCGCGGGTCGAGGTCGCGCGTCTCCATGAGAATCTGCGAGAAGGAGCGAATCGAGGTCATCGGCGTGCGCACCTCGTGGCTCACCTGGCTCAGGAAGTCGTCCTTTTCCTGGTCGAGGCGGCGCAAGCGCTCGTTGGCGTCGCGCAGCTGGCGCGCCGCGGCCTCGAGCTCGCTCGACTTCTCCTCGAGCTGGCGGCTGTGCTCGCGCATGCGCAGCGTGTCGTCGGCGATGCGCCGCAGCTCGTCGAGGCTGATGGTCTCGACCGTCACCGCCTCCGAGATCATGGTGCGCGCGGTGGCCGCCCCGACGCTGCCGGCGAGGCGCCGCTCGAGCTGGGTGATGAACGCGTCGTCGGCGATCGGCGGACCGTGCTCGAGGCCCTGCTCGTGCGCGGCGCGCTCGAAGAGCGCGCGCGCGGCGTCGGCGCCGAGGACGCGCTGCGCGAGCGCAAACAGGTGCTCGGGCGAGGCGCGGCGGCGGATCAGCCCCGCGCTCGCCTCGTCGGGGGTGCGGAACACGTCGACGAAGAGCGCGCTCTGCAGCCGCTCGATCGGCCGCGGCTCGCGCAGGAGCGAGATGCCGGCGAAGAGCAGGCAATTCGCCGAGAGGCTCCAGAAGAGCGAGTGCACGAGCGGATCGAGCCCGGCGAGCCCGAACAACGCGTGCGGACGCAGGAACGCGAGGCCGAGCGGCCCCTCGTGCAGCACGCTTGCCGAGAGCGCGACGTCCGGGCCGAGGCTCGGCAGGAAGAGGGTGTACGCCCAGAGCGCGGCGCCGGCTGCCAGCCCGGCGATCGCGCCGCCCGCGTTCGCGTTGCGCCAGAAGAGCCCGCCGACCAGGCTCGGCACGAACTGCGCCACGCCGGCGAAGGAGATGAGCCCGATCGCGGCGAGCGCATCGCCCGGGCCGCTCAGACGATAGTAGAGGAAGCCCAGCAGCAGCAGCACGGCAATGCTCACGCGCCGCGTGACGAGCAGGAAGCGGCGCATCTCCCCTGCGGCGTCGAGCGGCAGCCAGTTAAAGCGCAGGGCGAGCGGCACGACCAGGTGGTTCGAAACCATGGTGGAGAGCGCGATGCAGGCGACGATCACCATCGAGGTGGCCGAGGAGAAGCCACCGAGGAAGGCGAGCAGGGCGACGGCGTCCTGGCCCGCCCACATCGGCAGCGTCAGCACGAACATGTCCGGGTTCGAGCCCCTCGGGAGGAAGCTCAGGCCGGTGATGGCGATCGGCAGCACGAACAGCGTGATCAGCAGCAAATAAAGCGGGAAGAGCCACGACGCGGTGCGCAGGTGGCGCTCGTCGGCGTTCTCGACCACGGTGACCTGGAACTGCCGCGGCAGGCAGAGCACCGCGACGCCGGACAGGAAGATGAGCGCCACCCAGCGCGCGCCGAACACGTCGGGCGAATGCAGCAACGCCGGTGCCCCCCGCGAGAAGCTGTCGGCCACGCCGTCGCAGATGCCGAAGACGACGAGCACGCCGACGGCGAGCAGCGCGACCAGCTTGACGACCGCCTCGACGGCGATCGCAGCGACGACGCCGTGGTGGCGCTCCTTGGCATCGACGTTGCGCGTACCGAAGATGATGGTGAAGATCGCCATCCCGGCGGCGATCCAGAAGGCGGTATGGAAGTCGGCGCTAGCCGGCAGGCCGAGCGCGTTTTCCGGGCCCGCGGTGCTGATCACCTGGAAGCTCGTCGTCACCGCGCGCAGCTGCAGCGCGACGTACGGCGTCACGCCGATCACCGCGATCACCGTCACCAGCGCGGCGAGCGGCACGCTCTTGCCGTAGCGCGAGGAGATCATGTCGGCGATGGAAGTGATCCCCTGCGCGTGGCCGATGCGCACGAGCTTGCGCAACAGCACCCACCAGCCGGCGAACACCAGCGTGGGGCCGATGTAGATGGTCGCGAACTCCAGGCCGCCGCGCGCCGCGGAGCCAACCGCTCCGTAGAACGTCCAGGAGGTGCAGTAGATCGAGATCGAGAGGGTGTAAACGAGCGGCGAGCGGAGCCAGCCGAGACGGCCGGCGCGCGCGCGCCGATCGCCTGCGAACGCCACCGCGAAGAGCAGCGCCACGTAGGCGAGCGCGATCGGCAGGACCAGCTCGGCGGAGAGCATTACGGCTCGCTCTGGCCGTCGCCCGGCGGCGCCGGCACCGCGAGCGCCCGCCCGAGGAGCGCCGCCGCGACGACCAGGCCGAGCCACACGGCGAAGAAGTAAAGCACGAGCAGCGGGACGCCGGCGACGTCGACCGGGACGGCGAAGAGCGTGATCAGCGGCGGCAGCACGAGGAAGAGGCCCGCGAGCGGCAGGAGGCGTGCCGCCTCGCGCACGCGCTGCAACCGTTCCGAGGGGTTGGTCAGCGGCTCGCTCGCCACGGCGTCACCTCCCGACGAGGCGGCGCACCGCGCTGAGGACGTCGGTGTTGGAGAACGGCTTGGTCATGAAGGCGGCGGCGCCGAGGCTCTCGGCCATGCGCCGGTCCTGCGGCTGGCCTTTCGCCGTCAGCACCATGACCGGCAGCGTGCGCAGCGCCGGGTCGGCTTTCAAAAGCTTGAGCAGCTCGAAGCCGTTCCTCTTCGGCAGCATGACGTCGAGGACCAGGACGTCCGGCGGCGCGCTGCGCAGCCGGCGCAGCGCCTCCTCGCCGTCGAGCGCCGTCTGAACCTGGAAGCCGTCGCGGCTCAGCACGAAGCTCAGCGACTCGACGATGTTCGGATCGTCCTCGGCAATCAGCACGCGGATAGCCACGTCCCCGCCTCCTGCCACGAGTGTAGCGGCTTCGGCCGGCCTCACGCGCCGACGACCGCATCCTCCTGCCGGTATGCGCAGGCGCTGCGCGGGCAGATCCGGCAATGTGCACCGACCGGCAGCGCGGGCGCGGAGGACGAGAGGTCGAGGCCGTCCCCGTATACGGTCTGGTCGGCCTGCAGCGCGTCGCAGGCGAGCATGAGAGAAGCAACGCGGCGCGGCATGGGGAAAGCCGCGCCGCGCTTCTCGACCGAGCGCGCGACGAAGAGAAAGCGCTCGCCGCCCGGGAACTCGACGAGCTGGCGGACCACCGCCGAGGACGCGTGCAGGGCCTGATAGACGGCCCACAGCGGGCAGGCACCGCCGTGGCGCGGCAGCGGCAGCCGCGCCAGCGGAAAGCGCTTGGCAACGAATCCCGAGGCGTCGACGCACATCAGGCCGAAGGCGACCCCTTCGGCGCCGGGGCGACGCAGGGCGAGCAGCCTCCGGCACACCTGCTCGATGCTCGTGTCGAAGGCATTCGCGAGCGCGTCGACGTCGTAGCGCAGCCGACGCGCGGCGGCGAGGAACGCGTCGTACGGCATCAGCACGGCGGCCGCTACGTAGCCCGAGAGCGCACGATGTGCGCGGCGTCGCGCCGCGTCGCTGCGCAGAACGGGCGCGGCCGCTTCGGCGGCGAGCGCCTGCGCCGCGATGCGCTCGGCGGCGAGGCGCGCGAGGTCGAAGAGTCCCGCTTCCGCCGACACCGCCGCGCCGAGCCCTTCCAAATAGGCCTTGAGCCGCGGCGCTTCGGCCTTGCCCTCGACGCCGGCGGCCCCGCGAACCGCCTGCGCCGCTTCCTCGAGAGCCGGGAAGTAGTAGTTATGGTCGAGAAGAAAATCATCTACGTCTCCGGCCGGGGTGTTCGAGCGCGCACCCCCGCGGTCGCTATGAAAGAACGCCGCGAGCGCTTGCGAGATCTCGCTCAGCCGGCGGCTCTCCCCGCCGATCATGGAAACGAACCGGCGTCGCTGATCGGCGCCCAGGTCCTCGACGCTCTCCAGGATCTCCGCCGCCGAGCGGATGGAGGCGATACGCGTGAGCAGGCTGTGCACCGCGTCGGCGAGGAACGGGTCCTGGGTGAGGCGGTCGGACAGCGCGCTCATCGCGCGCCCGCGCTCGAGCCACGCACGATGCAGCAGCACCAGCGCGCGCGCCCACGATGCCCGCTGGCCCGCAAGCTCCGCGGCGCCGGCCGCCTGCAGGCCGAGCTCGGCGAGCAGCGGCTCGGCGGCGAGCTCGGCTAGCTCCGCCATCAGGCGGCGCTCGGTCGCGCCATCGAGCTCGTCGATCGAAAGCCCGAGCGCGTCGGCGATGCGCTTGAGAAGGGCGCCGCCGATGTTGCGCTTACCCGCTTCGATGAGGTTCAGGTACGAGGCGGAGATGCCGAGCTGCGCGGAAAGGGCCGCCTGCGTAACGCCGACCGCGCGGCGGCGCTCACGGATCTTGGGTCCTACGAGGCGGGCGGGCGTCATGCGCGGCAGATGCTGCAATGCAAGGTCGAAAATAAACTGCCTTTGCTAAAGCGATGTGAAGGATACACAAAAATCTTTCGCTCTCTCAATGTGATGTTGCGTTCTTTACACTCGTCGGTGACCATCATTGCAAGTTGCGCCGCCGCGCAGCCCACATTCACCGAGGAGGAGTAATGAGCGACATCATCAAGGATGCGCGCCGCCGCCAGATGTTGAAGGCAAGTGCGCTGCTTGGCGCCGGCATCGCCGCGCCGTCTCTTTTCGTTCCGCGCCACGCCTGGGCGGCCATGCACCCCCCGATTGGCACCTGGCCGGCCGGCGTGCAGGGCGGCACGGTCTACATCGGGGCGGCCGTTCCGCGCACCGGCACCTATGCGGTGCAGGGCGAAGACGAGCTCAAGGGCATGCAGCTCGCCGTAGAGCACATCAACCAGGGCCACGAGCTTGCGCACAAGATCGCGCCGAAGCTGCAGAAGGGCGTGCTCGGCAAGCAGGTCGAGCTGGTCGTCGCCGACTCGGGCGCGAAGCCGAACGAGGCGGTGCAGGCGCAGCAGCGCTTCATCAACGAGAACAAGATCATGGCCATGACCGGCTCGACCTCGAGCGCGGTCGCCGTGGCGCTGAACAAGTTCGCGCAGCGCGAGAAGGTGCTCTACCTGGTGGCGATCTCCGGCTCGAACGACACCACGGGCAAGGACTGCGCGCGCTACAGCTTCCGGCAGTGCTTCTACGGCGAGACGGCGGCGAACGCGATCGGCCCGGTGCTCGTCAAGGCCTACGGCAAGAACAAGAAGGCGGCGTTCATGACGCCGGACTACACCTACGGCCATACGGTGACCAAGTCGGTCAACGACTACCTGACCGAGCACGGCGGCTGGAAGATGGTCACGAACCAGGTCTCGCCGCTCGGTACGCAAGACTTCAGCTCATACCTCACCAACATCGCCAACTCGGGCGCCGACGTCATCGTCAACGTGAACTGGGGCCGCGACGCGGTGCTGTCCATCCAGCAGGCGAAGCAGTTCGGCTTGACGCCGCGCATGAAGATGGTGGTCCCCTACCAGATCCCGTTCCTCGCGAAGGAAACCGGCCCCGAGCTGACCGAAGGCGTCTACGCCGCCACCGACTTCTGGTGGACGCTGGAGGACAAGTTCCCGCTCGCCAAGATGTTCGTGGAGGCCTTCGACAAGAAATACGGCTACAAGCCGGAATGGGGCGCGAACAACGCGTACATGCAGTTCACGATCTGGGCGCGCATGGTCTCCGAGGCGGGCTCGTTCTACCCGCCGGACGTCATCAAGGCCTACGAGAAAGGCGAGGAGTTCGACTCGACGGTCGGCAAGGTGCACTTCCGCAAGGAGGATCACCAGCTCGTGCGCCCCGTCGTCATCGTGCGCGGCAAGTCGCCGAAGCAGATGAAGAACAAGGAGGACTACTGGGAGGTGCTCGACGTGCTGCCCGGCGCGCCCCTCATGCAGAAGCCCGACGCGTTCGGCTGCAAGCTCGGCGACTACACCTAGAAAGGCACTGACCTCGTCGTCCCCGCGCAGGCGGGGACCCAGTTCTGGTTTCCGAAAGACTGGGTTCCCGCTTTCGCGCGAACGACCTTTGGGGGCCGTTCCCGCGTGATCACCTGGGGCAACTTCTTCTCGCAGCTCTTCAACGGCCTCGCGCTGGGGGCGCTGCTCGCGCTCATCAGCTCGGGGCTGACGATCATCTATGGCACGCTCGGGGTGCTGAACCTCGCGCACGGCGCGATGTTCATGCTCGGCGGCTACGCCGGCTACGTCGCATACCAGTACACCGGCTCGTTCGTGCTCGCGGTGATCGCCGGGACCCTGTTCCTGCTGGCTGTCGGCATCGTGATGGAGCGCGTGGTCATCCGCCACTTCTACAGGCGCCCGCCCGAGGACCAGCTGCTCGTCACCTTCGGCCTCGGCATCGTCTATGTCGAGACCGTGCGCTACTTCTTCTCCAGCCTGTCGAAGATGGTGCCGGCGCCCAAGCTCTTCGCCGGGATCACCAATCTCGGCTTCATGTTCTACCCGACCTATCGCCTTGCGGTGGTCGGCATCGTCGCGGCTGCGCTGATCGCGCTCTTCCTGGTGCTGTACAAGACGCGTCTCGGCCTCATCGTGCGCGCCGGCATCGAGGACTCCGTCATGGTCGATTCGCTCGGCGTGAACGTCGACCGGGTATTCATGCTCGTCTTCGGCATCGGTGCCATGGCGGCCGGGTTCGCCGGGATCGTCAACGCGCCGGTGGTTTCCCTCGCGCCGGACATGGGCGAGGCGATCCTGGTGCAGACCTTCGTCGTGGTGGTGATCGGCGGGGTCGGCTCCTTCCCCGGCGCCGTGCTCGGCGGCCTGATCGCCGGCGAGATCATCAGCATCACCTCGATGTTCAACCCGGGCTACGCGTACGTGATGCTGTTCGCGGCGATGACGCTCGTGCTGATGCTGCGGCCGCACGGCCTCCTCGGCGTTAAAGGACGCGAATGACCGCCAAACGGCGAGGCCGGGAATGAACGCCGACCGGCTCGGCAATACGCAGCGCCCTTTCCTCGTCGAGGCGCTCACGCTCGCCGCGCTGATCGCCGCGCCGTTCGTGCTGCCCTACCTGAACGCGGCGCCGGATACGGTCAATCGCATCCTCGTCTGGGGCATGCTGGGCATCGGCTTCGACATCCTGTTCGGCTACACGGGGCTGCTCTCCTTCGGCCAGTCGGCGCTCTACGGCACGGGCGGCATGGTCGCGGCCTACCTGCTCGTCACGGCGGGCTTCCCGCACGTCGTGACGGCGCTTCTCATCGGCATGGTCGTCGCCGCTGTGGTCGGCTACCTGGTCGGGCTGGTCGCGCTGCGCCGCACAGGGATCTACTTCGCCATGATCACGGTGGCGATCGCCGAGGTCTTCTTCTTCATCGAGTTCAATCCGCTCTCGCAATGGACGGGCGGCGAGAACGGCCTGCCGGGCGTGCCGGCGCCGAGCCTGCACCTGGGCTTCACCACGCTGCGGTTCACGCGCGGCTGGGACCTCTATCCCTTCCTCGCGTTCTTCTACTTCATCGGCATCGTCATCGCGCTGCGCATCGTGCGCTCGCCGGTCGGCGCGATCTTTCGGGCGATCCGCGAGAATCCCCTGCGCGCGGCCGCCGTGGGGCACAACATCCACGCCTACAAGCTCACGGCCTTCGTCATTGCCGCAGCCTACGCCGGCCTCGCCGGCGGCCTGCTCGGTGTGATGCAGGGGTTCATGCCGCCGGATGCCTTCATGTTCGAGACCTCCGGGCAGCTCATCATGCAGACCGCGATCGGCGGCATCGGCACGCTGTTCGGTCCGCTGGCGGGCGCGGCGGTGTGGCTCTTCCTGCAGGATTTCCTGCAGTCCACGCTCAACCTCGGCGCGACCTGGAAGCTCGTGCTCGGCGTCATCTTCGTGCTTCTCGTGTTCTTCCTGCGCCAGGGCATCATCGGCGGCATTCGCGACCTCGTCGCGCTCGTCCGCGGCAAGGCCGCCGCCCGGCGCGCGGCGCAGGCGCCGCCCGCGCCGCGCGCCCCTGCCGCGCCGGCGCATCGCAGTCCCGCGCATCGCTTCTCCGGACCGATCCTCGAAGCGCGCGGCCTCTCCAAGCACTACGGCGGCGTCACGGCGAACGCCGACATCGAATTCACGGTAAACGCCGGCGAGCTGCACGGCATCATCGGCCCGAACGGCGCCGGCAAGACGACGCTCTTCAAGATGCTCACCTGCGAGGTGCCGCCGAGCTCGGGCACGATCCGCTTCGAGGGTCGCGACATCACCGGCATGAGCGTCACCGACGTCTGCCAGCTTGGCCTCACCAAGAGCTACCAGATCAACCAGCTCTTCAACCGCCTGACCGTGCGCGAGAACATCATCATCGCCGCGCTCGCCGAGCTGCGCGGCAAGTTCCGCCTCGATCTGATGCGCAGTCTCTCGAGCGTGCCCGGGCTGCGCGAGCACGTCGACCACAGCCTCTCCCTGGTCGACCTCGGCGCGCGGCGGGACACGCCGGTCTCGCAGCTCGCCTACGGAGAGAAGCGCCGCCTGGAGATCGGCTTGGCGCTCGCCGCTTCGCCCACCCTGCTCCTCCTCGACGAGCCGCTCGCCGGCATGAGCCCGCGCGAGCGGACCGAAACCGTGCGGCTGCTGAAGTCGATCGCCCAGGGGCGCACGATGATCGTCATCGACCACGACATGGACGCGCTCTTCGAGCTCGCCGAGCGCGTCACCGTCATGCACCAGGGGCGCGTCCTCACCGAGGGCACGCCCGAGGAGGTCAAAAGCAACGCGGAGGTGCAGGAAGCCTACCTGGGCGGCGTGCACGAGTCGGCGGAAAAGGTCGCATGAGCCTGCTCGAAGTCGACCGCCTCAACAGCTACTACGGCGACTCGCACATCCTCTTCGACGTCGCGCTGCGCGTCGAGAAGAACGAGGTCGTCGCGCTCCTCGGCCGCAACGGCGCGGGCAAGAGCACGACGCTGAAGAGCCTGATGGGCGTCGTGACCCCCCGCACCGGCTCCGTGCGCCTCGACGGCCACGAGCTCGCCGGGCGCAAGAGCCACGCCATCGCCCGCGCCGGCATGCAGCTCGTGCACGAAGACCGGCGGATCTTCAGCCTGAACGTCGAGGAGAACCTCGTCCTCGCCGGCCTCACCGCGCCCCGGAGATGGCCGCTCGAGCGCATCTACGAGATGTTCCCGCGCTTGCGGGAGCGGCGAGCGAGCCGCGGCACCGACCTCTCCGGCGGCGAGCAGCAGATGCTCGCGATCGCCCGCGCCCTCATCCGCGACCCGAAGATCATCCTCCTCGACGAGCCCTTCGAAGGCCTCGCGCCGACGATCGTCCGCTACCTGATGGACGCCTGCCGCGAGCTCGTCGCCGCCGGCCAGACGATCGTCATCGTCGAGCAGAACATCGCCGCCACCCTCGCCCTCGCGAGCCGCGCCTACATCATCAACAACGGCCACATCGTGCACGAGGGACCCGCCTCGGAGATCCGCGGCAAGCCCGAGGTGCTGCAGCGCTATCTAGGCGTCTAGGGGTTCGAGACCGCCGAGCATCGTCGGCACGAGCTCGCTCACCGTAGGGTGGATGTGCACGGCGTGGGTAATCGTCGTGTAGGGGCGCTTTGCGTACATCACGTCGAGCAGCGAGTGCACCACCTCGTCACCGTTCAGCCCTAGGATCGCGGCGCCGAGGAGTAGCTTCGAGTCGGCGTCGACCAGCACCTTCATGAAGCCCTGAGTCTCGCCAGCTTCGCGGGCGCGGCTGACGCGGGTCATCGGCATCTTGCCGAGAAGAACGCGCTTGCCGGCCTTCTTCGCTTCCGCTTCCGTCATGCCGGCGCGCCCAAGGGGCGGGTCGATGAAGAGCGCGTAGGTCATGATTCGGTCGGAGATGCGGCGCTTTTCGTTGCCGAAGAGGTTGGCGGCGACGATTTCGTAGTCGTTGTAGGCGGTGTGGGTGAAGGCGCCTTTGCCGTTGCACTCGCCGAGCGCCCAAACGCCTTCCGCCGTAGTGCGGCATTCGTCGTCGACCTTGATGTAGCCGCGCTCGTCCGCCTCGATCTTCGCTTCCGCCAATCCCAGATCGTCGGTATTCGGCGTACGGCCTACCGCGAGGAGGACGTGGCTGCCTTCGGCGACCGGCTTGCCCTGCTTGCATTCCAGGGTGACGGCGATGCCTTTGCCTTTCTTCCTGAGGCCCATGCATTCGGCATCGGTGCGGATGCGAATTCCCTCGCGCTCGATGATGGCGCGGATCCCGGCGGCGACGTCGTCGTCCTCGCGCGGCAGAAGCTTCGGCGCACGCTCGACCACCGTGATCTCGGAGCCGAAGCGGCGGTACATCTGGGCGAATTCGAGGCCGATATAGCTGCCGCCGACGATCACCAAATGCCTCGGCACGAAGTCGACTGCCATGATCGAGCTGTTGGTGAAGAAGGGCACGTCGTTGACGCCCGGCATGTCGGGAACGGCGGCGCGCGCGCCGACGTCGATGAAGATGCGCTCGGCCTCGAGCTGCCGGCTTTTGACGGTGACGTGGCGAGGGCCGGTGAAGCGGGCGTGGCCGCGGATGAGCGTCACGTTCTTCATGCCGGCGATCCACTTTCGCAGGCCGTTCTGCGACTGCTGCACGACGGCATCCTTGCGGCGCTTCACCGCGCGCATGTCGGCCGGGGCATCCCTTTCCTTGAAGCCGAACTCCGCGCCGCGCCGCGCCAGGTGCATGGCACGCGCGCTGGCGATCAGGGTCTTGGTCGGGACGCAGCCGGTATTGACGCAGGTGCCGCCGAGGAGCTTGCGCTCGATGAAGACGGTCTTCAAACCTTCCTTGTCCAGGCGCGCGCACAGCGCGGGGCCGGCCTGGCCGGCGCCGATGACGATGGCATCGAAGCGTTCGCTCATGGACGTTTCCTGAAGACGAGGAGGCGGTTATTGGACGGCATCGCGTTGTCTTCTTCTAGCGCCAGGCCCTGCGTTTTCGCAAGCTCGCACACCGCCTCGAAATCGCGCACGCCGCTCGCCGGGTCTTGCGCGCGCAGCATCGCGTCGAAGCGCGCGTTGCTCCGCGAGCTCGGCTTGCCGCCGTAGTGGAACGGCCCGTAGAGGGCGAAGACGCCGCCGGGCGGCAGGAGCTCGCCGACGCCCGAGAAGAGGCGCTCGACCTGCGGCCAGGACATGATGTGGCAGGTATTGGCCGAGAAGACGGCGTCGGCGGCGAGCGGCGGGAACGGCCGGTCTACGTCGAGCTCGAGCGGCGGCGGATCGGCGATCCACTCCCGGATGCCCGGAAGATTCTCGACCACGTCGCTCGCCTGCCAGACGAGGTACGGCAGTTCGCGCGAAAAGTAGGCGGCGTGCTGGCCGGTGCCCGAGCCGACCTCCAAGACGCGACGGCGATCGGCGAACACCCGCTTCAGGACGGCGAGGATCGGCTCCCGGTTGCGCTCCGCCGCGTCGGAGAAAGGCCTCACTGAGAGGCCGCGGTCGCCTTCCAGGTCTCGCCGACCAGGCTGCGCACCTGGAACAGCCCGTCGTCGCGGAAAAGGAACGTCTCGAGGAAGCTGAGGGAGCGCTCGTCGTCGAGCAGCGCCGCCGGCGGCGCCGGCAGCGGCATGGCCATGATCACGCTCGCCACGGCGCGCTGCTCGAGCGCGTGGTAGCCGTTCGAGCGAAACACCGCCACCCGCAGCGGGCGGCCATGGCTGTCGACGCGGATGTGCAGCACGACGATCGACTTCATCAGGTGCGGCAGCTGCTCGTGGAACACTTTGGGATTCGAAGCGACGATGCGAACGGCGAGGCGCCGCTTGTAGTCGTCAAGGAGCCGGGCCGGCGCGACGACGACGTCGGGCGGCGCAGCGGCTGGCGGTGGAGGCGGCGGGAGCGGCTCGAGGGCCGGCGGGGGCGCCGGCGCGACGGCCGGCGGTTCCTGAGCGCACGCGGCGAGAGTCGCGATGACGAGGGCCGCCCAGGTCCGCTTATGCGCCATGCCTGCACTCCTCCGGCTTGTTGTTGTGCCGACATCGTAGCAAACGAAACGGGGTCTGCGCCTGCGCGGCGACGACCTGCCAGCCTTCAGAGTTTCAAGCGGCGAGGCGGACGGGAATGCGGCGCGGGCCGAACGGGCGGGCGAAGGCGCCGAAGCGCCCCGCGATCGCCGCGGTGCAATGCTGGCAGCGACCCGACTCGCTCACCCTATATTCCCCGATACGGTACCAGTCGCGCTCGATGACGCGCTCCTCGCAGGAGGCGCAGTAGGTCGAGCCGCCTTCCGCGTCGTGAACGTTGCCCGTGTAGACGTAGTTCAGCCCCGCGAGCCGCGCGATCTCGCGCGCGCGCGTGAGCGTAGCCGCAGGCGTCGCCCTCACATCGGTCATCTTCCAGTCGGGATGGAAGGCGGTGAAGTGCAGTGGCACGTCCGGTCCGAGGTGCTCGCGAATCCATCTGCATTGCGCCTGCAGCTCTTCGTCGGAGTCGTTCTTCCCCGGAATGAGCAGCGTCGTGATCTCGGTCCAGACGTCCGTCTCCTTCACGAGGTGGACGAGCGTGTCGAGCACCGGCTGCAGTCGGCCGCCGCACACCTTGAAGTAGAAGTCGTCGGTGAATGCCTTGAGGTCGACGTTCGCCGCGTCCATCTTCGTGTAGAACTCTCGGCGCGCCGCGTCGTGCATGTAGCCCGCCGTGACCGCGACGGTCTTCACGCCCTTCGCGTGGCACGCGTCGGCGATGTCCATCGCGTACTCGGCGAAGATCACCGGGTCGTTGTACGTGAACGCCACCGACCTGCAGCCCAGCCGCAGCGCCGCGTCCGCGATCGCCTCCGGTGCCGCCTCGTCCTGCAACCGGTCCATCTCGCGGGATTTCGAGATATCCCAGTTCTGGCAGAACTTGCACGCGAGATTGCATCCGGCGGTGCCGAAGGAGAGCACGCTCGAGCCGGGATAGAAGTGGTTGAGCGGCTTTTTCTCAATGGGATCGACGCAGAAGCCTGAGGAGCGGCCGTAGGTGGTGAGCACCATCGTGTCGCCCTCGCGCTTGCGCACGAAGCACAGGCCACGCTGGCCCTCGTGCAGCTTGCAGTCGCGGGGGCAAAGGTCGCACTGCACGCGCCCGTCGCCGAGCTTGTGCCACCAGCGGCCTGGGTGGCTCATTCCTTCCATTTTGCGACTCTGTAGCGAGAAACACGGCAGCGGCCCAGACGAATGTCGGCGGGCAGGCCTGCTTTGCGCGCGAGCTCGCGCAGGAACTGCCGCTTGTCGGAGATGCTCTCCCACACCTGGGGCAGGAAAGTAGCGCGCCGCCCGTCGGCTTCCAGGATCAGGCCGTCCTCGCCGGCCGCGATCTGCTCGAGGAGATCCGCCTCGTCGGCGAAGCGCATCGCCTTGGGCGGCGAGAGCAGCGAGACCTCGAGGCGGCAGCGCGGCCATTCGTCGGCGGCGACCGGCGGGAAGCGCGGATCGCGGAACGCCGCGCCGAGGGCATTCTCGGCGACGTCGACACCGAGCGGACGCGCCGCCTGGAGGCTGCCGATGCAACCGCGCAGCGCGCCCTCCCGGGTCAACGTGACGAACGTAGCCCCGGCCTGCGCGAGCCAGGGCGCCTCCAGCGAGGCGGCCGAGCCGTGGAGGCGGCTCTCGATCGCGCTACGCGCGATGCCGAGCAGGGTCGCGCCGGCTTGATCGAGCGACACGGCGTGCCCCGGCTCGTCGAGGGCGAACGCCGAATAGCCGACCACGCGGCCCTTGCCGCCGGCGGTGTCGCCCGAGTTGCACGCACCGAGCAGCCGAATCGAGAGGCGCTTTCGCTTCGCGAGCGCGAGCAGCCCGTTGAGCGGCGTCGCGCCGCATGCCTCGTCGTGGTCGAGGTCGCACGCGAGCTCGCCAATGCGCGCGACGGTGGAACTATCGATGCGCTGCGCTTCCGCGTAGCCGTGGTAATGCGACAGATCGGTGGACACCACAACCAGCGTCTCGCGTCCACCCCAGAGCCGCTCGATGACCTCGGCCACTTCCTCCACCGCCGCCATGCCGACGGCGAAGGGCACGAGCGAGAACTGGCCGAGCTGCTTCTGCAGGAACGGGAGCTGCACTTCGAGCGCGTGTTCCAGAGCATGCGCGGGGTCGCTTTCCACCACCTGCGGCAGGCCGCGCAGAGCCGAGAGCGCCTCGTGATCGATCGGCACGGCGCCGAGCGGCGTGGCAAAAGCGCGCGAGGCGGGCACTGCCAGGCCGCGCACGGGGACGCGATGCACCGGCCCCAGCACCACCACCCGGCGGACGATGCCGCGCGCGGGCGCGAGCTCGTCGTAGGCACGCGCGGCGACCGGGCCCGAGTAGATGTAGCCGGCGTGCGGCACGATCAAGGCCTTGGGATGGCCGAGCCGCGGCTGCGGCTCGCCGGTGCCGGCCAGCAGATCCTCGACCTCGGTCGCGAGAGCGCGAGGCTCGCCCGGGTAGAACGAGCCGGCCACGGCCGCGTTGCGCATGCTGCCCATGCCGCTATGTTGGGACGCGCTCAGGCGGAGTCAAGGCGTCCCAGCACGCCGCGCAGAGCGTGCTCGACGGACTGACGGCGCACTGCCCGCCGATCGCCGCGGAAGCGACGCGTCTCGCTCCAGGCGCTGCGGCCGCGAATCGCCCAGCCAAAGCAGACGGTGCCGACCGGCTTCGCCCGGCTGCCGCCGCCCGGACCCGCGACACCGGTGATCGCCAATGCAATGGTGCCTCGGCTGCGCGAGAGCGCGCCGAGGGCCATCTCGCGCGCCGTCGGCTCGCTCACGGCGCCGTGGCGCGCGAGCGTCCGCTTCTTGACGCCGAGCAGCTCTTCCTTGGCCGCGTTCGAGTAGGTCACGAATCCGCGCTCGAACCATGCGGACGAGCCGGCGATCGCGGTCACGGCCTGCGCCGCCCAGCCACCGGTGCACGACTCGGCGGTGACGAGCAGCGCCTGCCTCGCCTGTAACGCGCGGCCCAGCTTTCGCGCGAGAGCATTCACAGGAAGATGCGCCGTGCGAGCGCCAGCACGATCAGTGCGTAGGCCGCGGCGAGCAGGTCGTCGAACATCACGCCGAAGCCCCCTTTCCAGCGCCGCTCGAAAGCGCGGATCGGCGGCGGCTTGGCGATGTCGAAGGCGCGGAACATGATGAACGCCGCCGCCTGCCACGCCGGGTCGCGGGGCACGAGCGCGAGCATCCCGAGGAAGGCGACGATTTCGTCCCACACCATGGCGCCATGATCGGCCACGCCCAGGTGGCGACCGGTGACGCCGCAAGCCCAGACACCGAGCAGGAAAAGCGCAGGGACGGCGGCGAGGAGCGCGAGCGGACCGACGACGGGGAGGAGGAGGGCGCCGAGCGCCCAGCCGGCGAGGCTGCCTGCGGTGCCCGGGGCGCGCGGCGTGAGCCCTGCGCCGAACCCCAGAGCCACGGCGTGCGCGGGATGGGAGAAAGCGAAGCTTGCGCTCGGCGGCGAGAGGGCGCTCACGCGAAGTGGTCGAATCCGCCGCGCTGCGGGATCGCCTGGCCGTCCGCGTCGAGCACCTCGAGCTTCGGCTCGCCGGCCCTCATGCTGCCGATGCGTGTCAGCGGCAGGCCGAGCTCCTCGCCGAGCGCGGCGATGGCCGCACGGCGCGCGGGCGTGGCGGTGAAGGCGAGCTCGTAATCCTCGCCGCCGGAGAGCACGCAGTCGCGCTCGAGCATTGCGTCTTTCACCTCGGCGAAAGCGCGCGCACGCGGGAGGCGATCGTAGTAGATCTTCGCCCCCAGCCGCGATCGCTCGACGATGTGTCCAAGATCGCCCACCAGACCATCGGAGATGTCGATTGCGGCGTGCGCGATGCCGCGCAGGCGCTCGCCGAGCTCGACCCGGGGCTCGGGCTCGTGCAGCCGCCGCTCGGCTTCCTCGATTCCCGGCCGCTGAAGCGCGAGCGCGGCGCCGCCCAGCTCTCCGGACACCCAGATGTCGTCCTGCGGCTTCGCCGCCGAGCGGTACAGCGCCACTCCCGCCGGCACTTGGCCGAGGGCGACGATATTGATGATCCGCGTCTCGGCGCGCGTCGTGTCGCCGCCGACCAGCTCGACGCCGAAGCGTGCCGCGAGTGCAAACAAGCCCGCCGAGAAGCGCTCGAGCCACTGCTCCTCGACCGAAGGCAGGCCGATCGACAGCAGCGCCCAACGCGGCGCGGCACCCATCGCGGCGAGGTCGGAAAGGTTGACGGCGAGCGCCTTGTGTCCGAGCTTGCGCGGGTCGGCGCCGGGCGAGAAATGGCGCCCCTCGACGAGCATGTCGGTGGTGAGCGCGAGCTCGAGGCCAGCATCGGCCCGCACCAACGCGCAATCGTCGCCCAGCGCGTTCACTGTGCTGACGAGCGGGCGCTCGAAGTACCGCCGGATGAGCTCGAACTCGTTCAGGCGATCTTGCGCGCGCGCGCGACTTCTTCCGGGCGCAGCTGCGCGGCGACTTTCTCCAGGACGCCGTTCACAAAGCGGTGGCCTTCGGCGGCGCCGAAGCTCTTGCCGAGCTCGACCGCCTCGTTCAGCACCACCTTGAAGGGCGTCTCCGGATGGGCGACGAGCTCGAAGGCGCCGATGTAGAGGATCGCGCGCTCGACCGGCGAGAGCCGCCCGGGACTGCGGTCGAGGTGCGGGGCGATCAGGCGGTCGAGCTCCGCGACGCGCTCGCGCACGCCGCGCACCAATGACTCGACGAACGCGCGATCGGCCCGGCCGGACTCTTCCAGGCCGAGCGCCGCCTCGAGCGGGTCGGCCCCGGAAAGCTGCCAGGCATAGAGGGCCTGCAGCGCGTTCTCGCGGGCCTGTCGCCTAGCGCTTTTCATCGAGAGAACCTTTCAGGCGCACCATTTCCACGGCGACGCGCACCGCCTCCGCGCCCTTATCGAGCCGCGCCTCGGCCTGCGCCTCGTCTTCGGTGGTGAGGATGCCGTTCGCCACCGGCAGGCCGAAGTCGAGCGCCACGTCCATCACGCCGCGCGCCGACTCGTTGGCCACCACCTCGAAATGGTAGGTCTCGCCGCGAATCACCGCGCCGAGCGCGACCAGCGCGTCGAAGCGGCCGCTCTGCGCGAGCCACTGCAGCGCGAGCGGGATCTCCAGCGCACCGGGCACTTGCAACACCGATGTATTGGCGCCTAGGCGCTCGGCCTCGCGGCGCGCGCGCTCGAGCAGCTGCGCGGCGAGCGGCTCGTTGAACCGGCTGGCGACGATGCCGAGGCGCATGGCGCCTTACCGCGTCAGGTAACCGCTGACTTCGAGACCGAAGCCGGCCATGCTCGGCATCTTGCGCGGCGCCGCCATCAGCTTCATCCGGCCGACGCCGAGCTCGCGCAGGATCTGCGCGCCAATGCCGTAGACACGCAGATCGGCGCTGCGTCCGCCCTGCGGCCTGTCGTTTTCGCTGCTTGCGGTGAGCCGCGTGGACAGCGACTCGACGCTCTGCGTGCAGTTGAGCAGCACCATGACGCCGCGGCCGGTCTCCCGGATCGCCGCCAGCGCCTCGCCCACGCCCCAGGAATGCGTCCCGGGTCCGGCATCGAGCAGGTCGATCACGGAAAGCGGCTCGTGAACGCGCACCAACACCTCGTCCTCTCGGCCGTAGCGGCCGAGAACCAGCGCGAGATGCATTGCGCCGAGCGCGAGGTCGCGGAACGCGACCATGCGGAAGCGGCCCCAGGCGGTATCGATGTCGCGTTCGAGCGTGCGTTGCACAAGCGACTCGTTGCGGCTGCGGTACTCGATCAGGTCGGCAATAGTGCCAATCTTGAGGCCGTGCTCCGCGGCGAACGGCACCAAGTCCGGAAGTCGCGCCATGGTCCCGTCGTCGCGCATGATCTCGCAAAGCACGGCGGCCGGGGTGAGGCCGGCGAGACGGGCGAGGTCGCAGCAGGCTTCGGTGTGGCCCGCGCGAACCAGGACGCCGCCGGGCTGGGCGATGAGCGGGAAGACATGGCCAGGCTGCACCACGTCCTCGGGGCGCGCCTCGGGCGACGCGGCGACCTTGATCGTGAGCGCACGGTCGTGCGCGGATATCCCTGTGGTGATGCCTTCCGCGGCCTCGATCGAAACAGTGAAGTTGGTGCCGTGGCGCGAGCGATTCTGCGCGACCATCGGCTTCAGTCCGAGCCGCGCGGCGTGCGCCTCGGTGATCGGCATGCAGATCAGCCCTCGCCCGTGCCGCGCGAGGAAATTGATCTTCTCCGGTGAGACGAAATCGGCGGCGAACACCAGGTCGCCCTCGTTCTCGCGGTCCTCGTCGTCGACGAGGATGACGATCTCGCCCGCCCGTACCGCCGCAACGATTTCGGCAGTCGGGCTGATGGCGGCGGATTCGCGGCGCATGGGCGCGATTTTACGCCGCCCCGGGGCTTACTCCTGCGCTTGCCCTTCGGCCGCACTCTTGTCGCTGCTCTCCCCGAGCTTCTCGCGGATGCGGGCCGATTTTCCGGAGCGGCCGCGCAGGTAGTAGAGCTTGGCGCGGCGCACCTCGCCCTTGCGCTTGACTTCGATGGAAGCGATGAGCGGCGAGTAGGTCTGGAAAGTGCGCTCGACGCCCTCGCCCGAGGAGATCTTGCGTACGATGAACGACGAATTAAGGCCGCGATTCCTCTTGGCGATCACCATGCCTTCGAAGGCCTGAACGCGCTTGCGCTCGCCTTCCACGACGTTCACGTTCACGAGCACGGTGTCGCCGGGGGAGAAGTCCGGGATGTTCTTCGCCAGCCGCTTGATCTCTTCTTGCTCCAGCGTCTTGATCAGGTCCATTGTCAGCTCCTAAGCCCTATATTCTCGCTGGAATTCCGCCAGCAGAGTGCGTTCCTCTTCCGTCATGCCGCGCGCCTGGAGCAGCTCCGGCCTTCTCAGCCAGGTGCGCCCCAGGGCCTGCTTCAGCCGCCAGCGCCGGATCTCGGCGTGGTGGCCCGACAGGAGCACCGCCGGCACGCGCTGCCCCTGCTCGTCCTCCGGCCAGCGCTCGGGCCGCGTGTAGTGCGGGCAGTCGAGCAGCGCCTGGGCGAACGACTCCTCGAGCGCCGAGCGTTCGTCGCCGAGCGCGCCGGGCAGCTGCCGTACGCAGGCGTCGATGAGCGCCATCGCCGCGAGCTCCCCGCCCGAGAGCACGAAGTCGCCGAGGGAGAGCTCCTCGTCGACGCGCCGGTCGAGCAGCCGCTCGTCGACGCCCTCGTAGCGACCGCAGAGCAGCGTCAGGCCCGCTTCCTTCGACAGTTCCATCACCCTCGCCTGCGCCAGCCTCCTGCCCTGCGGCGACAGGTAGATCACCCGGCCGCCGCCCGCGGCCCTCGCCGCGTCCAATGCCTTGTCCAGCGGCGCGGCGAGCATCACCATGCCCGGTCCGCCGCCGTACGGACGGTCATCGACCGTCCGGTAGTTGTCCGTCGTGAAATCGCGCGGATTCCACGTTTGCAGGCGCCACAGCCCCGCGTGCAAGGCGCGGCCGGTGATGCCGCTTTGCGTCACGGCGGCGAACATCTCCGGGAAAAGCGTGATCACGTCGAAGCGCATCACCAGTCTCTTCCCCACTCCACGGTGATCTGTCGCGCCGGCAGATCCACCTCTTTCACGACCGACGAGACCCAAGGCATCAGGTAGGTACGCTCGCCCGCCACTTCCATCACGTCCTGCGCGCCGTTGGAGAAGAGGCGCGCGACCACACCCAACCGCTCGCCCTGCTCGTTCACCACCTCAAGGCCCACCAGGTCGTCGAGGTAGTAGCGGCCTTCGCCCGGGTCCGGCAGCGCGTCGCGCCGCATCCAGACCGAGTCGCCTTTCAGCCGCTCGGCCTGCTCCGGGCTCTCCATGCCGGCAAGCTTCGCGACCACCGTCGTGCCGTGCACCTTGGCCTCGATGACCGGGTAAGCGCGCCCGCCGATCCACCATTCCTCGGCAGCGGCCAATGTGTCGAGGACTCCGCCGCCTGGCACGGCCTTCAGCCATCCGCGCACGCCGTAGGCGCCGGCGACGCGGCCCATCTCGATCAGTCGATCGGCCCTACTTCCCGGCGGATCAGGCCGCCTTTTTTGCAAACTGCTTGACGAGCCGCTGCGCGGTCGGCGAAAGCTGCGCGCCGCGCCCTTCCCAATGCTTGACGCGCTCGAGGTTCACGCGCAGCGCTTCGCGGCCTTGCGGCGCCTTCGGGTCGTAGAAGCCGACGCGCTCGAGAAACTTTCCGGACGCGGCGCGCCGCGAGTCGGCCACCACCAAGTGGTAGAACGGGCGCTTATTCGCGCCGCCGCGCTGCAGTCGAATCACCACCATATGAATTTGTCCCGGGACTGCGAAAAGGCGCGGATTATACAATAGCCCCGGGGAAGGGAGGATGGTGCGCGCGCTTCGCAGAGTCGAAGGGGGGATGCGTCTGTCGGCGGCGTTCGCGACGCGGCTGGGCGCTCTGCGCCGTCCCCCGGTTCTCGAGTCGTTCCTGCGCCAAGTCTATTTCACCGGCGTCACCGCCGCCACCGGTGTAGTGCTGCGCGCCTCGGCGCTCGGCGTGCTGATCATCGCGATCACGATGGACGTGCTCGATGCCGACGTCGACCTCGCCGTGAAGATCCTCCTCGCCGTGGTGTTCCGCGAGATCGGTCCCCTTGCCGCCGCGACGGTCGTAATCCTGCGCAGCGGTACGGCGATGTCGGCGGAAGTCGCCATGATGCGCGTCTCCGGCCAGACGCGCGCGCTGCGCCATCTCGGCATCGACCTTTACGATTACCTCGTGGTTCCGCGCGTCGCGGCGGTGATGCTCGCGACGTTGGTTCTCACCTTTTACATCCAGTGCCTCGCCGTCTTGGGCGGTCTCGCGCTGAGCCCGTTCATCATCGATGCCTCCTTCACCGAGTTGACGGAGCGGCTTTTCCAGCTCTTCGCGCCTGTCGACTTCTTCTACTCGACGGTGAAGGCGCTGCTTTTCGGGTTCGCCGTCGCTGTCTGCTGCTGCTATCACGGGCTCAATCCCCCGGACCTAACGCTGAACGCCGTGCCAAAAGTCGTGACCCGCGCCGTCACGCAAAGCGCCATGCTCGTGCTGGCGATCAACGCGGCTTTCGCGTACCTCGTGTTCGGCATCCTGTTCTTCGGCCTGGTGACCGCCAAGCTATGAAGTCCGAGGCCGGGCTCGCGGTGAGCTATCTGCGTACCGACGGGATTGCCGAGATTTACGTCGGCGTGCCAGCCGGCACCGTCGCCCGGGTGCACCTCCCCGGCGAGGCCGCGCGGGCGCGATTCGTCACCGCCCTGCTCAAGGCGAAGTGCGAGTCGGGCGACGCGCTGGAGCTCTTCGGGGAGCCGGTCGCGGGCCTAGCGCCGCAGGCGCGCGCGCGCCTGCGCCGGCGTGTCGCCGCACTCTCGCCCATCGTCGGCCTCATGACCAATCTCAACGTCTGGGAGAACGTGTCGCTTCCCGCCGCGTACCATGGCACGCCGCCGCTCGATCGCGTCGCCGGGCTTGCCGTGGAGCTGCTCGCGGACCTCGGCGTAGAGCCGCGGACGTTCCTTGCCCGGCTCCCCGAGGAGCTCGATGCTTTCGAGCGCAAGCTCGCCGCATTCCTGCGTCTGCTCGTCGCGCGGCCGGAACTCGCGCTCCTCGACGGCCTCGACGAGGGGCTGGGCCGCGCGGAGCGCTCGCGCATCGAGCGCTTCGAGACCGAGCTGCGCGAGCGGCTGCCGCTTGCCACGCTGCTCTACGTCGATTGCAAGGAGGAAGACTGATGCCCGCCCGCCTCGCCCCGCCGCGCTTCTCGCCTCCTCTGCGCTTCTCGCGCCTGCTCTTAAAGGTGAACGCCTTCCTGCTCGCTGCGCTGCTGCTCGTCGCCGCCTTTCTCGGGCTCGTCGCCTACAAGCAGGGCTGGTTCGTGAAGCAGACGCCGATCCACTTCGTGACCGCCAACGCGCTCGGCATCAACAAGGGGATGCCGGTGAAGCTCTACGGCTTCACGGTCGGCTCGGTGAGCAACATGCAGCTCGCCCAGGAGGGCGTCGACGTCGAGCTCTCCATCATCAATGCCAACCTGCCGCGCATCCCGCGCGGCTCGCGCGCCAAGCTGGCGCGCGAATCCGGGGTCGTCGGCGCGAGCGTGATCGAGATCGCTCCCGGCAAGGGCGGCGTGCCGGTGGCGAGTGGCGAGCGCATCGACTTCGAGCCAAGCCGCGGCATTTCCGAGATCATTGACGATTTTCGCCGGCAGGCGGTACCCGCGTTCAACGAGATTCGCCAGGTGCTCGCGCAAATGCGCCAGTCCGGCGAGGACGTCTCGGTCGTTCTCGCCGGACTGCGCCGCGAGGTCGACCGTCTGCCGCAAACGCATCAGGAGTTGCGCGAGCTGCTTGTCAACGCCGGGCAGGCGAGCCGCGACGTAAGCCGCGACGCGCGCGACGCGCTGAGCGCGGCGCGCCGGGCAAGCGGGAGCGCAGGACGGGCCGCCACGGCGGTGGATCGCGCGGTGCCCGAGCTCTCGGAAAAGCTGATCGCCACGCTCGACTCGCTCGAAGCGACGAGCGAGCAGCTGCGCCGCACGGGGCTGCAGGCCGAGGAGACGCTGCGCCGCGCCGGCCCCGTCCTCGAACGCGGCGAAGCGGCAGCGCGCGAGGCAAGCGACGTATTCAGTGCAGCAAAACGCGTATGGCCGATCCGCGACTCGCTGGAGGAAGGCGGCGAGCGTCTGCTGCCCATCGACAGCTTCGACGGCATCGCCCGGTGAGACGCGGCAGCCTACTCGGCCTGCTCCTTTGCTGCGCATGCGCGGTCGCGCCGCGGGTAGAAGCGCCGATGCAAGGCCGGCTGGCGCAGGCCGAGGGGCGCGCCGCTGCGCAATTGCGCAGCGGCGATGCGGCCGCGGCAGCGAGGAGCTACGACGAAGCTTTGCGCATCGCGACCGCGCTCGAGGACCTGGACGCCGTGGCCGTCAACGCCATCAACCTGTCGATCGTGTATCAGTGGCTCGGACGCAACGCCGAGGCGCGGGCGGCCCTCGCGGCGGTCGTCGATGACCCGCGTCCCTTCCCGGCGCGCCGGCGCCTGCAGGCCGAGCTTCGCCGCGCCATCGTCGACCTCGCCGCCGGCGAGCCGGCCTCGGCCGCCGCGATGGCAGCGCGCGCCGAGCGTCGCTGCGCGCCGCGCTGCGACTATTCGGCCACGCTCCTCAACGTGAACGCCGAAATCGCGCTCGCGCGCGGCGATGCGAGCGGTGCCGCCGGAGACGCCGCACGCGCGCTAGAGCGCGCGCGCAGCGGCGAGGACAGCGTCGAAGCCGCCAATGCCCTGCGAACGCTGGGCCGCTCGGCGCGCCTGCGCGGCGACCCAGCTGGCGCCCGAACGCTCCTCGAGCAAGCGCTCGAACTCGATCGCAAGCTCGCCGACCCACGCAAGATCCTAGCCGACCTGACCGAGCTCGCCGGCGCCGCGCAGGAGCAAGGCGACCGTGCGGCCGCCAGCGGTTATGCCGCGCGGGCGGCCGCGGTCGGCCGCGTCGTGGACAGCGGCCGCGGCATGGCGGAAATGGAAGCGGGGCTGCGGCGGCCCTAGCCGACCGACTCGCACACGGCGGTCCACGTGCCGTCGATGCACTCGACGTCCTGCTCCAGCCGCGCGCCGAAGCCGAGCAGCTCGCGCACCTTCGCCTCGACTGCCTCTCGCGTCGCTCCTGAGACAACTGTCTTCAGGCCGAACCGCTCGACGATGACGCGCACTGCGGCGCGCCGGTTCTCACAGGTGGCGATCCACTTCGCGCCGATCAGCGCTGGCTCGGCGAGGACGTGCGCACCCTCGGCCGCCAGTCGTTCGAGCACCGCGGCGACGCTCTCGCGGCTGCTCCCGGAGACGATGAAGTGCGTGCCGGCGTCCGAAACGTGCGCGGGCGCCTCGCGCGCCGGCGCCGCCTTCGGCCCGCGGGCCCGCAGGCGGGCCTGCGCCTCGGCGACCCGCCGCGCCACGCGCACCGCTGGGTTTACGGCGTACACCTCGTGCGTGCGCGCGTGCTTGTCGGTGCGGCCCCCGAGGGCCTGGAACATCGTGCCGTACTCGGCGGAGAGAAGCAGCATCACGTCATAGAACGAGCGCGACACCAGGAGCTGCCCGGCGCCGGCGAAGGACATGATGCGCTGCGCCACGTTGATGCCGTCGCCGATCACGTTCTCCTGGCCGTTGATGTCGCGACTCACGTGCACCGGGCCGAGATTGATGCCCATGCGCAGGGGCAGCTCGCCGACGGTGTCGAATATCGCGAGAGCAGCGAAGAGCGTCCGCTCGGGATCGCCGAGAAAGGCGACCGCTGCGCCGTCGCCGGTGTCGATCACCACTCGCTCCGCGGCCGCCGTATCCTGCAAGGCCGCGGCCAGCATTTGGTTGAAGCTGTGCTTGAGACGGATCTCCTCGCTGACGCCGAGCCGCGAATAGCCGACGATGTCGAGGAAGAGCACGCTGCAGACCAGCGTGCGGCTCGCCTCGTGCGAGGGCGCCGGGTCGTTCATCGCACGCCGGGAATCATGCCCTTCATGTTGCGCATCATCCGCTGCAGGTTCCCGCCCTTCATCATCTTCATCATCTTTTGCATCTGCTCGAATTGATTGAGCAGCTGATTCACCGCCTGCACCGGCACGCCGGCGCCCGCGGCGATGCGCCGCTTGCGCGAGGCCTTGATGAGTTCGGGCTTGGTTCGCTCTTGCGGCGTCATCGAGTTGATAATGCCTTCGATGCGCCGTAGCTGCTTGTCGTCCTGCAGCTTCGCCGGGTCGACCTGCCCGACGAGCTGCGCCGGCAGCTTGTCCATCAGCGAGGCAACACCGCCCATCTTCTTCATCTGGGCGATCTGCTGCTTGAAGTCCTCAAGGTCGAAGCCCCGGCCCTTCTTCACCTTCTCCGCAACGCGCTTCGCTTCCTCGAGGTCGATCTTCGCGTGCGCTTCCTCGACGAGCGACAGGATGTCGCCCATGCCGAGGATGCGCGCCGCCATGCGCTCCGGGTGGAAAGCCTCCAGGCCGCCGAGCTTCTCGCCGACGCCCGCGAACTTGATCGGCTTGCCGGTGACGTGGCGCACCGAGAGCGCCGCGCCCCCGCGCGCGTCGCCGTCCAGCTTGGTCAGGATCACGCCGGTGAGCGGCAGGCGCTCGTTGAACGCGCGAGCGACGTTGACGGCGTCCTGGCCCTGCATAGCATCGACGATGAACAGCGTCTCGACGGGGTGCAGCGCGGCGTGCAGCGCGGCCACCTCGCGCATCATTTCTTCGTCGATTGCCAGCCGGCCAGCCGTGTCGACGATCAGCACGTCGAGATAGTGGGTGCGCGCGTACTCGAGCGCCCGCTTGGCGATCTCGAGCGGGTTTTCGCTGGTTTGCGAAGGAACGAACGCGGCGCCGGCCTGCGCAGCCACGGTCTTCAGCTGCTCGATCGCCGCGGGTCGATATACGTCGGTAGAAACGAGCGCCACTTTCTTGCGCTCTCTGCCAAGCAGCAGGGCGAGCTTGCCGCTCGTCGTCGTCTTGCCCGAGCCCTGGAGGCCCGCCATGAGGATCACGGCGGGGGGCTGGGTCGCGAGGTCGAGCGGCACGTTCGCCGCGCCCATGAGGGCGGCGAGCTCGCGATGCACCACGCCGACCAGCGCCTGGCCGGGAGTGAGGCTGCCGACCACGTCGGCGCCGAGCGCCTTGGCACGCACCGCGTCGATGAAATGCCTCACCACCGGTAGCGCGACGTCGGCTTCGAGCAGCGCCACGCGCACCTCGCGCAGCGCTTCCTGGATGTTCGACTCGGTAAGGCGCGCTTCGCCGCGCACGTGCTTGACGATGCGCGCGAGCCGCTCGGTAAGGGTATCCAGCATGGGGTGTAAACTGAAGAGGTGCCCGACATTGTAATTCAGGCGATCGCGTCCGCCGCGTACGCGGTCCTGGCGTGGCACCTCTGGCGCTCGCGCTGGCGGCCCAGCGCCGCCCTCGCGCGCCCCGAGCTCAATCTCGGCGAGCGCCTCGCGATCCTCGCACCGCTCGCCCTGCATGCCTGGCTGCTCGCCCACGGCATCTTCGGCGCGGCGCAGCTACGTTTCGGCTTCGCCTGGGCGCTTTCGGCGATGCTCTGGCTCGCCGTGCTGATCTACTGGGTGGAGAGCCTCTTCTTCAGCCTGATGGGCATGCAGCCGCTGGTGCTCGGCGCCGCCGCCTTGGGCGCGCTGCTGCCGGCATGGTTCCCTGGCCGGCTCATGGCCAACGCCGTGTCCTCCGACTTCAAGGTGCATCTTGCGCTCGCCATCGTCGCCTACAGCGTCTTCACCATCGCGCTGTTGCACGCGGTGCTCATGGCCCTCGCCGACCGCCTGCTCCACCGCCGGAGCGCGGCAAGCGAGCTGCTGCGTGGCGACCCGCTGCACGGGCCGGCGTCCCGGCTGCCGCCGCTCCTCACCATAGAGCGCATGTTCTTTCGCCTCGTCGGCACCGCCTTCGTCCTGCTGACGCTCGTGCTCGCTACGGGGATGACGCTCTCCGAATCCATGTTCGGCCGCGCCATGCGCTTCAACCATGAGACGGTGTTCGCCGTCATGGCCTGGCTGACGTTCGCCGTTCTGCTTTGGGGCCGGCTCGCGCGCGGTTGGCGCGGACGCACGGCGCTGCGCTGGACGGTGGCCGGTTTCGTCATGGTGCTGCTCGCGAACATCGGCACCGCGTTCGTCCTCGAGGTGCTGCTGCACCGCGGCTGAGTGGACCTGCTGCTCCTCGCCGGCCTGATCCTCCTGAATGGCGCCTTCGCCATGGCGGAGGTTGCGCTGCTTACAGCGCGCCGCCCGCGCCTCGAGGCGCTCGCCAAGCACGGCGACACCCTTGCCGCAGCCGCTGTCCGGCTCAGCTCGGATCCGACGCGATTCCTGTCCACTATCCAGATCGGCATCACCTCAATCGGCCTGCTGAACGGCATCGTCGGCGAAGCGATCCTCGGCGCCCGGTTCGCCGCCTGGCTGCAGGCAAACTTCGGCCTCCAGCCCGGGACCGCCGGCGTCCTTGCCACGGCTGGCATCGTCATTAGCATCACCTACGTCTCCATCGTAGTCGGCGAGCTGGTGCCGAAGCGCCTGGGGCAGCATAACGCCGAAGGCATCGCGCGCGTGGTCGCCCTGCCGATGCTCTGGCTCGGCAAAATCTCCGCGCCGTTCGTTCATCTGCTGTCCAGGTCGACCAATGCCATCCTCGCCCCCCTGCTCGTCGTGCTTCGCCTACGCCGGGGCGAGGAAGAGGAGATGTCGCCGGAAGAAATTCGCACGATCCTGCTCGAGTACTCGAACTACCTGCCGAAGAAGCACACTTCCATCCTGATGAACCTCTTTGACGTCGGCAGTATCACCGTTCAGGACATCATGGTTCCGCGCTCGCGCATCGAGTCGGTGTGCTTGGAGGACGGTATGGAAACGGTATCGCGCCAACTGGCCACCAGCCACCACATGCGCCTGCCCGTGTTCCGCGATCACGAGGGCGACCTCGCCGGCGTGCTGCACCTGCGCAAGATTCTCGGTGCGCTGCATGCCGGACCGCTCGACGAAGCGGCGCTCACTGCCGTGCTCGAGGACCCTTACTTCGTGCCGGCCAGCACCTCCGTGCTCTCGCAGATGCAGTACTTCCAGGAGAACCGCGAGCGTCTGGCGCTTGTCGTGGACGAGTACGGCGAACTGATGGGCTTGGTCGCGCTCGAGGACATCATCGAGGAGATCATCGGCAAGTTCACCACCTCACTGCCGAACGCCGCGCCGCTCGCTTGGGACGCCGCCGGCACGGCCACCGCGGAGGGTGCGATGCCGGTGCGCGAGGTGAACCGGGCGCTCGGGCTCACGCTGCCCACCCACGGCCCGAAAACACTGAACGGCCTGATTGTCGAGCACCTTCAGGACATCCCCGAGGCGGACGTGTCCATAAAGATCGGCGGCGTGCCGATGGAGATCGTTCACGCACAGGGCCGGACGATCAAGACCGTGCGCATTTTTCGGCCCTCCGCCAACGTAGAAAGTACAGTCTCGTCAGAGGCTTAGAAAGGGAACTTCACCCTTTACAAAACCCTCAACGCCGGGCATCATCGCGCGGGTAAGCGGGAGGACGGGGTGCCCCCGCGCAGGCAGTCGGTGGAGGGAATCGGGAATGGCAACCGCAGCGGCGGCCCTCAAGGGGCCGAAAGAGTTCGTCTTCGCTTGGGAAGGCAAGGACAAGGCCGGCAAGACCATCCGCGGCGAACTGCGGGCGGCGAGCGAAATCGCGGTCAACGCCACGCTGCGTCGGCAAGGCATCCTGGTGCAGAAGGTGAAGAAGCAGCGCCGGCGGGGTGGCGGCAAGGTGACGGAGAAGGACATTTCGCTCTTCACCCGCCAGATGGCGACGATGATGAAGGCGGGCGTACCGCTACTGCAGTCGTTCGATATCGTCGGCAAGGGCGCCTCCAACCCCGCGGTGCAAAAGCTGCTCCTGGACATCAAGAGCGACGTGGAAACCGGCTCCGCCCTCGCCTCCGCGTTTCGCAAGTATCCGCTGTACTTCGACGCGCTGTTCTGCAACCTGGTACAGGCAGGCGAGCAAGCCGGCATTCTGGAGACCCTCCTCGACCGGCTTGCGACCTACAAGGAGAAGATCCTCGCCATCAAGTCGAAGATCAAGAGCGCGCTCTTCTACCCCATCGCGATCATCGCGGTGGCGTTCATCATCACCGCGGTGATCATGATCTTCGTCATCCCCGCGTTCAAGGAGGTCTTCACCAACTTCGGCGCCGATCTGCCGGCCCCGACGCTGCTCGTCATCGCGATCTCCAACTGGTTCGTCGCCTACTGGTACGTCATCTTCCCGGTCATCATCGGGTCCATCTACGGGTTCTTCGAGGCCTGGAAACGCTCGATGGCCGTGCAGATCTTCATGGACCGCACGATGCTCAAGATCCCGGTATTCGGCGATCTCGTACGTAAGTCCGCGATCGCGCGCTGGACGCGCACTCTGTCGACGATGTTCGCTGCCGGTGTGCCGCTCGTCGAGGCGCTCGATTCCGTAGGCGGTGCGGCGGGCAACTACGTCTATGCGAGCGCGACCAAGCAGATCCAGGCCGACGTCTCGACGGGCACTTCGCTCACCGCCGCCATGCAGAATGCCAGCGTGTTTCCGCCGATGGTGCTGCAGATGGTGGCCATCGGCGAGGAAACGGGCGCCCTCGACAGCATGCTCAGCAAGGTGGCCGACTTCTACGAGCAGGAGGTCGACGACGCCGTCGAGGCGCTTTCCTCGCTGATGGAGCCGATGATCATGGTCATCCTCGGCACGCTGATCGGCGGCATGGTGATTGCCATGTACCTGCCGATCTTCAAGATCGGCCAGGCGGTCTAGGGAGCGCGCGAAGGCAATGACGTTCCTCGGCTGGCTCCCTCAGCCAGCCGTGTTTCCCTGGCTGGCGCTGCTTTTCGGGCTGTGTATCGGCTCGTTCCTCAACGTCGTCATCTTCCGGCTGCCCAAGATGCTGGAACGCGAATGGCGCGCCGAATGTGCGGCCCTCGCCGGCGCGTCCCCCGCCGAAGAGCGCCCACTCAATCTCATTACGCCGCGCTCCCGCTGCCCCGGCTGCGGCCATGGCATCCGCGCCTGGGAGAACGTTCCGGTGCTGAGCTGGGTACTGCTGCGCGGCAGGTGCTCGAGCTGCGGCATGGGCATCAGTGTGAGATATCCGCTCGTCGAGCTGCTCGGCGGCATTGCCGCAGCGGCGGCGGCCTGGCGCTTCGGACCCTCGGTCGCGGCCCTCGCTGCCGCTGTCTTCGCCTGGTTCACGATCGCGCTCGCCTTCATCGACCAGGAGACGGGGCTGCTGCCCGACGACCTGACGCTGCCGCTCGTTTGGGTCGGACTCCTCGTCAACCTGACTGGCGCGTTCGTACCGCTCTCCCAGGCGGTGGTCGGCGCGGTCGCCGGTTACCTGTCGCTGTGGCTCGTCTACTCGGCCTTCAAGCTCGCCACCGGCAAGGAAGGCATGGGCTACGGCGACTTCAAGATGAATGCCGCGGTAGGCGCCTTTCTCGGCTGGAAGATGCTGCCGCTCGTTATCCTGCTCTCCTCTGTCGTGGGGCTGATCTTCGGCGCGCTGCAGATGTTCGCCGTGCGGGGGAAATGGGAGTCCGGCTTTCGCTTCCACTTCGGCCCGTATATCGCTATCGCCGGAATCGTCGCCCTTTACTGGGGCGATGCCATCGTTCGCTGGTACTTGCAACGGCTGTGACCCGGACCCGGCGTTTTGCCCACTAGCGGACGGTTCGTCGTCGGCCTGACCGGCGGCATCGGCAGCGGCAAGAGCGCGGCAGCGGAAGAATTCGCGCGGCTTGGCGCCGCCGTCGTCGACACCGATGCGATCGCCCACGAGCTGACGGCGCCCAGCGGAGCCGCCATGGCTAGCATTCGGCAAGCCTTCGGCGACGCCTTCGTTTCCCCGAACGGCGCGCTGGACCGCCGCGCAATGCGACAGCGCGTGTTTGCGGATCCCGCCGCGAAGCGCACGCTCGAGCAGCTCCTGCATCCGTTGATCCGCGCCGAGTCCGAGCGCCGCATCGCCGCGGCGCGCGCGCCGTACGTCGTGCACGTCGTGCCGCTGCTCGTCGAGTCCGCCGATTACCGTCGTCGTGTCGACCGTGTACTGGTGGTGGATGCGCCCGAGCAGACGCAGATCGAGCGGGTGCGCGCGCGCAGCGGCCTCGCCGAGGCCGAGGTGCGTGCCATTATGCGCAGTCAAGCCTCTGCAGCCGAGCGGCGGGCGGCAGCCGACGACGTGATCGACAATGGGGGCAGCCTGGAATCGCTGCATTCGCAGGTCGCCGCGCTGCACCAGAAGTATCTGCGCCTGGCGACAAAAAACACGGCGCCGTGAGTTGTACGGCAGGGGCAAATCGCTCAGAATCGGCCGGGTTGATCACGTATGAATACCCGCTGAACGAGCGTATCCGCACGCTGCTGCGGCTGGAGGACCTCTTCGAGCGCTCGCGCCACTTCGTCGCGCGGACCGACCCGCACGACCACCACATGGCGCTGCTGACCCTGTTCGAGATTCTCGAGGTAGCGAGCCGCGCCGACCTGAAGTCCGACCTGCTGCAGGAGCTCGAGCGCCAGAAGCAGGTGCTGTTGTCGTTCAAGAACAATCCGGATATCGCCGAGGAAGCGCTCTCGAGCGTGCTGCGCGATATCGAGCAGGCGGCGGCGGCGCTGTTCTCCATGACCGGCAAGATTGGTCAGTATCTGCGCGAGAACGACTGGCTCATGTCGATCAAGCAGCGCACCGGCATTCCCGGCGGCGCCTGCGAGTTCGACCTCCCCTCGTACCACTACTGGCTGCACCGCCCGGCGGAGGAGCGCACGGGCCAGCTCGCCGCCTGGACGAGCCCCCTTTATCCGTTGCGCGACGGCTCGGCGATCATTCTTCGCATCCTGCGGGAGTCGGGGCGACCCCAGGGCATGAATGCGGCGCAAGGCATGTACCAGCAAATGCTGGGCGGCAAGACCGCCCAGATGCTGCGCTTGCGCCTCGACCCCGGGCTGCCCTGCGTCCCGGAAATCAGCGCCAATAAGTACGTCCTCAATATCCGCTTCATCTCGCAGCAACCCGAAGACTCGCGCACCCGGACGGCCGAGTGGGACGTGCCGTTCGAGCTCACCTTCTGCAATTTATAGCGGTGCGGCACCCCCCCAAAGTCCCGTGCCCGCGCTGTGGCGAGCGGGCGGCCTTCTCTCCCGAAAATCCCTGGCGGCCGTTCTGCAGCGAGCGCTGCAAAATGATCGACCTCGGTGCCTGGGCGTCAGAGACCTATCGGGTCCCGGGTGAGGCCGGCCGCCCGGAGGAAGACGAGCCGCCGGGAGGCTCCTAGTCCCAAGCGCCGCGGATCATGGCGATGCCGTGCGCGCCGTGCCGGGAGGCCGTGCCTAAATCGCGGGCCCGTAATCCGCCGATAGCATAGACCGGAATGCTCGTACCATGCGCCAGCGCGGCGAATCCATCCCAGCCGAGCGGCGCAAGCCCGCTTTTCTCCAACACTGGACCGAGGACGGCGAAATCGAGGTCGAGGCGCATGGCCCGCTCGAGCTCCCGGCGCGAGTGGCACGAAGCAGCGGCCAGGCCGGTCGGCGGCCGCGCTTCGAGTTGCATCAGCTCGGAGGCCGTGAAGTGTCGCCCGTCCGCGGCAGAGCAGGGTTGCTTGGTGAGTACGCGGCATCCATAACGGTGCGCGAGGCCAACAACCTGCTCGGTGAACAGCTCGCGCTCAACGCGCGCGAGTGCCGGCTCGCGGATCTGCAGCAGCCGGAGCCCGACGCTGAGGCGGCGCTCGATGCGTTCGAGCATGCGCGCGACGCCCAGCCGCGCCGCGTCGGTGATGGCGTACTCGCGCGGCAACGTCAGGGCGCAGAGCACCGGGGTATTGGCGGGGAGCATCGGTGAGACGCGCGGCTCGCCGCCTTTCTGCCAGGCGATCGCCTGATCCTCGCGGGGATGCGGCTCGCCTTGCCACGCTGCCACGCGGAAGAAATTGAGGCGCACCGTGCCATGAGGGTAGGTATACACGCGGGTGATCCAGGGGTCAGCCGCCTGCACTTCGATGCCGAGCTCCTCGTGCAGCTCACGCCTTAACGCCCGCTCGGCGTCCTCGCCCGGCTCGACCTTGCCCCCGGGGAACTCCCAATAGCCGGCGTAGACTTTGCCCGCCGGGCGTTGCGCCAGAAGAAAGCTGCCATCGGCACGCTGGAGCACCGCGGCCGCGACCTCGATCACCTTACTTCTTCTTGGAATGGGGTCCGGCCCCCGAGCCGCCCTCGTGGCGACCCGCCCAGTCACGCGCGAACTGGTAGGCGACGCGTCCACTGCGCGAGCCGCGCTGCAGGGACCACTGCAGAGCTTCCTCCCGCGCCTCGTCCGTCTCCTTCACGCCGAGCGTCTTCAGCCAATGGCCGACGATCGCAAGGTATTCGTCCTGGTCAAAGGGATAGAAAGTCACCCACAGGCCGAAGCGCTCGGAGAGCGATATCTTCTCCTCTACCGTCTCTCCCGGGTGGATCTCGTCGCCCACATAGCGAGTTTCGAGGTTCTCCGCCATGTATTCGGGCATGAGATGGCGGCGATTGGAGGTCGCGTAAATGAGCATGTTCTCCGAAGTGGTGGACACGGAGCCGTCGAGGGCCACTTTGAGCGCGATGTAGCCCTCTTCCGCGCCTTGGAAGCTGAGATCGTCGCAGAACACGAGGAAGCGCTCCCGTCGCCCGGCGACCTGATCGACGATATTGGGCAGATCCACGAGATCGTTCTTTTCGACTTCAATCAGGCGCAATCCCTGACGCGCATACTTATTGAGCAGGCCCTTCACGATCGATGACTTGCCGGTGCCGCGCGCGCCGGTAAGCAGCACGTTGTTCGCCGGGCGTCCCTCTAGGAACTGGCGCGTGTTCTGCTCGACGCGCTCGATCTGGCGGTCGATGCCGCGAAGATCGGCGAGTCGGATGCGATGCACCTGGCGCACCGGCTGCAACCATCCGGCAATACCCGGGCGGCCGCTCGCGCGCCAGCGCAAGGCGATGCTCGCCGACCAGTCCGTGGCCGGCGCTGCGGCCGGCAAGAGCTGGTCGAGACGCTTGAGGATCTGTTCGAGTTCTTGGCTCAAAGGAGGTTTCTAGCTCCTGTACTCGGCATTGATTTTCACGTAGTCGAAAGAGAGGTCGCAAGTCCAGACCGTGGCGGAGGCTTTGCCGCGATTCAACACCGCCCGCACCTTGAAGTCCGGCTTCTTCATCGCGCTGGTGGCCGATTCTTCGCGGTAATGCGCGTCGCGCGCTCCGCGGTGCACAACGCGAACGTCATCGATGTACAGGTCCACGCGTGCTACATCGAGACCCGCCGGCCCCGAATACCCGATGGCGGCGAGGATCCGACCGAGGTTCGGGTCCGACGCGAAGAACGCTGTCTTCACCAGCGGCGAATGCGCGATGGCGTAGGCGACGCGGCGACATTCGTCCATGCTTCGTCCCCGCGCCACCTCTACCGTGACGAATTTCGTCGCGCCCTCGCCGTCCCGGACGATCGCCTGTGCCAGGTGGCGGGCGACATCCGTAAAGCCGGCCTCCAGCCGCAAGAGGTCGCGCCGGCCCGAGGCGACGGCGCCCTCTCCCGTAGCCAGCAGGACGAAAGCATCGTTGGTCGACGTATCGCCGTCGACCGTGATGCAGTTGAACGTTCGGTCGGCCACGCGCCGCACCATTCGGCGCAATATGGCGGGCGCAACCCGAGCGTCCGTGGCGACGAACCCGAGCATCGTGGCCATGTTCGGATGAATCATGCCCGCACCCTTGGCGATGCCGGTGACCGCGGCCGCGCCGGTCGAAAGGCGCAGCCGTCGTGAATAGGCCTTCGGCACGGTATCCGTCGTCATGATCGCCTCGGCCGCGGAGAGCCAGTCGTCCCGGCTCAGCAAGGCCCTCGGGAGCGCGGCGACGATGCGCTCGGCAGGCAGCGGCTCCATGATCACCCCGGTCGAGAACGGCAGGATTTGTCCCGGCGCGCAACCAAGATGGCCGGCGAGCGCTCGGCAGACACTCATCGCGTGCTCGACGCCTTGCTCGCCGGTGCCGGCGTTGGCGTTCCCGGTGTTGATCACCAGCGCCCGCACCTTATTCCGCAGGTGCTTGCGCGCGAGGATAACGGGCGCGGCGCAGAAGCGATTGCGCGTGAACACCCCGGCGGCCGCCGTTCCCGCCGCGAGGCGCACCACAAGCAAGTCCTTGTGCTGCGCCTTCTTTATCCCCGCCATCGCGACGCCGAGCTCGATGCCGGCGATGGGCAACAGCGCGCCGGGGTCCGGCCGCGCAAGATGGACGGCCATTACGTCAATTTGCCGTGGCAGTGCTTGTACTTTTTCCCGGAGCCGCAGGGACACGGATCGTTGCGCCCCACCTTTTGCGTCGGCCGCACGATCGGCCGTGCCTTCTTCTTGGTGGCCGCTTCGGCGAGCGCTACGTCACCGTTGCCCTCGGGGGCGGCCTCGGCATACTCGCCGTGCTGCATCTGCACGTTTTCCACGTGCACCTTGTCGTCGGCCTGCGGCAGCTCCTCCTGCGTGCGGATCTCGACGGCGGTAAGCGTCTTGATCACCTCGAGCTTGACCGACTCGAGGAGCGCACCGAACAGCTCGAACGCCTCGCGCTTGTATTCCTGCTTGGGGTTCTTTTGCGCATAGCCGCGCAGGTGGATACCTTGGCGCAGATGGTCGAGTGCCGCCAAGTGCTCACGCCAGTGCGCGTCGAGGATCTGCAACATCACGTAGCGCTCGTACTGCCGGAACGACGCTTCGGCTCCGGCCGGAACCTTGGCCACGTAAGCCGCCTGCGCGCGCTCGACGATTCGCTCGAGCATGGCTTCGTCCTGGAGCTCGGACTCCGCCTCCAGCCATGCCTGGAGCGGCAACTCCAGGTTGAACTCGGATCTCAGCGCTCCCTGCAGCCCGGCGATGTCCCACTGCTCTTCGACGCTCTCCTCCGGCAGATAGGTGCGGAACAGGTCGCGCAGCACGCCGGCTCGCAGCTCGGCGATGCGCGCCGAAACGTCCTGCGACTCGAGCAATTCATTGCGCAGCGCGTAGATCGTCTTGCGCTGGTCGTTGGCGACGTCGTCGTACTCAAGAAGCTGCTTGCGGATGTCGAAGTTGCGCGCCTCCACCTTGCGCTGCGCGCTCTCGATGGAGCGGGTCACCATCGGATGCTCGATGGCCTCGCCCTCCGGCATCTTCAGCATCACCATGATGCGGTTGATACGATCGCCGGCGAAGATGCGCAGCAACGGATCCTCGAGCGACATGTAGAAGCGCGAGCTGCCGGGATCGCCCTGGCGGCCCGAGCGCCCGCGCAGCTGGTTGTCGACGCGTCGCGACTCGTGCCGCTCGGTGCCGATGATGTGCAATCCGCCGGCCTTCACCACCTGGTCGTGGAGCGCCTGCCACTCGCCCCGCAGCGTCTCGACGCGGGCTCGCTTGTCCTCGGCGACAAGCGCGTCGTCGGCCTCCACGAAGTCGCACTGTTTGTCGACGTTGCCGCCGAGGACGATGTCGGTGCCGCGACCCGCCATGTTGGTTGCGATCGTGATCATCTTCGGCCGGCCCGCCTGGGCGACGATCTGCGCCTCGCGCTCGTGCTGCTTTGCGTTCAGCACTTGATGCGGCAGCTTCTCCTTGCCGAGCAGGCCCGACAGCAGCTCCGAATTCTCGATCGAGGTGGTGCCGACGAGCACCGGCTGGCCGCGTCCGTAGCAGTCGCGGATGTCGTTGATCACCGCCTGGAACTTCTCCTTCCCGGTGCGGTAGACCTGGTCCTGCCGATCGTTGCGGATCATCGGCTTGTGCGTCGGCACGACGACCGTTTCGAGCCCGTAGATCTCCTGAAACTCGTAGGCTTCGGTGTCCGCCGTCCCCGTCATGCCGGCGAGCTTGCGGTACATGCGGAAATAGTTCTGAAAGGTGATCGACGCGAGCGTCTGATTCTCGTTCTGGATCGCGGCGTGCTCCTTCGCCTCCACCGCCTGGTGCAACCCCTCGGACCAGCGGCGGCCGACCATCAGGCGCCCGGTGAACTCGTCGACGATGATCACCTCGCCGTTCTGCACCACGTAATGCTGATCGCGATGGAAGAGGTGGTGAGCCCGCAGCGCGGCGTAGAGCTGGTGCACCAGATTAATGTATGCCGGCTCGTACAGGCTCGCCCCCTCCGGCAGCAAGCCGATGCGGGCGAGGATCTGCTCGGCTTTCTCGTGACCCGCCTCGGAAAGGATGATCTGATGGTTCTTTTCGTCGACGTAGAAGTCCCCGGGCGGCTCCGGCTGGTCGGGCTTCTTCTCCTCCTTCTGTCGGGTGAGTAGCGGCGCGACCTCGTTCATCTTGAGATAGATCTCCGTGCGGTCCTCCGCCTGGCCGGAGATGATGAGCGGCGTTCGCGCCTCGTCAATCAGAATCGAATCGACCTCGTCGACAATGGCGTAGTGCAGCCCGCGCTGGAAGCGCTCCTCGACGTGCATTGCCATGTTGTCGCGCAGGTAGTCGAAGCCGAACTCGTTGTTCGTACCGTACGTGATATCCGCGGCATAGGCCTTGCGCTTGTCCGCAGGATCCATGTGCGGTAGGTTCACGCCCACCGTCAGGCCCAGGAATTGGAAGATCTTCCCCATCCACTCGGCATCGCGCCGAGCGAGATAGTCGTTGACGGTAACGATGTGGAGGCCCTTACCGGGCAGCGCATTGAGATAGGCCGGAAGCGTCGCGACAAGCGTCTTGCCCTCGCCGGTCTTCATTTCCGCGATCTTGCCGTGGTGGAGCACCATGCCGCCGAGGAGCTGAACGTCGAAATGACGCATGCGCAGCGTGCGCTTCGACGCTTCGCGCACCACGGCAAAAGCTTCGGGGAGGAGCTCATCGAGCGTCGCCCCCGCAGCGTGGCGCTGCTTCAGCTCATCGGTCTTGCCGCGCAGCTCCCCGTCGGAAAGCTGCCCAAGCGCGGGTTCAAGCGAGTTGATGGACTCGACCGCGCGGGCGTATTGCTTGAGCAAACGCTCATTGCGGCTGCCGAAGACCCGAGTCGGCAGCCGCCAGAGCACCTCGGCGACGCCGCGAAGCGACTGGAGAGTTTTGACCATCGGTTGCGGGCCCGCGCGCGCACGGAGCCCGTGCAAGCCCTTGCAAAACGAAGGATTTTATCCGGAAACCGGGGAGAAGCGGGCGACTAGCGTGCGCTCGCCGCAAGATGCGGCGTCCGCTTGGTCATCTGCAGGAACTTCATCGGATTCTGCGCGACGCCGTGGAAGCGCACCTCGAAATGGAGATGCGGGCCGGTGGACCGGCCGGTGCTTCCGGAGAGCGCGATGCGACGGCCGCGCTGGACAATGTCGCCCTCCTTGACGAAGAGCTTGGAGAGGTGCGCGTAGCGGGTGACGAGGTCGTTGCCGTGGTCGATGTCGACCATGTAGCCGTACTGGGGATGGAAGCCCGCGAACTGCACGACACCGGTGGCCGCAGCCCGCACATCGGAGCCGAGCTCGGCAAGAAAATCTATGCCCTCGTGCATGGCGAGCTGGCCGGTGAAGGGGTCGATACGCCGCCCGAAGCTCGAGGCGTTGTAGGTGGCGGCGACCGGAAGCATCGTCGGCATCATCTTCTTGCGCAGCGTCTGCTCGAAGAGCTGCGCCTCCAGCACGCTCAGCATGTCGTTACGGTTCTCGAGCTGCCGGGACAGCGCGACCAGCTTCTCGTTGAACTCGCCCATCGACAGGTTCTGAGGCGGCATGGTGCTCGTCGCGCCGCCGAGGCCTGGGGAGGAGGAGAACTTGATGTCGCGCACGCCCGCCACGGAGGTCAGCCGCTCGCCGAGAGCATCGAGGCGGGTGAGCTGCGCCTGCATTTCGCCGAGCTTGACCGCCATGGCGTCAAGGTTCTGCTGCACGAATGCGCGGTTGCGCTCCGCCTCCGCTTCCTGCGCCGCGAGCACGAGCTTCTGGAACGCAGGTAGCGGCAACTCCACCGCATAGCGCAAGGTGAACCAGTACAGGCCCGCGGCGCCGGCGAGCACCGTGCAGAGCGCCAGCAGTCCTCCCGCCACCAGGTGGCGCGTCGTCAGCGTTACTGACTTCGCTCTCGCCAACCGGTCGGAGATCAGGATAATCTGCAAGACGCCTCCCAAAACGCCGTTGTCATGCGACCGCAAAAGCTCGACCGCATTCTTTCCGCCCAAGGCGAGTTGCAGCCTGTGCTCGCCAAGGCGCGTGAGCTGCGTGCAATCTCCGGCCTCGTTCAACGCTTCTTGTCCGCCGACCTTGCCCGCGAAGCCCGGGTCGCCAATTTCAGGGACTCCCAGCTCACGCTCGTCGCGACAAGCTCCGCGTGCGCGGCGAAGCTGAAACTGCTCGCTCCGGCCCTCGGCCGCTTTCTTACCGAGCGGCGCTGGCAGGTTAATTCAGTTTTTGTGAGGGTGCAACCGAGCTCGTCACGCGCCAGCGTGCCGGCGCTGCACCGCGACGTGCATTTCTCCACATCGGCGCTCGATGCGCTGCGCGAACTGCACGCGTCGATGCGCCCCTCGCCGGCGCGCGACGCGCTCGGCCGCCTGCTCCGGCGGCGCGAGGTGCGCCAAGGTTAGCTGTATTGGGCGACCAGCCGGGCAACGCCGGCCGGCGCATCCTCGCTGCGCTGGAAGCTCACCGTTTCGACTGCGTCGGGTTGCACGAGCAGGGCGCGCAGAAGCCGGTTGTTGAGGGCGTGCCCGGACTTGTGTGCAGAGAATGCGGCAAGCAGCGGCTTGCCGAGGAGATAGAGGTCGCCGATCGCATCGAGCAGCTTGTGGCGGATGAACTCGTCGGTGAAGCGCAGGCCCTCCGCATTAAGGACTCGGTACTCGTCGAGCACCACGGCATTGTCGAGGCCACCTCCCAGCGCCAGGCCGCTTTCACGAAGCGTCTCGACTTCGTGCATGAAGCCGAACGTGCGCGCGCGGGCGATTTCCTTGAGATAGGACGTGCGTGCGAAGTCGACTTCCACGCTTTGGGTGGAGCGCTCGATCACGGGGTGCTTGAACTCGATGGAGAAGGAAAGCTTGTAGCCGTCGTATGGGTCGAGGCGCGCCCACTTGTCGCCATCCTTTACCTCGACGGCGCGCATCACGCGCAGAAAGCACTTGGGCGCCGCCTGCTCTACGATTCCCGCCTGCTGTATCAGGAGGACGAACGGAGAGGCGCTGCCGTCCATAATCGGGACTTCGGCGGCATCGAGGTCGATGTAGACGTTGTCGATGCCGAGACCGCCGAGCGCGGACATGAGGTGCTCGACGGTATGCACCTTGGCCCCCTCGCGCGTCAGGCAGGACGCGAGGCGCGTATCACTCACCAGCTCGGCGCGAGCCGGAATCTCGACCGGCGAGGCGAGGTCGATGCGGCGGAACACGACGCCCGTATTCACGGGCGCCGGTCGCAGGCTGATGCGCGCCTTCTGTCCGGTATGGAGGCCGACGCCGGAAGCGGAGACCAGTTTCTTGAGAGTGCGTTGCCTGAGCATCGAATTCAGTTGTTGCGCTGCACAGTCTAGCAGGATCGTCGACGGGACGCCCCCTGGCAAGGAGGCGGCGTCCCGTGCGGGAGGGTCCTAATCCGCCTGCTTCCGCAGGAAGGCCGGAATGTCGTACTTGTCCACACCGCTCTGCTGGAGCGCCTCCACCGTCGATGCGCGATTACGCCGGATGACGGCCGGTACGGCGTCGAGCTCGTTGTAGTTCACAGGGCCGGGCAGGTTGTCGGTGCCGGTTTTCTGTGCCGAGACATTGTTCAGTACGAGCTGCGGCTTCGGCTGACGCGCGGCGCTCGGCGCCCCGAGGCCGGTGGCCACCACCGTGACCCGTAGCTCGTCGGCCAGCGTGTCGTCGTAGACGCCGCCGTAAATGATGGTCGCGTCGTCGGCCGCGAACGTGCGCACGATGTTCATCACTTCCTTGGTCTCGCGCAGCTTGAGGCTCGCTTTCGACGCCGTGATATTCACCAGCACGCCGCGAGCGCCGGCGAGGTTGACGCCTTCGAGCAGCGGACACGCGATCGCCTGCTCTGCGGCAATCCGCGCTCGGTCGATGCCGTTCGCGACCGCCGAGCCCATCATCGCCATCCCCTGCTCGGACATGACCGTGCGCACGTCCTGGAAGTCGACGTTGACCAGGCCGGGATGATTGATGATCTCCGCGATACCGGCGACGGCGTTGTTCAGGACGTCGTCGGCCGCCCTGAAGGCATCCTCCTGAGTCACGTCCTCGCCGAGCACCTCCTCCAGCTTGTCGTTGAGGATGACGATGAGCGAGTCGACATGCGGGCCGAGCGCCTCGAGGCCGGCCTCCGCCACCTTCATGCGCTTGGATCCCTCAAAGGTGAAGGGTTTGGTGACAACCGCGACCGTCAGCACGCCGAGGGAGCGCGCCACCTCGGCGATGACCGGCGCCGCCCCGGTGCCGGTGCCGCCGCCCATGCCCGCGGTGATGAACACCATGTGCGCGCCGGCGAGGGATTCCTCGATGCGCTCGCGCTCGGCGAGCGCCACCGCGCGCGCTTCCTCGGGCCTTGCGCCCGCGCCGAGGCCGCTCGTGCCGAGCTGGATCTGATTGCCGGCGCGGTTGCGCGACAGCACCTGGGCGTCGGTATTGACGGCGATGAACTCCACGCCCTGGACGCCCTGCTCGATCATGTGGTTGACGGCATTGCCGCCGGCGCCGCCGACGCCGATCACCTTGATGATCGGGCCGTTGGCCTGGTTGTCGACGATTTCGAACATGTTGTTGTCTCCTTGCCTTTGTTGTCACTTCAGAAGTTTCTCTGGAACCACTCCCGCATTCGGCCGAGCACGGCGCGCAACGAGCCGGCCTGGCGCGAAAGCTTTCCCTGCTGCAGCTGCGCGCGACCTTCGAGCAGCAGGCCGACGGCGGTCGCGTAGCGCGGCGTGCGCACCACTTCGGCGAGCGCTCCGGCGTAGCGCGGCACGCCGATGCGCACCGGCATATGGAAGATCTCCTCGCCGAGCTCGACCATGCCCTGCATCACCGAGGAGCCGCCGGTGAGGACGATGCCGCTCGACAGCAGCTCCTCGTAGCCCGAGTCGCGAAGCACCTGCTGCACGAGCGAGTACAGCTCCTCGACGCGCGGCTCGATCACCTCGGCGAGCGTCTGACGCGACATGGTGCGTGCGCCGCGCTCGCCGATGCCGGGCACCTCGATCATCTGGTGGGGGTCAGCCAGCTGGCGCAGCGCGACGCCATGGCGAATCTTGATTGCCTCGGCATCCGAGGTCGGCGTGCGCAGCGCCATGGCGATGTCATTGGTGATCTGGTCGCCGGCCACCGGGATCACCGCAGTATGGCGAATCGCGCCTTGCGTGAAGATGGCGATGTCCGTGGTTCCGCCGCCGATATCGAGCAGGCACACGCCGAGGTCCTTCTCGTCCTCGGCGAGCACGGCGCGCGAGGACGCGAGGGGCTGCAGGATCAGGTCGCTCACCTCGATGCCGCAGCGGCGCACGCACTTGATGATGTTCTGTGCCGCAGACACCGCGCCGGTGACGATGTGCACCTTGACCTCGAGGCGCACGCCCGACATGCCGATCGGCTCGCGCACGTCCTCCTGGCCGTCGATGATGAACTCTTGGCGCAACACATGCAGGATCTGCTGGTCGGTCGGAATGTTGACCGCGCGCGCCGTATCGACCGCGCGCTCGACGTCGAGCGCGGTGACCTCGCGCTCCTTGATCGCCACCATCCCGGTCGAGTTGAAGCTGCGAATGTGGCTGCCGGCGATGCCGACGAACGCCGAAGCGATCTTGCAGTCGGCCATCAGCTCGGCTTCCTCCAGCGCGCGCTGGATCGCTGCCACCGTCGCCTCGATGTTCACCACCACGCCCTTCTTCAGGCCCTTCGACTCGTGACCGCCCATGCCGAGGACCTCGAGCCGCCCGTCTGCGGCCAGGTCCGCCACCAGGCACGCCACCTTGGAGGTGCCGATATCGAGGGCGACGACGAGGTTCTTGTTTTCCTTGGCCATCAGCCCCTCGGCCGCAAGGCGAACCCGTTGGCATAGCGCAGGTCCACATACTCCTGCCGCCCCGGGATCCGGGCGACGGTTTCGTCGAAGACTTCGACGAAGCGCCGGAGGCGCTGCTCGGCGAGATCCGCGTCGCGCCCGAGCATGATGTTCAGGCCGTTGGCCAGCCGCAGCTGCCAGGCATAGCGCGGGGTGAGCACTACGCGCTCGAGCTTCGTGTCGAGAGGCTGCAGGATGCGCACGAAGTGCCGGTAGCGCTCGGCCATCTCCGCCTCGCTCCCCTCCGGGCCGAGGAAGACCGGCAGCGCCGGAAGCGCTTGGCCGACGAAGCGCTCGCCGTAGGCGTCCACCAGGTCGGTGGTGCCCCAGCGGGCGAGCGCCGCATGCTCCTCGATCGCCACCTCCAGGCGGTCCGGCCAGACGCGGCGCACCTCGACCGAGCGCACCCAAGGCACGCGCTCGAGGGCGATGCGCACGCGGTCCAGGCGCGTCGCGAAGAAGTTACCGCCCACAGCCTGGCGCACCGCCTGCTCTACGGCTTCACGCCGCGCCTGCTTGAGCGGCGTCACGATCTCGACCGTGCGCACGGGAAGGAGCGGCGAGCGAAGTGCGGCCCGCACGCCGGCCAGTGCAAAGGCGAGCAAGGACAGTCCGACCAGAAATCCGGCTGCCGCGTTGAGCAGGCGGGGGTTATCCCACATGCGCGCCCTCGAGGATGCGCAGGCACAGCTCGTCGTACGAGATACCGACCGCCCGCGCCGCCATGGGGACGAGGGAATGATCGGTCATGCCGGGGGCGGTGTTCACTTCCAGCAGGTGCGCGCGACCGCGCCGGTCGAGCATCAAGTCGACACGCCCCCAGCCCGAGCAGCCGAGGGTGCGAAAGGCGCGCAGGCACAAGGCCTGCAACGCTCGCTCCTTCTTTTCCGGGAGCCCGCAGGGAACGATGTAGCGCGTATCGTCGGCGATGTACTTCGCCTGGTAGTCGTAGAACTCGCGCGGGGTCTCGAGCTTGATGATCGGCAGCACTTGCTCGCCCAGGATGCCGGCGGTGAGCTCGATACCCTCGATGAACTTTTCCGCGAGCACGACACGGTCGTAGTTCGCCGCGAGCGCGTAGGCCTCGTCGAGGTCGGCGGCGCGTCGCACCTTCGACATGCCGATCGACGAGCCTTCTGCTGCCGGCTTGACCATGATCGGCAGCCGGAGCTTTTTCGCCACGGCCGCAAGGTCGGTGGTCTTGTCGAGCACCGCGTAAGCGGGCGTCGGCAGCTTTTCGGCCTGCCAGATGCGCTTGGTGCGCAGCTTGTCCATTGCAAGGGCAGAGGCGAGCACGCCGCTTCCGGTATAGGGAATGCCGAGCCACTCGAGCACGCCCTGTACGGTGCCGTCCTCCCCGAAGCGGCCGTGCAGCGCGATGAACGCGCGCGCGAATTTCTCCCGCGCGAGCTCCTCGAGGCCGCGCTCCGAGGGGTCGAAGCCGTGCGCGTCCACGCCGCGACGGCGCAAGGCGGCAAGCACCATCGCGCCGCTCTTCAGGGATACCTCGCGCTCGGCGGAGCGACCGCCAAGCAGCACCGCCACCTTGCCGAAGTCGGTGCGGCTCATGCCGGCTCCCCGACGATGCGCACCTCGGTTTGCAGGACGACGCCCTTCATCTGGTAGACGACGCGCTGAATGTGCTGGATCAGCCACTCGATGTCCGCCGCGCGCGCCGCGCCGCGCGGATTGACGATGAAGTTCGCGTGCTTCTCGGAGACGCGTGCACCGTTGCGCTCCAATCCCTTGAGGCCGCACGATTCGATGAGCCGGGCGGCATGATCGCGCGGCGGATTGCGGAACACGCTGCCCGCGTTGGGCAGAGACAGCGGCTGCGTGGCGATGCGCCTCGCGAGCAGTTCCTTCATCACGCCGCGCGAGATCTCGCCGTCTCCTGCCCCGAGGCGAAACCAGGCGGCGGCGAACCATTCTTCGCCGCTCGCCTTCGGCGTGCATTGCCGGTAGGCGATGTCGAAGTCGTCCTTCGTGCGCTCGTGCAGTACACCGGCGCGATCGACGGTCAGCACGCGCTCGACGAGATCCCAGGTCTCCCCGCCGTAGCACCCGGCGTTCATGGCCAGCGCGCCTCCGACGCAGCCCGGCACCCCGGCGAGGAACTCGGCGCCCTCCAGGTCGTGCAGCGCGGCGAAGCGCGCTACCTTCGGGCTCGCAACACCCGCCTCGGCATAGACGAGGCGACCGTCCATGGCGGGCCGCAGCTTCGCGCTGTGGGTCATGACGACGGTGCCGCGCCACCCGCCGTCGCGCACGAGCAGATTGGAGCCGAGACCGACGAATAGCAGCGGCTCCGCGGGCGGCAGCTGCGCGAGAAAGGCCGCGAGGTCGTCGATATCCGCCGGAGCGTAGAAGCGCCGTGCCGGACCGCCGGACCGCCAGCTGACGTGCCGCGCCATGGGCTCGTTCTGCCTCAGCTCCCCGCGCAGTCCCTGCAGTCGCATGGCGTCGCTCATGTTCATGCGAGCTGCGCAGGCACGTTGCCGATCGAGCCGGCGCCCATGGTCAGCACGACGTCGCCGCCCTGCGCAACGCGCAGGATCGCCGCCGGCATGTCGGCGATGTCTTCGACAAACACCGGCTCGACCTTGCCGGCCACGCGCACCGCGCGGGCGAGCGACCGGCCGTCGGCGGCGACGATCGGCGACTCTCCGGCGGCATACACCTCGGCGAGCAGCAGGACGTCGACAGTGGAGAGCACCTTCACGAAGTCCTCGAAGAGGTCCCGCGTGCGCGTGTAGCGATGCGGCTGGAAGGCAAGCACCAGGCGGCGCTCGGGGAACGCGCCGCGCGCCGCGGCGAGCGTCGCCGCCATCTCCGCCGGGTGATGGCCGTAGTCGTCGATCAAGGTGAACGCGCCGCCGGCCTCCAGGCTGATCTCGCCATAGTTCTGGAAGCGGCGCCCGACGCCGCGGAACTCGGCGAGGGCGCGCACGAGCGCCGCGTCGCCGATGCCGATCTCGCCCGCCACGGCGATCGCCGCGAGCGCGTTAAGCACGTTGTGTCGCCCGGGCAAGTTGAGCACGACGTCGAGCGGCGCGGCGCCGACGCGATAGGCGCGGAAGCGCATGCGAGTCCCGTCGTGCTCGATGCCGGCGGCGCGGACCCGGCAATCCTCGCCGGTGCCATAGGTGAGCACGGGTTTCGAGACCTCGGGCAGGATTTCCCGCACATGGGGATCGTCCGCGCAAAGGATCGCCGAGCCGTAGAAAGGCAGGTTCTGCAGGAACTGGACAAAGGCCTGCTTCAGCCGGCCGAAGTCCTGGCCGTAGGTATCCATATGGTCAGCGTCGATGTTCGTCACCACGGCGATGACCGGCTGCAAATGCAGGAACGAGGCATCCGACTCGTCGGCCTCCGCGACGATGAACTCACCGCTCCCCAGCCGGGCGTTGGACCCGGCGGCGTTCAGCCGCCCCCCGATCACGAAGGTGGGGTCCAGGCCGCCCTCGGCGAGCACGCTGGCGACCAAGCTGGTGGTCGTAGTCTTGCCGTGCGTGCCGGCGATGGCGATGCCCTGCTTCAGGCGCATCAGCTCGGCAAGCATGAGGGCGCGCGGAACCACCGGGATCTGCCGCTCGCGCGCGGCCAACACCTCGGGGTTGTCCGGGGCTACCGCCGTCGAGACGACGACGGCGTCAGCGCCTTCGACGTTTACGGCGTCGTGGCCGCCGCGAATCGTCGCCCCCAGCGCGGCGAGGCGCCGCGTCGCGGCATTCGCCGCAACGTCGGAGCCGCTCACCTGATAGCCCAGGTTGGCGAGGACCTCGGCGATGCCGCTCATTCCCGAGCCGCCGATGCCGACGAAATGGATGCGCCGGACCTTGTGCTTCATGCCGCGCTCGCGCGGGCCAATGCCATGCAGCGCGCAGCCACGGTACGTGCGGCTTCGGGCTTACCGAGCGCGCGCGCCTTCTGCGCCATCGCGAGGAGCGCTGCGCGATCGAGCCCGCCGATCAACGCGGCAAGGCGCTGCGGGGTGAGCTCGTGTTGCGGCAGCAGGATCGCCGCGTCTCGCTCGGCCAGGAAGCGCGCATTGGCGGTCTGATGGTCATCGACGGCGTGCGGAAAGGGCACGAGGACGCTCGCCATGCCGGCCGCGGAAAGCTCTGCGATAGTCACTGCGCCCGCGCGGCAGATCACCAGGTCCGCTTCGGCATAGCGGCGCGCCATGTCGTCGATGAAGGCGACCAGCTCTCCCTCGACGCCCGCGGCGCCGTAGTGCGCACGCAGCGCGGCGAGATGTTTCTCACCCGCCTGGTGCACCACGCGCGGCCTGTCCGCGAGCATCGCCAGCGCGCGCGGCACGGCTTCGTTCAGCGCCTGCGCGCCGAGGCTACCGCCGACCACGAGCAGCTGCAGCGGCCCCGAGCGGCCCGCGAAGCGCTCCGCCGGAGGCGCGAGCTGCGCGATTTCACGCCGCACCGGGTTGCCGGTCCATTCCGCGCCCTTGATCGCCCCGGGAAACGCGACCATCACCTTGTCGCAAACGCCGGCGAGCACGCGATTGGCGAGTCCCGCGATCGCATTCTGCTCGTGCAAGGCAAGCGGGCGGCCGAGAAGCGACGCCATCATGCCGCCGGGAAAGGCGACGTAGCCGCCGAGGCCCAGCACCACGTCGGGCTTGAGACGCCGGATATGGCGCGCGCTTTCCCAGAAGGAATAGAGCAGGTTCAGCGGCAGGACGAGCTTCTGCACGAGACCCTTGCCACGCGCCGCGCGCGCGCGGATCCATGTCGCTGGAATGCCGCGCGGGGGAACCAGGCGCTCCTCCATGCCGCCGCGCGCGCCCATCCACACCACCTGCCATCCGGCGGCGCGCGCTTCCTCGGCAACCGCGAGCCCCGGAAAGATATGCCCGCCGGTCCCGCCCGCCATGATCATCAGCGTGCGGCTCATGCGTTCAGCCCTCTCGCCAGCTGGCGGTTCTCCCAGTCGATGCGCAGCAGGATGGCCAGCGCGACGAAGTTGACCACCAGGCCGGAACCGCCGTAGCTCATGAGCGGCAGCGTGAGCCCCTTGGTGGGCAGCAGCCCCATGTTCACGCCCATGTTGACGAACGCCTGGAAGCCGATCCAGATGCCGATCCCCTGGGCCACCAGGGCGGCGAAGTGGCGCTCGTGCTGCGCCGCCTGCCGCGCGATGGTGAAGGCGCGCGCGACGATCCAGGCGAAGAGCACGATGACGAGCAGGACGCCGACAAGGCCGAGCTCCTCGGCGGTGACGGCGAGGAGAAAGTCGGTATGCGCCTCCGGGAGGTAGTTCAGCTTCTCGACGCTCGCACCGAGGCCCACGCCGAGCCACTCACCTCGGCCGAAGGCAATGAGCGCATGGGAAAGCTGGTAGCCGCGGCCGAAAGGGTCGGACCATGGATCCATGTAGCCGAATATGCGCTGCATGCGATACGGCGAAGAAGCGACGAGCAGAACGAAGCCGGCGGCGAGCATGGCGACGAGGGCAAGGAAATGCCGGCCGTTCATCCCGCCGAGGAACAGGATGCCGAAGGCGGTCACGGCGATGACGACGAGCGCACCGAAGTCCGGCTCGCGCAGGAGCAGCCAGGAAGCGAGCAGCATGACCGCGAGCATCGGCAGCAGGCCGCGCCGAAAGCTTTTCAGCACCGTGTGCTTGCGCACCGTGTAGTCCGCGGCATAGAGCACCACGCCGAGCTTCATCAGCTCGGAGGGCTGCAGGTTGACGAACGGCAGCGCGAGCCAGCGCCGCGCGCCGTTCACCTCGCGGCCGAGCCCGGGGACGAGCACGGCGACGAGCAGCGCGACAGCGCCGAGAAAAAGCCAGGGCGCTGCGTGCTGCCACCAGCGCGCCGGAAAGAGAAACACCACCAGCGAGCCGACGAGCGCCACGGCGAGGAAGGCGGCATGGCGAATCAAAAACCACGCCGGGTTATGGCCCGCATAGCGTGACGATTCGGCCGTGGCGATCGATGCCGAATACACCATCACCAGGCCGAGCGCCGCCAGTATCAATCCGGCCCAGGCGAGTGCCCGGTCGTACTCGGCGCTCGGCGCATTGCGCGCGAAGATATAGGTCTGGCTCATGCGAGACCCCGTACCGCTGCCGCGAAGACCTCGCCGCGCTGCTTGTAGTCGCGAAACATGTCGAAGCTCGCACACGCGGGCGAAAGGAGCACGGCCTCGCCCGGCCGCGCCAGCGCAGCCGCGCGCGCGACCGCCGCCTCGAGGCTGGGGCAGCGCTCGTGCGCTATCGCGCCGGCAACGCCGGCCAGCGCACGCTCGATGAGCGGAGCATCACGACCGATGAGCAGGACGTGCGAGGCGCGCTCGCGCACCGGGGCGGCGAGCGGGCCGAAATCCTGCCCCTTGCCCTCGCCGCCGAGAATCAGCACCGCCTTGCGGCCGAGGCCGCGCAGCGCCGCAATCGTCGCGCCCACGTTGGTTCCCTTCGAATCGTCGTACCAATGGACGCCGCGGCGCACGGCGACGAGCTCGAGGCGGTGAGGCAGGCCTCGGAACGAGACCAACGCGTCCTTCATCTGCTGCAGCGGAACACCCAAGGCGGCGACGAGCGCGCATGCGGCGAGCGCATTCGCGGCGTTGTGCATGCCGTGGATCGGCAGCGCGGAGAGCTCGAGGAACGCTTCGCGGCCGCGCACCAAAGCACCGGCGGCGATGCCGAAATCGCCGGGTGCGGTCGGCGCATCGAGGCCGAAGGTAACCAGCTTGCGGTCGGGTAGCGCCATCGCGAGCGATCGCGAATCGTCGCGGTTCAGCACCTGAACGGCCGCGCCAAGGAAGATCCGCGCCTTCGCCGCTTGGTACTCCTCGATCCCGGCGTAGCGGTCGAGGTGGTCTTCCGAAAGGTTGAGCATCGCCGCCGCGCACGGCGCGAGCGACCACGTGGTCTCGAGCTGGTAGCTCGAAAGCTCGAGCACCCAGGCGGCGGGCGGCGCCGCGCGGCGGATCAGCGCGTCGAGGACCGGCGGCGCGATGTTGCCGGCGGCCTGCGCGTCGACGCCCGCGCATTTCAGGAGATGGGCCGCGAGCGCGGTGACGGTCGTCTTGCCATTCGTTCCCGTAACCGCAAGCACGGGCGCGCGGTTCTGCCAGGCGAAGAGCTCCACGTCGCCGACGATCGGGACGCGTCGCTCGAGCGCGGCGCGGCCGATGGCGCTGTCGAGCGGGAGGCCGGGACTGATGCAGAGAAGATCGATGCCATCGAGCAGCGAGGGGGCGAAAGGTCCGCCGTGGAACTCGCCGTCGAAGTCGGCGCGCCGCGGCGCGTTCGGCCGCGTATCGGCGACGCGCACGATCGCGCCCGCGCGCCGCGCCCAGCGCGCCACCGACAGACCGGTATCGCCCAGGCCGAGCACGAGCAGCCGCTTGCCGCCGAGCGGCGTCGGCGTGGGCCTCGGCAGAAGCGAGAAGAGGGGTTCGCGCATCATCGCAGCTTCAGCGTCGAGAGACCGAAGAGCACGAGCATCATGGTGATGATCCAGAAGCGCACCACTACCTGGCTTTCCTTCCAGCCCTCGAGCTCGTAGTGGTGGTGCAGCGGCGCCATGCGGAAGATGCGCTTGCCGCCACTCCAGCGGAAGTACAGCACCTGGATCATCACCGAGAGCGTCTCGGCGACGAACACGCCGCCCATGATGAAGAGCACGATCTCCTGGCGGATGATCACGGCGACGGTGCCGAGCGCCGCACCGAGCGCTAGGGCGCCGACGTCGCCCATGAAGACCTCGGCCGGATAGGCGTTGAACCAAAGAAAGCCGAGTCCCGCGCCGGCGAGCGCGCCGCAGATCACCGCCAGCTCGCCCGCGCCCGGGATGTAGGGCAAGCCGAGATACTTGGAAAACACGGCGTGCCCGGCCACGTAGGCGAAGATGCCGAGCGCGCTGCCGACCATCACCGTGGGCATGATCGCCAAGCCGTCGAGCCCGTCGGTGAGGTTCACGGCATTGGAGGTGCCGACGATGACGAAGAAGGTGAGCGCGATGAAGCCGAAGATGCCGAGCGGATAGGCGATATGCTTGAAGAAGGGCACGATCAGCTGGTTCATTCCCGGCGTGCTCTGCGCGAGCGCCGCGAGGGTGACGGCCGCGGCGAGGCCGATGACCGATTGCCAGAAGAATTTCGCTTTCGCCGACAAGCCCTTGGGATTGCGGTGCACCACTTTGCGGTAATCGTCGATCCAGCCCACGCTGCCGAATGCGAGCGTGACGAGCAGCACGACCCAGACGAGCTTGTTGCGCAAGTCGCCCCACAAGAGGACGGTGAGGCAGATCGAGACGAGGATCAGCGCGCCTCCCATGGTCGGCGTGCCGGCCTTGGTGAGATGGGAGCGGGGCCCGTCGTCGCGCACGGCCTGGCCGATCTTGTAGGCGGTGAGCTTGCGGATCATGGCCGGCCCGAGGACCAGCGACACGGCAAGCGCCGTGAGGCAGGCGAGCACCGCGCGCAAGGTAATGTAGTTGAAGACGTTGAAGACGCGCGCGTCGCGGGCGAGCCATTGCGCGAGCTCGAGAAGCATCAGTGCACTCCTGGGACCGGGGCGCCGGTGAGGGCGGCGACGACGCGCTCCCTGCGCATGAAGCGCGAGCCCTTCACGAGCACCGTCTTCGCCTCGACCGCCGCCACCAGCTCGTCGACGCCGTCGAAGTGTCGAGCGCCGGTACCGAACGCCGCCACCGCATGCGTCGTCGCCTCGCCGAGCGCGAGCAGGGCATCGATGCCCTTGGCGCGCGCATAGTCGCCGACCTCGTTATGAAACTGCGGCCCTTGCGCGCCGACCTCCCCCATGTCGCCGAGGACGAGCGCGGTCGGGCGCGGACACGAGGCGAGCACGTCGATCGCCGCGCGCACGGAATCGGGGTTGGCGTTGTAGGTGTCGTCGATTACGGTGACGCCGGCCAGGCCCTGCTTCACCTGCAGCCGGCCGATGTAGGGACGGAAGGCGCTCAATCCGGCGCCAATGCGCGCCGGCGGCACGCCGGCGGCGAGCGCGCAGGCCGCGGCGGCCAGTGCGTTGCGCACGTTGTGCAGGCCCGGGATGGCGAGAGTCGCATCGGCTTCGCCTTGCGGCGTGCGGATATGGATCTCGCTCGAGAGCTGCTTCAGCTCGTAGCGCCCGGTGACGGCGCCCGCCTGAAGCCCGAAATCGACGACCTGTCTTGGGTGCGCGCGGCGGCGTAGGTATTGCGCGCGCGCATCGTCGGCGTTGACGACGGCGACGCCGTGCGCGGGAAGGGCATCGTAGACGCTCGCGTTCTCGGCGGCGACTTCGTCGACCGAGCGCATGAACTCGAGGTGCTCGCGCTGCGCGTTGTTGACGAGCGCCACGGTGGGAGCGACGATGCCGGCCAGGTAGCCGATCTCGCCACGATGGTTCATCCCCAGCTCGATCACGCCCCAGCGATGCTCGGCGCGCAGCCGCAGCACGGTGAGCGGCACGCCGATATCGTTGTTGAGATTTCCGGCCGTGGCGAGCACGGCCGCCTCGTCGGCCGCCTCCTCTCTGGCGTGCAGACGCAAAACCGCCGCGAGCATTTCCTTCACCGTCGTCTTGCCGTTCGATCCGGTGATCGCCACCAGGGCGGGCGAGAAACGGCGACGCCAGGTACGGGCGAGATCGCCGAGCGCGCGGCGGGTATCCGCGACGATCAGCACCGGCAGCGGGAAGGGCCCGCCATAGGCGCGGTCGACCATGGCGGCCGCCGCGCCGCGCTCGGCGGCGGAGGCGAGGAAGTCGTGGCCGTCGAAGCGCTCGCCGCGCAGCGCGACAAACAGTTCGCCCGCTTTCAGCGCCCGGCTGTCCGTGCTCACGCCCGTGAAGCGCGCCGGCGCGCCGCTCGTTCTGCCCGCCACGGCCTCGGCCGCCTCGGCGAGGGTCATCATCTCCGGTCCCGCGAGGCGAGCGCGGCGCGCGCCGCGGCTTCGTCGGAGAACGGCAAGCGCTCGCCGCGCACTTCCTGATAGCGCTCGTGGCCTTTTCCGGCCAGCAGGACGACGTCGCTGTTGGTAGCGGCAGCGAGTGCCAGCGCGATAGCCTGCGCGCGGTCGGCTTCGCTGTCGTAGCTTCGCCCGACTCCGGCGGCGATCGCGGCAATGATCGCCTCGGGATCTTCGCTGCGCGGATTGTCCGAGGTGAGTACGACTTGGTCGGCCAGCCGCCCGGCGACATTGCCCATGAGCGCGCGCTTGCTCGGATCACGATCGCCCCCGGCGCCGAAGACCGCGATCAGCCGCCCGCCGCGCTGTTCTGCGATGGGCCGCAAGGCGCCGAGCACCTTCTCGAGCGCATCGGGCGTGTGAGCGTAGTCGATCACCACGAGCGGCCGTTCGCTCACCTTCTGCATCCGTCCGGGCACGGCGGGCAGCTCGGCGAGCAGCGGCACGGCATCGCGAAAAGCCATGCCCTTGACGAGCAGGCATCCGAGCACGCCGAGCGCATTGGCGAGATTGAACCGGCCGACGGCGCTCACGCGCAGCGGCATGCGGCCCCAGCTGGACGCCACTGCATCGCCGTCGAGAACGAGGTACTCCTCCACGCCCTCCGGCTGCGCGGCAAGCGCGTAGCCGACCGTGCGCACGCCTTGCGCACGCGTTCGGCGCGCAAGCTCGCGGCCAAACCGGTCGTCAAGATTGAGCACCGCGGCCTGCAGCCCGGGGGTATCGAAGAGCCGGGCCTTGGCGGCGCCATACGCCTCCATGGAGCCGTGATAGTCGAGATGATCGTGCGAGAGGTTCGTGAAGAGCGCGCAGGCGAAGTGCACGCCGTGCACTCGCCCTTGGACGAGCCCGTGCGAGGACACTTCCATCGCGGCGGCAGCGGCGCCATCGCGCGCGAACCCGGCGAGCCGCTCCTGCAGCTCGAGCGCGTCGGGCGTCGTGTTGCTGGCGTCGCGAAGCTTGCCGGGATAGCCGCTGCCCAGCGTACCGAGCACCGCCGCTTTGATTCCGGCTCTTCCGAGCAGCGCGGCGAGCCACTGGCTGCAGGAAGTCTTCCCGTTCGTCCCGGTCACGCCGCAGACCCAGAGCCGCTGCGACGGACGACCATAGAACTCTGCGGCGAGCTCTCCCGCGCGCTGCTTGAGTCCGACGACTCCCGCGTTGGGGATGCGCCAGGCTTGCGGCCAGGCGAACGCATCGGCTTTGTCCCAGAGCACCGCCGCGGCGCCGCGCGCGAGCGCATCCGGGATGAACGCACGACCGTCTGCCTTCTCCCCGGGATAAGCGAAGAACGCGACGCCCGGACCGCAGCGACGGCTGTCGGAGGAAAGCCGCTCGATCATCGCCCCTTGGGCCGCGAGACGCTCGAATGGCTCCATGGCGGCCTCACGTGCTCTCTCCCGCTTCGTCGCTACCGTGCGGCGCGTCGAGCGGCTCGAGCGGCGCGTCGTACGGCACCGCCAGCATGCGCAGGATCGCCTGCGCCACCCGGGCGAAGATCGGCGCGGCCACCGAGCCGCCGTAGTAATCGTCGGCGCGCGGCTCGTCGACCATGACGGCGACGACGATCCGCGGCGCCGAAGCGGGCGCCAGGCCGACGAACGAAGCGATGTATTTGTCCGCAGCGTAGCGGCCGTTCTCTTCCTTGTGCGCGGTCCCGGTCTTTCCGGCCACGCGGTAACCCATGATCCTCGCGCGCGGCCCGGTACCGCCTGGCTGCACCGCCAGCTCGAGCATGGCGCGCACCTCGCGGGCGGTTTCGGCCGACAGCACCTTCTCGCCGCTCGCTTCGGCGCCGGATTTGACCAACGAAAGCGGCACCAATTCCCCGTCGCGTGCGAAAACCGTATACGCCCGCGCGAGTTGCACGAGACTTAGCGAGATACCGTGGCCGTAGGCCATCGTCGCCTGCTCGATCGGCCGCCAATGGCGATAGTTGCGCAGTCTGCCCGCCGCCGCGCCGGGAAACCCGAGCTCGGGCGCCGTGCCGAAGCCGACGTGGCGGAAGAGGTCCCACATCACTTCGGCTGGCATCGCCAGCGCGAGCTTGGCCGCACCGACGTTGGAAGACTTCTGCAGCACCTGGGCCACGGTCAGCACGGCGGCGGGATGTACGTCGCGGATCGTATAGCGCGCGAGACTCATGCGCCCCGGCGCGGTAACCACGGCCGTGCGTGGGGTGACGCGACCGGTCTCGAGTGCCGCTGCGATGGTAAAGGGCTTGAGCGTGGAGCCCGGTTCGAAGAGATCGGTGATCGCGCGGTTGCGCAGCTGCGCGCCGGTCAGCCTCGCCCGATTGTTGGGATTGAAGGACGGCACGTTCACGAGGGCGAGGATCTCCCCGCTGCGAACGTCGAGCGCAACCAGCGCGCCGGCCTTGGCATGATGCTCCCGCACCGCCTCGCGCAAGGCGCCGTAGGCGAGGCTCTGCATCTTGCTGTCGATGGACAGCGTCAGGTCGCGTCCGTCCTGCGCCGCGCGGATCGATTCCACGTCTTCGACGACGCGGCCCAGGCGATCCTTGATCACCCGGCGGCTGCCCGCGCGCCCCGCGAGCAGGTCTTGATAGGCGAGCTCGACGCCCTCCTGACCGCTGTCGTCCACGCCGGTGAAGCCGATGACGTGCGCCGCGACTTCGCCGGCCGGGTAGTAGCGGCGGAACTCCTGCTGCTCATAGATGCCGCGCAGGCGCAGATCCTCGATGGCCTGCGCCGTTTGCGGAGCGATCTGGCGCTTGAGATAGACGAAATCGCGCGAAGCGTCGGCCAGCTTGCGATCGAGCTCGGCGCCGCTCATGCCAAGCAGCCCCTCGAGCCTGCGCTTGGCGGCGCGGCCGAGCTCGACGTCCCCGGGGATGGCCCAAATCGACTTGACCGGGGTCGACACGGCGAGCGCCTCGCCGTTGCGATCGAGGATGCGACCGCGCGTCGCGGGCACTTCGAGCACCCGCGAATAGCGGGCGTCGCCTTTCTCCTGGAGGAACTCGGTATTGACGGTCTGCAGGTAAAGCGCGCGGGCCGACAGGGACACGAAGCCGAGGAGCAGGCCGGCGAGCAGCGCGCGAGCGCGCCACGCCGGCAGCCGTACCAGCCCCTGCGTCGCCCGGCTCACCGCGGATGCGCTCTCGCGACGAATCGCGTCTGCGCCGGCGTCGGGCTGCCGAGGCCGAGCGCTTCGACGGCGATCTTCTGCACGCGCGAGTGCAGTCCCCAGGTGCTCGCCTCAAGCTGCAGGCGGCCGAACTCCACGTCCAAGTCTCGCGCGCGAGCATGCTCGCGCTCGAGCTCGGCGAACAGCTTTCTCGCCTCGTGCTGCGAAGTGACGAGCCCGAGCGCGCAGGCGACGATAACCGCGAGGAGGAGGAGGTTCAGTTTCGCCACCGCGCGCCGGGCTCGATTCGCAGGTTCTGGGAAAGCGGGCCCGCGGTGCGCTCGGCCACCCTGAGGATGGCGCTGCGCGCCCGCGGGTTTCTTCTTGTTTCTTCGATGGAGGGCCGCACGGCGCGCCCGATGAGGCGCAGCGGCGGTTGCGGAATCTCCGCCTCGCGCAATGGCAGGCCGCGCGGCACGCGGCGGCTCGACGCCGCCTGCAGGAAACGCTTGACGATGCGGTCCTCGAGGGAGTGGAAGCTGATCACCGCGAGGCGACCGCCGGGCTTGAGATGCGCGGCGGCCTGGGGAAGCATCAGCGACACTTCCTCAAGCTCCCGATTGACGTGAATCCGTAGAGCTTGAAAGGTGCGCGTCGCCGGGTCCTGACCCGGCTCGCGTGTGCGGACCGCCTTTGCCACGAGATCGGCCAGTTGCCGGGTGCGCCGGAGCGGTTGGCTGCGGCGAGCAGCAACAATCGCCGCTGCAATCTGTTTAGCAAACCGTTCTTCGCCATAGTCGCGGATGACCTCCCTGATTTGTTGTTCTTCAGCCATTGCGAGCCACTCCGCGGCCGAGACGCCCTGGCTCGGATCCATGCGCATGTCGAGCGGGCCGTCGCGACGAAACGAGAAGCCGCGTGCAGGCTCGTCGAGCTGGGGCGACGACACGCCCAGATCGAAGAGCATGCCGTCGGCCCGCCGCTCGCCGAGCAGGCGGGAGAGCGAGGAGAAGCTCGCGCGAAAGAAGCTGAACCGCGGGTCGACGATGGCAGCGGCGGAGCGCTCGGCTTCGGGATCGCGATCGATGGCGATCAGCCCGCCGTGCGAGCCGAGTCGCTCGAGGATCGCCCGGCTGTGCCCCCCTCGACCGAAGGTGCCGTCCACATACAGCCCCTCTGCCCGAATCGCCAGGGCGGCGAGCGCCTCCTCGGCAAGAACCGCTTGATGCATCGGGCGCCGTCACAGCGAGAAGTCCTCCATGCCTGCCGGAGGCGCGCCGGAAGCGGTGAGGGCCTGCCCGAGCTTCGCCGACCAAACTCCCGAGTCCCAAAGCTCGAAGTAGCGGCCCTGTCCGACCATCATCGCTTCGCGCTCGAGCTTGGCGTGCAGGCGCAACGCCGGCGAAAGCAGCACCCGACCGGAGCCGTCGGGCGCCACGTGCTCTTCGAAGCCGAGGAGCAGCCGCTTCCACCAGCTCGCACGCGGGTCGAAGCTCGGGAACGACTCGACCTTGGCGCGCACCGGCTCCCACTCCGCGAGGGGATAAATGAGCACGCAGCCGTCGGGATGTGCCGTAAGAACGAGGGGATTGCGGGCATCGGCAAGGGCCGCGCGATGGCGCGTCGGGATAGCGACGCGCCCCTTCGCGTCGAGCGTGATGACCGCCGCGCCATGAAACCCTCCACCCATACGGACCTTTTTCCCACTTTTTTCTACTTTATGCCACCTTACCGAAGGTGGTACTGGAGGTCAAGCGGGTTTTTCTTGGCGCCACAACGACTTAGCTGTGCTGCGGAAAGCTTTCAACCCATCCTATCTAGTCTATTTCCGTCAATACGTTATGCAGTGAACTAAAAGTGATGGGTTAGAAATCCGTTTGAGAAATCCGGGGTGACATAATTCCTCCCCTCCATGATCGACAAGTTCTGCGACAGCGCTGCCGCGGCGCTCGCCGACATCCGTGACGGGGCGACGGTGATGATCGGCGGGTTCGGCAACGCCGGGATGCCGGCGTTGCTGATCGACGCGCTTATTGCACAAGGCGCCCGGGAGCTAACGATCGTCAACAACAATGCCGGGAACGGCGACACAGGCCTCGCCGCGCTGATCAAGGCGAAGCGGGTGCGCAAGATCCTTTGCTCTTTTCCGCGACAAGCCGACTCCTGGCACTTCGACGCCCTCTATCGCGCCGGGGAAATCGAGCTCGAGCTGGTGCCGCAGGGCACGCTCGCCGAGCGCATTCGCGCGGCCGGCGCGGGCATCGGTGCCTTCTATACGCCCACCGCCTTCGGCACCGAGCTCGCGAAAGGCAAGGAGACACGGCGCATCGGCGAGCGCGACTACGTGCTCGAGTACCCGATATACGGCGACTATGCGCTCATCAAGGCAGAGCGCGCGGATCGCTGGGGGAACCTGGTCTATCGCAAGACGGCGCGCAACTTCGCGCCGATCATGGCGAGCGCCGCGCGCTGCACCGTGGTGCAGGTGCGCGAGACGGTCGAGCTCGGCGTGCTCGACCCCGAGACCATCGTCACGCCGGGCATCTTCGTGAAGCGCGTGGTGCGCGATGCCGCCGCTCTTGGCCGGGCGGCGTGATGAAAAAGCTCGATCGCAATCAGATGGCGGCGCGCGTCGCGCGCGACATCCCGGAAGGCTCCTACGTGAACCTCGGCATCGGCTTGCCGACCCTCGTCGCCGAGCATCTGCCGAAGGGCCGCGAGGTGGTCCTGCACAGCGAGAATGGCGTGCTCGGCGTCGGACCGCGGCCGGCGCCCGGCACGGAAGACGAGGATCTCATCAACGCGGGCAAGGAGCCGGTCACGCTGCTGCGCGGCGGCGCGTACTTCCACCATGCCGATTCGTTCGCGATGATCCGCGGACGCCACCTCGATTTCGCCATCCTCGGCGCCTTCCAGGTCTCGGTGGCCGGCGATCTCGCCAACTGGCACACCGGCGGCGACGCCATCCCGGCCGTGGGCGGCGCGATGGATCTCGCGATGGGGGCGAAGCAGGTGCTCGTCATGATGGAGCACCTGACGAAGAAGGGTGAAAGCAAGATCGTCGAGCGCTGCACCTACCCGCTCACCGGCGCGCGCTGCGTGAACCGCATCTACACGGACCTCGCGGTGCTCGACGTGAAGCGCGACGGGCTTCACGTCGTCGAGAGCGTCGAGGGACTGAGCTTCGAGGAACTCCAGCGCCTGACCGGAGTTCCTCTGAAGCGCATCGCTACTGCGGCTTGACGCCCGCGGCGGCGAGCAGCCGCTTGTTGTTGTCGATTTCCTCGCGCACGAGCTTCGCGAACTGCTCCGGGGACATGTCCATCGTGTCGTTGCCGCCGTTCACCAGGCGCTCGTGCACAGTGTGGTCGCCGAGCGCCTTGCGTACGTCCGCATTGATCTTCTTGACGAGCGCCGGGTCCATCTTCGCCGGACCCCACAGGCCGAACCAGAGCGGCGACTCGGCTCCCTTGACACCCGCCTCGGCGGCGGTCGGCACGTCGGGAAGCTGCGGATTTCGCTTGCTGGTGCTCACGGCGAGCGGCCGGAGTTTGCCGCCCTTGATGCTTCCCATGGCGGCGGAGATCGGCGCCCAGTACGCATCCACGCTGCCGCTGAACATGGCGGTGATCACCTCGGGCGTGCCCTTGAAGGGCACCTGGACGATCTTGATCCCGGTCGCGGCGATGAATTTCTCCGTCGTGAGATGAGTTCCGCTGCCGATGCCGGCATGACCGATGTTGAGCGCCCCCGGCTTGGCTTTCGCCGCATTGACCAGATCCGCAACGCTCTTGTAAGGCCCGTCCGGGCGCACGGTCAGCACGTTGGGCTGGATGGCGAGTGGCGCGATGTCGGTGAAGTCCTTGAGCGTATCGTAGGGAAGCTTCGCGTAGATCGCCGGGTTGACGGTATGCGCGTTGGAATTGATAAGCAGCGTGTAGCCATCCGGCTCGGCTTTCGCGACGACCGCCGAGCCGATCGAGCCGCCGGCGCCCGCGCGATTCTCGGGAACGACGGGGTGGCCCCACATCTCCGAAAGCTTCTGCCCGACGATCCGGCCGACGATGTCGGTCGAGCTGCCCGGGGTGAACGAGATGATGACGTGCACTGGCTTGGTCGGCCAGGATTGCGCCGAGACGTTCAGCGCCAGCGCGGCGCCGGCGACGCCGAGCAGGGTGTTGACGAACTTCATGGATCCTCCTGTGGTGGTGGGGTGTATAACGTTTGGGCGAGCAAAGCGTTGACCGGAACGCCTATCTCTTTATGCGCCTCCGACCATCGAGAAACGCTCCTCGGCGGCGAGGCACTCGGCGAGAGGCAGGCCGAGCTCGCGTCGCACGAGGTTGGTGCCGAGGACGATCGACACCATCTTGTAGTAGGCGTGCCGGCGGCTCATGCCTTCGCGGCCCATGCCGCAGTCCGAGCCGAGCACCAGGCGCTCCTTTGCAACGTGCGCGAGCGCCTTGCGAATGAGGCCGGCCACCTGCTCCGGCGTCTCGACCTGCAGCGTATGGTGGTCGACCACCCCGATGCAGATCTTCTTGTCGCGCAGGGCCGACCCGATCGCCTCGAGGTCCATGCCGGCGGAGCTGCAGGTCTCGAACGTGATCACGTCCGCGTCGACCCTCGCCAACGCCTTCAGCGCCGGCGCGTAGCTCGGCGTCGCGGCGAAAAGGCGTTGCGCTGCAGGATTGCCCCAGCACGTATGGCACCAGACTTCGGCCTTCGCCCGCAGCCCGCGCACGGTGTTGTTGAATACCTCGACCATGAAGTCGGCGTTCAGCACCTCGTCGGCGATGCCTTTCGCGGCGAGCAGATGGATCTGCGGCTCCTCGATCTGGATGACCCGGCAGCCGGCATCGGCGAGCTCGTGCAGCTCCTCGTTCAGCGCGTCGCTGATCGCGAGGATGCACTTGCGCAGGTCTTTGTAGTGCAGGTCGCGCACGGATAGGGCGATCAGCTCCGCCGTGATCGTGCCGAATTTCACCGGCCGCGCCGTGAGCCGCTGCGCGGCCTTCCAGATCGAAGCGTAGCGCAAGCGGCCCCGGGCGACGGGGCCGACGAGATCGGGCATGACGCGCGTCTCGAGCACGTCGTGCAGGATGTGTCCTCGCTTGTGCGGGATGCCGGCGCGGCCGCCTTGCACGGCGTAAGGCCGCCCGCCGGCGAAGCCCTCCATGTGCAGCGGCGCGTACGAGAACCAGTGGTGCCCCGCGACGTCGGCGTCGAAGCGGCAGTCACCGTCGGTCAGGATGTCGAGGCCCGCGGTCTCCTGGTCGCGCAGGTGCGCCGAGCAGGCGTCGAGGTACTGCTCGCGATAGATGCGATCCACCATCGCCTCCCGGAAATCGCGCGCGCCGAGGTTCTCCGTATACCAGGACGGGCGAGGCAGCGAGCCGATGATCGTCGTCGGCAGCAATCGATCGGCCGTCGCGGTGTACATTCGGCTCAGCCGGACAGGCCGTCGCCCACCGGCACGTTCTCGGGCTCGAGCTGGAGAGCGGAGTTCCTCGCCTGCACGAGAATCAGCGTCGCGAAGTCCTCCTCGGTGAGCCCCTGGCCGATCATCTGCTGCAGCAGGTCGCGTGCGAGCGAGGTCAGCGGCATCGGCACGTCGAAGCGCCGGCCCGCGTCGAGGCCGAGGTCGAGGTCCTTGCGCAGCAGCTTCGGCGTGAAGGTGACGTGGAAGTCGAGATTGACGAGGGCGGGCGTCTTGTAGCGCGTGAACATCGAGCCCATCACGCTCTTGTTCAGGAAGTCGAGGAAGGCGTGGCGCGGCATGCCGGCCTTCTCGGCGAGCACGGTGATCTCGCACAGATTCTGGATCACCACGCCGAGCATCACGTTGTGACAGATCTTGGCGATGCGCGAGAGCTCCCCCTCGCCGACGTAGCTCGAGCCGGCGCCCATCATGTCGAGATAGGGCCGCGCTTCATCATAGGCCGGCTTCGGTCCGGAGACGACGAAGGTGAGCTTGCCCGCCTTGATGACCTTCGCATTGCCGCTCACCGGTGCCGCGAGATACGCCACGCCATGGCCCGACAGCATCTTGCGCAACTCGGCGGAGCCTTCGAGAGAGATCGACGAGCACTCGACGATCATCTTCGGCTTGCCCTTCGCGAGCACTTTGCCGACCACTTCCTTCACGTCCTCGTAGGTCGACACCATGACGAAGACGATCTCCCGCGCGGCCAGATCTTCCAGGCGCTCGGCGATCTTGGCGCCGTGCTGCGCAAGCGGCGCCGCCTTGTCCTTCGTGCGGTTCCAGACGGTGATGTCGCAGCGGTTCTTCGCCAGGCGCTCGGCCATCGCGTAGCCCATGCGGCCGGCGCCGATCCAGCCGAGCTTAGTAGGGGTTGGCAATCGGCAGCTCCTCCGCGGGGTACAGCGAAATGATCTTGGCGCCGCTCGGCGTGAGGATGATCTCTTCCTCGATGCGCGCGGCCGAGACGCCGTCGCTCGCCGGGCAGTAGGTCTCGACCGCGAACACCATGCCCGCTTTCAGCTCGATCGGCTCGCGTAGCGAGTTGACGCGCGAGATGAGGGGCCGCTCGTGCAGACCGAGGCCGAGCCCGTGGCAGAAGTTGAGGCCGAACGCGTCCATCTCGCTCGCGAAGCCGATCTCCTTTGCCTCCGGCATGGCGAGCGCGATCTTGTCGCTCGACATGCCGGGCTTCAGCAGCTCGATCGCGCGGTCCATCCACTCCCGCGCCTTCTTGTAGGCGGTGCGCTGCGCCGGGGTCGCGCGCCCGACGTTGAAGGTACGGTAGTAGCAAGTGCGGTAGCCCATGAACGACTGGATGATGTCGAAGAAGGCCTGGTCGCCGGGGCGGATCAGCCGGTCGGTGAAGTTGTGCGGGTGGGGGCTGCAGCGCTCGCCGGAAATCGAGTTGATGGCTTCGACGCAATCGGAGCCCATCTCGTAGAGCCGCTTGGTCGCGAGCGCGACGATCTGCGACTCCTGCACCCCGGGCTTGAGGGCTTCGGCGATGTCCTGGTAGACGCCGTCGACCATCGCGGCCGCCATGTTGAGCAGCGTCAGCTCGTCGACATTCTTCACTTCGCGCGCTTCCAGCATGACCTGCTGCCCGTCGCGCACCTCGATGCCGAGCCGCTGCAGCTCGAAGAGCATCGGCGGCTCGACCACGTCGACGCCCAGCGGCAGGTCGGCGACGCCCTCTTCGTCGAGAATCGCGTGGATCTCCTTCGCCGCCTCGCGGAACAGCGTCGCATCCCCGCCCGTGGCGCCGCGCAAGCCGAGCAGGCCCGCCCGACAGTGGTCGGCGTGCAGCCAAGGCGCGTAGAGCTTGTGATGGCGCGCCGCGCTGCCGAAGTCCCAGATGTAAGGGTCGCCGTTGCCGGTCAGGAGCGAGTAGCGAGTGAGCTTGTCGCGCGCCCACTCGCCGATCACCGTGCTCGTCGTATAGCGGATGTTGTGCTGGTCGAACGAGAGCAACGCGCCCAAGCCCGATCCCGCCAGCGCGGCACGCACGCGCGCGAGCCGGTAGTTGTGCAGGCGGCGGAAATCCACACGCTCCTCGAAGTCCACCTGCGTGCGCCCGGGCGCCTGTAGCGGCCGGTCCCAGCGGTGGTGCGGATCGACGTCATCGGGCCGGATTCGCTTCGGCTCCGGATGGAACTTCTTCCCCATCTTCCCTCCTCGAGGCCGCCATTCTATCGGCCTATCGGGCCTGGAAATTGCACGCGTAGCGCCGCCATGCGCACGGGCATCAAGCGTTACGTCGCCCTCCTTCGCGACGCGGCCGCCTCCTGGTCGGCGGACTATGCGCCGAGCATGGGGGCGGCGCTCTCCTACTACAGCCTGTTCTCCATCGCCCCGCTCCTGCTGATCGTGATCGGCATCGCGGGCCTCGCGTTCGGCGAGGACGCCGCGCGCGGCGCGATCGTCGTCCAGCTGCAGGACCTGATCGGCCGCGATTCGGCGAAGGCGGTGCAGGCGCTGCTCGAGGCGGCGGACAAGCCAAAGCAAGGCATCCTGTCGACACTGATCGGCGTGGCGGTGCTGCTCCTCGGTTCGACCACGGTGTTTGCCGAGCTGCAGAACGACCTCGACCGCATCTGGCGCGCGCCGGCGCGCGAGCAGGCGAGCGGCTGGTGGCAGCTCTTGCGCACCCGGCTGCTTTCCTTCGGCATGATCCTCGGCATCGCCTTCCTGCTCATGGTGTCCCTCGTGCTGAGCACCGCGCTGGCCGCGCTGGGGCGCTGGTGGAGCCCGGCGTTCGGCGACTGGGAAGCCCTCGCACACGGCGTCGACATCGCCGTGAGCTTCGCGCTCATCACCGTCGTATTCGCGCTGATCTATCGCTTCATTCCGCGCGTGCACGTCGCCTGGCACGACGTGTGGCTCGGCGCCGCCGTCACCTCGCTCCTTTTCGCGCTCGGCAAGTTCCTCATCGGCCTCTACCTGGGCAGGAGCGCGATCGCATCGACCTTCGGCGCTGCCGGCTCGCTGGTCGTGCTTCTCGTCTGGGTCTACTACTCCGCACAAATATTTCTTTTCGGCGCCGAGTTCACATGGGTCTACGCCCACGCGCTCGGATCGCGTCGCACGCAGGCCGGGACGCGCGGCGATGGCCCCCCGGCAGCGGTGTCGCATCGACCCTATCCCGCTCCCCGAGTGCAGCCCGCCGCGCCGGCACGGGAGAGACGGAGCCTGATCTCAAGAGTCCGGCGCCGACATCCATACGCCGGCGTCGGCACGGCATTCGCGCTCGGGGCCGCCGCGGCCGTCGCGCAGGGGCGAGGTGGCAACCTCGGCTTCCTGTCCGGTATAAGACGACGATGGACATGAAGCGGAAGGTAGCGCTCCTCGCGCTTTTGCTCCTCCTCGCAGCGTGCGCTACGAGCGTGCAGTGGACCAAGCCGGGCGCAGCCCAGGCGCAGATCGACGCGGACCTCAAGGCGTGTCGCGAGGCCGCGGAAAAGGCCGCGGCGCCGCTCCGTCAGCGGGCGGCGACGCCGTCCGGTGCGCTGAGCTACCCCTCGGGTACCGAGCTGGGTGCGGACCGGCAGATGGCGCTCGCGCAGCGCCAGGATGCCTGCATGCGCGAGCGCGGGTACCGCCTGGTCAGGAGCACCGGCCCGTAGGCGCGCAAGCGCGTCGACTCAGCCGCGCGCGAGCGCGTTGATGCGCTCCGGCGCGAGCTTCACCTTGCCCGCCGCGCGCTCGATCTCTTTCCACGTCGTCTCGTCGACGGGGATGCCTTGTCGCTCCCGCCGCTCGCGCGTCTCGCGCTCCGGCTCGCCGGCGATGCGCACTCGATCGAAGCCCGGCGCGGGCCGCGCCTTGCGCAGCCAATCGAGGAACTGCCGCGCCTCGCGCTCGAACGCCGCCGCCGTACCCAGGCGCTGCGGGTCGAGCAGGATGGTCATCATGCCGTTCAGGACGCGCTGCTGGTCGCTCTCGGGGAAGTGCCAGGTGCCGCCGCCGGTCAGCGCGCCGCCCAAGAGCTCGCAGGCAATCGCCATCCCATAGCCCTTGTGCTCGCCGAAGGGCAGCATGGCGCCGAAGGGCGGAACCACCGCGTAGCGCGGGTCGGTGGTGGGGTTGCCGTCGGTATCGATCAGCCGCCCGAGCGGAACCTTGTCGCCCTTGTTGTGCGCGACGCGCAGCTTGCCTTGCGCCACGGCGCTCGTCGCGTAATCGAGCACGAACGGCGGCTCGCCGGGCAGTGGAATCGCGATGCAGCAGGGATTGGTGCCGAAACGCGGATCGCGCCCGCCATGGGGAGCGACGCGCGCGTGCGAGAGCACGTTCGCGAAGTGCAGGGAAACGAAGCCTTCGGCCACCGCCATCTCCGCCCAGTGGCCGATGCGGCCGAGATGATGCGAATTGCCGAGCGCCATGATGCAGGAGCCGTGCCGACGAGCGCGCTCGATCGCCATCTGCATCGCCTGTCGCCCGATGGACTGCCCGTAGCCCTTGCTGCCGTCCAGAGCGAGCAGCGTGCCGGTGTCGAGGCTCGCGCGTACGCGCTGATTGGCGAGCAGGCCGCCCTCGAGCAGCGCGTCGATATAGCGCGGAATCATGCCGATGCCGTGCGAGTCGTGCCCGAGCAGGTTGGCCATCACCAGGTTCTCGGCCACCAGGCGCGCTTCCTGCGGCTCGCTGCCGCCGGCTGCGACGATCGTCTCGATCGCGCGCTCGAGCGGCTCCTTTCGAAATATCGTTTCCATCGCTCCTTCCCGGGAAGGCCGGCAGTTTAGACTAAGAACATGAAGAAGCCCGACGAGCTGCGCAGCCACCGCTGGTACGGGGTCGACGACCTGCGCTCGTTCGGTCACCGCTCGCGCACCGCGCAGATGGGCTACGACCGCAGCGACTACGCCGGCAAGCCGGTGATCGCCATCATCAACACCTGGTCGGACATCAACCACTGCCACACCCACTTCAAGCAGCGCGTGGAAGAGGTGAAGCGCGGCGTGTGGCAGGCGGGCGGCTTTCCCGTCGAGATGCCGGCGATGTCGCTCGCCGAGGTCATGCAGAAACCCACCACGATGATGTACCGCAACTTCCTCGCGATGGAGACCGAGGAGCTTCTGCGCTCGTATCCGGCCGACGGCGCCGTGCTGATGGGCGGTTGCGACAAGACGACGCCGGGGCTGATCATGGGCGCTACCAGCATGAACCTGCCGGCCATCTACATGCCGGCCGGCCCCATGCTCACCGGACACTGGCGCAGCCACACGCTCGGCTCCGGCTCGGACACCTGGAAGTACTGGGCGGAGCTGCGCGCCGGCAATATCACGCGACAGGACTGGCAGGAGATCGAGGACGGCATCGCCCGCTCGCCCGGCACGTGCATGACGATGGGCACCGCCGCGACGATGATGTCGATCGCCGAGGCGCTCGGCTTCACGCTGCCCGGCGCGTCCTCCATTCCCGCCCCCGACTCGAACCACGCCAAGATGGCCACCCTCACCGGCAAGCGCATCGTCGAGATGGTGTGGCAGGACTTGAAGCCGCGTGATGTCCTCGACCAGGCCGCGTTCGACAACGGCGTCGTCACGCTGCTCGCAATGGGCGGCTCGACGAACGCGGTGATCCATCTCGTCGCCATGGCCGGGCGCGCTGGCGTGCGTCTGCCGCTCGAGCGCTTCAACGAGCTCTCGCTCCGCGTGCCGCTCCTCGCCAACGTGCGCCCTTCCGGGGAGAAGTACCTGATGGAGGACTTCTACTATGCCGGAGGGCTGCGTGCGCTGCTCGCCGAGCTGAAGGACCTGCTGCACCTCGATTGCAGGACGGTCAACGGCAGGACGCTCGGCGAGAACCTCGAAGGGGCGCAGATCTACGACGACGATGTCATCAGGAAAAGAAGCAATCCCTTGAGGGCGTCCGGGGGCCTGGTGGTGCTGCGCGGCAGCCTCGCGCCGGGCGGTGCGGTGATCAAGGCGTCGGCGGCCTCGCCGCAACTCCTGAAGCATGTCGGCAAGGCGGTGGTGTTCGAGGACTACAACGACATGGCGGCGCGCATCGATCGCGAGGACCTGGCGGTGGACGCCTCCAGCGTGCTCGTCCTGCGCAATGCCGGGCCGCTCGGCGGCCCCGGCATGCCGGAGTGGGGCATGCTCCCCGTGCCGAAAAAGCTGCTGCGCCAGGGGATACGCGATATGGTCCGTATATCGGATGCCCGCATGAGCGGCACGAGCTACGGCACCTGCGTCCTTCACGTCGCGCCGGAGTCTTTCGTCGGCGGCCCGCTTGCCCTGGTGCGCAGCGGCGACCTGATCGAGCTCGACATCGAGAAGCGCGAGCTCAACCTGAAGGTGCCGGAACCGGAGATGCAGAAAAGGAAAAGCGCCTGGAAGGCGCCGGCGCGAAAGTACGAGCGAGGCTACGGCGCCATCTTCTCCCGCCATGTGAAGCAGGCCGACGAAGGCTGCGATTTCGACTTCCTCGAAGGCACGGCGCCGACGCCCGAGCCGGAGATCCATTAGCCATGCAGCTACCCGAGAACCGCTTCAAGCGCGCCTTGCAGGCCGGACAGGCGCAGATCGGCCTGTGGTCCAGCCTCTCCTCCAGCTACACGGTCGAGGTGATCGCCGGCGCCGGCTTCGACTGGCTGCTCCTCGACATGGAGCACTCGCCGAACGACCTGGAGAGCGTGCTCGGCCAGCTGCAGGCGGCCGCGCCCTACCCGACGCAGCCGGTGGTTCGGGTCCCTTGGAACGAAATGGTGGCGATGAAGCGCGTGCTCGACATCGGCGCGCAATCGCTGCTCGTGCCGTACGTCTGCACGCCGGAGGAGGCCGCTGCGGCCGTCTCGCACATGCGCTACCCGCCGGGCGGCGTGCGCGGCGTCGCCGGCACGACGCGCGCGACGCGCTTCGGCCGCATCGAGGACTATGCCCGCCGCGCGCAGGAGGAGCTCTGCCTGCTGGTGCAGGTCGAAACGCGCGGCGCCCTGGACAAGCTCGAGGCGATCTGCGCCGTCGACGGCGTCGACGGGGTGTTCATCGGTCCGGCCGATCTGCACGCCTCGCTGGGTTACCCCGGCGAGACGGCCAATCCGCAGGTCAAGCCGCTCATCGACGAAGCGATTCGGCGCATCCGCAAGGCCGGGAAGGCGCCCGGCATCCTTACGCCGAACGAAGCCGACGCGCGGCATTGGCTGCAATGCGGCGCGCTGTTCGTCGCCGTGGGCGCCGACGTGGGCATCCTCGCTCGGGGCGCCGATGCCCTGGCCGCCAAGTTCAAATCATGAAACCCGAAATCATCATTACCGCGAGGGGCCACGCCGGCACGCAGGCCACTCTGCAGCAGGAATTCACGTGCCGTCTCCTGCATGAAGCGAAGGACCGCGACGCTTTCCTCACACAGCATGCCGCGTCGGTCCGCGGCCTCGCGACCTTCGGCCCGATGGCCGTCGACGGCAAGCTGATGGATGCGTTGCCGAAGCTGGAGATCATCGCCAACTTCGGCGTCGGCGTCGATGCCATCAACCTCGGCGATGCGAAGAGCCGGGGCATCATCGTCACCAACACCCCGGATGTGCTGAACGAGGCCGTCGCCGACACGGCGCTGGCACTCGTTCTAAACACCCTGCGCGGCTTCCCGCAATCGGAGCGCTACTTGCGCGCCGGTCATTGGGCGGCGAAGGGGCCCTACCCGCTAACAGTCGACGCCGGCGGCAAGACTCTCGGCATCCTCGGGCTCGGGCGCATCGGCGAAGCGATCGCGCGTCGCGCCTTGGCGTGCGGTATGAAGATCCGCTACCACAACCGCAATCGCAAGGACGTGCCCTACCCCTACGACCCGGATCCGGTGACGCTCGCCAAGAACTCGCACGTCTTGATGGTGGTCACGCCCGGCGGACCGGACACCCACAACGTGGTCGGCGCGCGCGTGCTGGACGCGCTAGGCGCGCACGGCTATCTCGTCAACATCGCGCGCGGCTCCGTGGTGGACGAGCCGGTGCTGCTTCGCTACCTGCAGGAGAAGCGCATCGCCGGCGCCGGGCTCGACGTCTTCGCCGACGAGCCGAACGTGCCGCCGGAGTTCTTCGCCCTCGAGAACTGCGTGCTCTTTCCGCACGTCGGCAGCGCGACCGTGGAGACGCGCAAGGCGATGGGCGACCTGCAGATCGAGAACCTGCGCCTGCACTTCGCCGGCAAGCCGGTAAGAACGCGAGTAGTCTAGGAAGGCTCGCCCGCGGCTGACTGCAGCCAGTTCTGCAGGCCGACGCGGTCGGCGAGCTCGATCTGCGTCTCGAGCCAGTCGATATGCTCTTCCTCGCTCTCGAGGATGTCCTCGAGGAGCTCGCGCGAGACGTAGTCGCGGACCTGCTCGCAGTGCGCGATCGCTTCCTTCAGCACCGGGTGGGCGATGCGCTCCTGCTCGAGGTCGCACTTCAGCGCCTCGAGTGCGTTCTCGCCGATCAGGAGCTTGCCGAGGTCCTGGAGATTCGGCAGGCCCTCGAGAAAGAGGATGCGCTCGATCAGCCGATCGGCGTGCTTCATCTCGTCGATCGACTCCTTTTTCTCGTGCTCCTCCAGCTTGCGCAGTCCCCAGTTGCCGAGCATGCGAGCGTGTAGGAAGTACTGGTTGATCGCAGTGAGCTCGTTGAACAGCACCTTGTTCAGATGCTGCACGACCTTGGCGTCGCCTTTCATCGCAGCCTCCGTGGAAAGGCGAAGGTAGCCGACCCTAATCGCTCGTCGCCAGCGCTAAATC
>DASUFD010000125.1:0-36421 GCA_036274735.1 Burkholderiales bacterium
ATGATGCGCCACTGCGAGGCGCGGTAGAACTTCTCCTGCTCGGGCGTGAGGCTCTCGGCCGCCGCGGGCTCGAAGGGCGCGCGCGAGACGAAGTGTTCGAGCGGCGCTTCGCGTACGTCGCTCATGCCCGCCCTCCGCCCAAGGCGCGGCTCATTTTGCGGCTCCCCCCGTGAGGCGAATCCGCGGATCGAGCGCGGCGAGCAGCAGGTCGGAGACGAACATGCCGATCACCGTGAGGAGCGAGAGGAACATGAGGAACGACCCGGCGAGATACTGGTCCTGGCTCCTCAGCGCGTCGAGCAGCATCGGGCCGGAGGTCTGCAGCGAGAGCACCACCGAGACGATCGCCGAGCCGGAGATGACGCTCGGCAGCAGGTTGCCGATGTCGGCGATGAACGGGTTGAGCGCCATGCGCAGCGGATATTTCACGAGCAGGCGGAAGGGCGGCATGCCCTTCGCGCGCGCGGTGACCACGTACTGCTTCTGCAGCTCGTCGAGCAGGTTGGCGCGCAGCCGGCGGATCATGGCGGCGGTGCCGGCGGTGCCGATGACGATCACCGGAATCCACAGGTGCTCGAGCACCGAGCGCGCCTTGGCCCAGCTCCACGGCGCGCCGAGGTATTGCGGGTCCATGATGCCGCCGACCGACAGGCCGAACTCGATGTTGGCGAAGTACATGAGCACCAGGGCGAGCAGGAAGTTCGGCGTCGCGAGGCCGATGTAGCCGAGCAGCGTCAGGCCGTGGTCGCCCCAGCTGTACTGGCGCGTGGCGGCATAGACGCCGATCGGAAAGGACACGGCCCAGGTGAAGAGGATCACCGAGAAATTGAGGATGAAGGAGAGCAGCAGCCGGTCGCCGACCACGTCCTTGACCGCCATGTCGTGCTCGAAGGACCAGCCGAGGTCGCCCTGGAGCAGCCCCGAGAAGCCGTTCGGCCCCGGCCAGACGCCGATCCACATGCCGTACTGCGCGAGGAAGGGCTTGTCGAGGCCGTACTGCTTGCGCAGGTAGGCGACCTTCTCCAGCGCCGCACGGTCGCCCTGGCTCTGCAGCTCCATGATCTCGTTGGTCAGGAAGTCGCCCGGCGGCAGCTTGATGATGGAGAAGGTGACGAGGCTGATCACGAGCAGCGTCGGGATCATGATCAGCAGACGGCGGAGCGTGTAGCGCAGCATCAGTCCCTGAACCAGAACGTTTCCGGGTGGTACAGGCCGAAGAATGCGCCCGGCTCCCAGTTATAGAACGCCTTCTCCGGCACGTTGGCGAGCGTATCGCGCACCACCACCGGCTGCGGCACGCCGGCGACCACGCCGATGATGAACTGCTGGTCGGCATGGATCTGCAGCATGCGCTCCCAGATGCGCACGCGCTCGTCGTGGCTCGTGCTGCCGACCCACGCATGGTAGAGGTCCATCAGCTCGCGCGCTTCCGGCAGGTCCGGCGCCTCGCCCATCTTGCCGCTGGTCTCGAAGTACTGGCCGAACTTGGGCCATTGCAGCTGCTGCTGGTTGGTCGGCGCCTGCTCGTCGGGCGGCGTCTCGGCGGTGGGCAGCCCGTTGTCCCAGCCGCTCCACACCGACATGACCGTCTCGCCGGCGAAGACGCGATTGCGGAACGATTCGCGCTGCAGCGGCTTGATGTAGAGCCGGATGCCGACCTCGCGCCAGGTCTCGCGGATCAGCTCGAGCACGTCCGCCTGCTCGCTCGACTCGCCCGCGGTCTCGACGATGATCTCGAGCGGCCGCCCGTCGGGCAGGCGGCGCAGCCCGCCCGGACGCCGGCGCTTCAGACCCATCTCGTCGAGGAGCGCGTTCGCGCCGGCGCGATCGTAGGTCGCCCAGCGCGTGCGGTACTCCGGGCGGTAGAGCGGGCTCGCCTCGAGCACGGTGTTGTTGCCTTCGATCGCCAGGCCGAAGTACAGGACCTGGTCGACGAGCGAGCGGTCGATGGCGAGCGACAGGGCGCGGCGGAAGCGCACGTCGCGCAGGACCTTGCGCCATACCGGGTCGTTGACGTTGAGATTGGGATAGAGCGCGAAGTGCGCGCCGCTGCCCGCGCGCCAGAGATAGGTGCGATAGCGGTTGGTCTTCTCCCCCTGCTTGAGGAAAGTGTAGTTGTTGAAGTTGAGGTCGCGCGCCTGCAGGTCGGCCTCGCCCGCGCCGGTCTTGGCCGGGATCAGCTTCGAGTCGGCGACGGCGAACACCAGGCGGTCGATATACGGAAGCTGCCAGCCCCGCTCGTCCACGCGGTGGAAGTAGGGATTGCGCACGGCGACGAAGCGATCGGCCGGCATCGGCGTCGTGTTCATCCAGGGCTGCAGCGTCGGCAGATCCGGATTGTCGGCGCGGTACATGTTATCGAGGCGGTTGTGCACCGCCGACCATTTGCGCTTCATCGTGCCGGCCGCCTCGGCCTTGGCGATCTTCGGGTTGTACTTCTTGTGAAAGCGCTTGAGATAGTGCGCGGGACGGAAGATGAAGAGCGGCGCGGTGCCCGCCATGCGCGGCAGGAAGTGCGGATTGGGCTTGGACCATGTGTAGCGCACCGTGGTCGCGTTGAGCACCTCGAACTTCGGCGGCTCCCCGCCGACCAGCATGTCGCGCGGCGGGCCGGTCGGGGAGAGCTCGCGGTTGTTCGCGACGTCCTCCCAGTAGTAGCGGAAGTCCTCGGCGGTGAAAGGCACGCCGTCGGACCAGCGGTGCCCCTTGCGCAGATACAGGGTGAAGATGCGGTCGTCCTTCACCTCGAAGCGCTCGAGGATGTCGGGCACGATGTTCAGTTCGCGGTCGTATACGACTAGGCGCGCATAGCCGTACACGGTGAGCAGGCGAATGTCGCGGCTGCGGCCGATGAGCGTATCGAGCGTGCCGCCGTACTGGCCGAGGCGCTCGCCCTCTTCCATGGGCACGACGAGCGGGTCGGCCGGCAGCCGCTTCTCGACCGGCGGCAGCTTGCCGGCGGCGACCAGGTCGGTGAGCGAGGGCACCTCGGGCTGCGCCCATGCCGCGCCGACCCAGAGGAGAAGGACGAGCAGCCTCACGGGCTGACGGCCTCATCGAGGCGGGAGCGGAGCTCGGAAGCATCGGCGGAGTCGTGTGCGCGCACGAGGTGCCCGTGACCGAGGTCGAGCATGCCGGGGCGCGAGCCGGGCAGGATGCGGAAGGCAGCGGGCCAGGCGGCAGGGTCGGAGCTTCGGCCCTGCATGAGGGCAGCGAAGTCGAGCCGCCGGTCGGGATTGGGATCGGGCACGGCGGCGAGGAGCGCGCGGGTGTAGGGGTGGCACGGGCGCGCGAAGAGCTCGGCGCTCGGCGCCACCTCGACGATGCGCCCGGCGCACATCACCGCGATGCGGTCGGCAAGGTAGTTCACCACCGCCAGGTTGTGCGAGATGAAGATGTAGGTGAGGTTGAGCGCCTTGCGCAGGTCGAGGAGCAGGTTCAGCACCTGCGCCTGCACCGAGACGTCGAGCGCGGAGACCGGCTCGTCGAGAAGCAGCAGCTCCGGGCCCAGCGCGAGCGCGCGCGCGATGCCGAGGCGCTGTCGCTGGCCGCCCGAGAAGCTGTGCGGATAGCGGCGCAGGTAGCGCACGTCGAGGCCGACCAGGCCGATCATCTCCTTCACACGCTGGAAGCGCTCGTCCGCGTCGCCGATGCGATGGATCACCAGCGGCTCGGCGACGATCTCGTAGGCGCTCATGCGCGGGTTGAGCGAGCTGAACGGGTCCTGGAAGACGAACTGGACGTTACGCCGGTAGGCGAAGAGCTCGGGGCCTGTGAGCGCGAGCACGTCCTTGCCGCGGAAGGCGATGCGGCCTTCGTCGGGCGCCACCGAGCGCAGGATCATGCGCGCGGTGGTGGTCTTGCCGCAGCCCGACTCGCCGACGATGCCGAGGCATTCCCCGGCGGCGACGGAGAAGCTGACGTCGTCGACCGCGAGGATCTCGGCGGCCGCCCCGCCGCGCCACGAGCGCCGGCGCACCGCGTAGCGCTTCGTCAGGTGCTCGACCTCGAGCAGCATTCCGGAGGTCGGCGCCGTCGCGACCGCGCGGCCGATGATGTGCTCGCTCGTCACCTGCACTTCGCGGATCGGCGTCAGCCGCTCGCCCGGCGCCATGTTGAAGCGCGGTACCGCGCGCATCAGCGCCTTGAGATAGGGATGCTGCGGGTCGCGGAAGATGTCCTCGAGCGTGCCCGCCTCCATGACGCGCCCGCGATACATCACCACCACCTCGCGCGCCATGTTCGCAACCACGCCGAGGTCGTGCGTGATCAGGAGCACCGCCATGCCGAGCTCGGACTGCAGCTCGCGCATCAGGCTGAGGATCTGCGCCTGGATGGTGACGTCGAGCGCGGTCGTGGGCTCGTCGGCGATGAGCAGCGCCGGGCGCGCCACCAGCGCCATGGCGATCATGCCGCGCTGGCGCAGGCCGCCGGAGAGCTCGAACGGATAGGTGTGCTCGGCCTTCGCCGGGTCGGGGAAGCCGACCAGGCGCAGCATCTCGATCACGGCGGCGCGCCGCTCGCTCTTTCCCAGGCCGGACTTGTGCAGCGCCAGCGCCTCGCCGATCTGGTTGCCGATCGTGTGCAGCGGCGAGAGCGCGGTCATCGGCTCCTGGAAGATGATCGAGATACGCCCGCCGCGGATCTCGCGCATGGTGCGGCCGCGCACGTCGAGGCGAGAGAGATCGACCTCGCCGCCCGTCCTCGGGTCGCGGAACAGGATCTCGCCCGCCTCGATGCGCGCGATGCGCGGCAGGATGCCCATGATCGACTGCGCCACCACCGACTTGCCCGATCCCGATTCGCCGACCAGCGCCACGGTGCCGCCCTGCGGCACGCGAAAGGACACCCCGTCCACCGCTTTCACGGTGCCGGCGTCGACGTCGAGATAGACCCGCAGGTCGCGGATCGTCAGCAGATCGGCCATTCCCCCTCGTCCTCGGAGCCGAGTATATAGGCCCCGCCCGCCTAGGCCCGGCCCGAGAAGATCTGCGCGGGGTCGAGCCAGGCGGCGCTGCCCCTGCGCGTCTCGTCGAAGAGCCGCTCGAGGAATGCCCAGCTCTCCCCGTCGTGCAGCGCATGGTGGGTAAGGATTCCAGTCGGCTCGCGCGGGTCCGCAGTTCCCTCCCGCCGCGCGCGCAGGTGGTCGACGAGAAGCGCGAGCGCCTCGGCCTCGCCGACGAAGCGGCGATCGCGCCGCCAGGCGATGAGATCGACGTGCGTATTGACCTCGATCGGCCCCCCGCCGCGCGCTGCGCGCCGCGCGCCGTAGCGGCTCAGCCCGCGCAGGCCGGCCTCCCGAAGCCGGGGCACCAGCGCCTCGCGCAAGCGGTTCCACGGCGGCGCGAGCACCGGGACGAAGCGCTCGCCGGCGAGGCTCGCGAAGCGCCGGCGCGCGCGCCGCAGCCGCTCGAGCGCCGCCTCGTCGCTCTCGCCGGCGGGGAACTCGGTCTTCTTTTCCCCGCTCGCGGCGCGGTTGCGGTGGTCGCAGCCGTGCAGGATCACGCACGCGGCCTGCTCGAGCAGCGCCGGCTCCGCCTGCTCCCCAATGGCTGCGATCGCTACGATCACGCCGCAGCGGCGCGATGCATCGAGCAGGCGCGCGAGCGCGGGCGTCGGCGCGCTGGCGTCGTCGTCGCGCCACCACAGCTCGGGAGTGCGTCCGGCCTCCCGCCAGGCGTCGAGCTCTTCGGCGAGTGCGCTCCAGGAGCTCAGGGCGCGCTCCCGCGCAGCCACTCGCTGAGCAGCGCCACCGTGCGCCGCGCGCCGTCGAGCGCGACTTGTCCGGGGCTCGGACGCGGCGCGCGCACGGCGCGGTTCACCGCGTCGGCGAGCGACGCCGGCGTGAGGGCCGCCTCCTCGACCATCTGCGCGGCGCCCTGTGAGACGAGCGCGCGCGCGCGCGCCGTCTGCTCCGCTTCACCGTCGGCGGCGAAGGGCACGAGCACCGAGCGCACGCGCGCCTGCAGGATCTCGGCGACGGTGTTGTAGCCGGCCTGGCTGATCGACAGCGCCGCATTGGCGAGCAGGGACGGGAAATCGGCGCGATGGCGCTCGATCACGACGCCCGGGCCGGCGTGCACCGCGAGCGCGCGCAGGTCGGCTTCGGCCGCGTTCATGCCGGCGAGGACGCGCCAGGTGGCGTCGCGAAGGAGCGTTTGCGCTCGCGCGGCGAGCGCCGTCTGCAGCAGCTTCGCACCCACCGCGCCGCCGCCGGCCGATACGAGAACTTCGTTCGCGCCCGCGTCGCCCGAGTGCGCGGGCGGATCGGCGACGACATAGCCGGTGTAATGGAGCCGGCCGCCGAGGCGCGGCGCCGCGGCGAAAGTGCGCTCGAAGGCGGCGAGGCGCGGATCGCCGTGCACGAGGAGCTGGTCGTAGTAGCGCTCGAAGAGCTCGAGCATCTCGCCCTCGCGCGCGGGCTTGGGCTGCAGCAGGTCGCGCACCGAGCACGCGACGAGCGGGCGCGCGGCCACCCGCTTCGCCTCCTCGAGCAGCGGCACGAGCTCGAAGCGCAACTGGCGGCGCCCGAACGGAAAGAGCTCGATCAGGAGCGCCCCGGGCGGCCCGGCTTCGTGGAAACGCCGCCAGGCCGCGAGCAGGCGATCGGCGCGCGCGCGCTTCCACGCCTCGTCGACCTGCGCGCCGCTCGCATCGACGAGCGTGCGAAACCCGGCGTCGCCGGCGCTCGCTGGAGGAAGCTGCACGTCGACCGGCACGCCGGCCACCGGAAGCCCGCCGCTCGCGAGCGTCACCTGCCAGCCTGCGCCGCGCAACGCCCCGGCGAGGAGGGCCATGCGCTTCAGGTGGCCGATGCCGAGCAGATGCTGCACATAGAGAAAAGCCCTCATCGCACGTTGAGCCTGGCTGCACGCGGGCGCCCGTCGGGCGCGAGCTCGAACAGGTGCGCGGCGCGCCAGTCGAGCTTCACCGGCGCCTTGCCGCGCAGGTCCCAGCCGAGCGCCTCGGCGAGCAGCGCGCGAATGACGCCGCGGTGCGTGATCGCGAGCGTCGGCGTCGCGCGCGCGGCGAGCTCTGCGAGCCAGGGCCGCACGCGCGAGAGCACTTCGCGCGGGGACTCGCCGCCGGGCGGGCGGAAGTCCCACCCGCGCGCCTCGTTCTCGCGCATCGCCTCGCCGAGCTCGGCGCGCAGCTCCTCGAGCCGCCGGCCTTCCCACTCGCCCCAGCGCATCTCGGCGATGCGCGGCTCGCGCTCGGCCCGCGGCGCGCCGATGAGCCGGGCGGTCTGCACGCAGCGCAGGAGCGGACTCGTCACGACCTGCATGCCCGAGAGATCTTCCGCGAGCTGGATTTTCGATTCGGGAAGGATCGGCAGATCGCTGCGCCCCTGGATGCGGCCCTCCACGCTCCACGCCGTATCGGCATGGCGCAGCAGCGCGAGCCGCGTCACAGGCGCCCGAGCGCCGTCGAGAGCGCCTGCGCGGCGGCGCCGATGCTGCGGTTGGCGGCGACGAAGCGCGCCGCTTCGGCGCCGAGGGCGCGGCGCTCTTCGGGCTGCTCGATGAGACGGCGCACCGCCTCGCCGAGCGCGGTGCCGTCGCCGTAGGGAACGAGTACGCCGGTGCGGCCGTCCACGACGACATCCGGAACGCCGCGCGTGCGAGAGGAGACCACCGGTACGCCGGCGGCCTGCGCCTCGAGCAGCGCCATTCCGTAAGCCTCGTTCACCGCGGGCCAGGGCGCGAGGTCGCAGGCCGCGTAGAGCTCGGCGAGCCGGCGGGCGGGCAGCGCGCCGAGAAGGCGCACGTGAGCCGAAATGCCGGCCTGCGCGAAGCTTTCCTCGACCGCTGCATGCGCCGGCCCATCGCCCGCGACCAGCAGCTGCCAGCGCCGATCGCGGTGCGCGCCGAGCGCGGCGGCGAGCGCGCGGTAGGACGCGAGCTTGTCGCCCACGCGCATCATCGCCGCGACCACCAGCCAGGCCGCATCGGCGTCGAGCGCGTGCTCGGCCGCCAGTCGCGCGCGCAGCTCGTCGCGCTGCCGGCGCGCATGTGCGTAAGGCTCGACGTCGAGGAAGGGCGGCAGGTAGAGGATGCGCGCCGGCTCGACGAGCGCCTCGAGCCCCGCGATGTCGTCGCGCGACGGAGAGATGAGGAGCGCGGCACGGCGGATCGCTTCGCTCGTCGCTTCGTGGCCGAGCGCCCAGGCGCCTTGCGCGCGCTTGCCTGCGTGCGAGGCTTCGGCCACGACGTACGGAATGCCGAGCTCGGCGCACACCGCGGGGCCGAGCCAGTCGGGCGCCTTGTAGTAGAGGTGATAGGTGAACCAGAGCGCCGGCCTCTGCTCCGCCGGGCGCGCGCGATAGTCGGCGGCGAGCGCGGCGGCGAGCGCCTCCCCCTGGCGGCGCAGCGCGTGCTGCCGCGCGGCGTCGCCCTCGCGATCGAAGCTGCGGAAGGTGGAGGCGAGCTCGACGCGCAGGCCGGCGAGCCGCAGCGCGTCCATGAGGAGGCCCGCGACGCGGCGATCGCCCGAGGGCGTGCCGTGCGTCGGCGACTTAAGCGGTGCGTAGAACGCGATGCGCATGCGCCGCGCCGGCCTCGGCGGCGAGCCCGAAGCGCCGGGCGAGCCGGTCGAGATTGGCCTCGAGCGCGAAATGCGCGCGCACGCGCGCCTCGAGCGCCTCGCCGAGCGCGCGCCGGCGCGCAGGATCGGCGATCAGCGCGGCGAGCGCCGCGGTGAGCGCGGCCGGATCGTTCTCGTCCACCAGCACGCCGTCCACGCCGTCGCGGATCAGCTCGCCGATCGCAGAGCACCGCGTCGCCACGCAGGCGAGCCCCTGGCTCGCCGCTTCCATGAGCACATTGGGGAGCCCGTCGCGGTCGCCGTCGCGCGCGACGCGGCTCGCCAGGGCGAAAATGTCCGAATCTTTATAGACGTCGAGCAGCTCGCGTTGCGCGAGCGGCCCGCGCCAGTCGATGCGCTCGGCGATGCCAAGCGCCTGCGCTTTCTTCTGCAGGGATCCTTTCAACGGACCGCCGCCGACGTGCACCAAGCGCCACGGCAGCCCGGCGGGCAGGCGCGCCAGCGCCTCGAGCAGCACGTCGACGCCTTTCTTCTCCACCAGGCGGCAGACGCAAAGGATGACCACTTCCCGACTCGCCGCTCTGAATGTGTTTCTTTTCGGGAAACGCGAGAAATCCAATCCGTGGTAAACGAGCTCGACCCGGCCGGGCGGCGCGAGGCGCGCCAGATGCTCGCGGTTCATCTCGGTGCAGGTGACGAGCCAGGCGCAGTCGGCGAGCTTCTCGCGCTTTTCCCACTGCGGCGTCGTCCACACGTCCTTGGCGTGCGCCGAGCCGCTCCAGGCGAGGCCGACGAGGTGCGCCGCGTAGCGCGCGACCGAGGCGGGCGTATGCAGGAAGTGCGCGTGCAGGTGCGTGATTCCCGCCGGAAGCTCGGCCGCGAGCACCAGCGCCTGGCCGAAGCGGCGGATGCGGTTCGGGGTCGGATCGCGCCCGAGGTCTTTCAACCAAAGCCTCCTCGCTTCGCGATATCCAGGCTTTTTTCTCACGCGAACCCAGGCGCGAAAAACCCGCCGCGGCTCAAGCAGCAGGTATTCGGGCAGGTAGAGCAGCGGCGCGCGAATATCGTCGTGCACCGGGTGGCGGCGCGCGTCGGTCGGCCGGCGCAGCGACACGATAACAATGGCGAGCCCACGCCGCTCGAGCGCGGCGATCTCCTGGGCGATGAACGTCTCGGAAAGACGCGGATAGCCCTTGAGCACGAACGCGACGCTCAATGCGCAGTTTCCCTAGCGGAACGAAGCCGATGCAGCGGGCGCGAGCGCCGCCTCGCTCTCGTCGGCGGCGATCCACGGCGCGACCAGGCGCGCGACGTTGGTCAGGCCCTCGAGCAGGCCCGGCACCACCACCTCCGAAGGCCGGCCTTGCCGCGGCAGCGCGCGCAGCGCCGCCGCCATCACCGCCGGGTCGTGCGTGCCGTCGTCGCAGAGCAGGCTCACCAGGCCGAGCGCGGCCGCGCGCTCGGCGCGGATGTACTGCTCGAGGCGCGGCGCGGTGCGCGGCACGATCAGCGCGCGCTTGTCGAGCGAGAGGACCTCGCAGAAGGTGTTGTAGCCGCCCATCGCCACCACGCCGGCGGCGCGCGCGACGAGCGCCTCGAGCTGGCCGTGGAAGGTGATCGCGTCGACGCGCTTCAGCCGCGCCGCGCGGCTCATGAACTCGGCCTGCCGCTCGCTGTGCATGAAGGGCCCGAGCACGAGCAGCGCCGGGTACGGCAGCAGCCGATCGTGCTCGTAGGCGCGCAGCACCCAGTCGATCAGCCCCTCGCCGTCGCCGCCGCCACCGGTGGTGACGAGTAGGAAGGGCCGGTTGGTGATCTCGGGCAGGCGCGGCGGCGTGCCCTCCTTCGGAACCTCGCGGTGCAGGTAGCCGGTGTAGACCATCTTGTGCCGCACCCGCAGCGGCATGGCGATGCCTTCCAGGGGATCGCAGATCTGCGGCAGGCCGTAAACCCAGATCTCGTCGTAGAGGTCGCGCAGCGCCGGCAGCGCTTTCTTCCTCTGCCACTCGGGCTCGAGCAGGCGCGGCTCGTCCATCACGTCGCGCAGGCCGAGCACCAGGCGCGTACCGCGGCGCTTGAGCGACTTCAGCGTCTCGAGCACCTCGCCGCGCAGGCCGACCGGCTCCTTGTCGACGATGAATACGTCGGGATCGAACATCTCGGCGGTGTGCTGGATGATCGAGGCGCGCAGCGCCAGCGTCTCGCCGATGTCGAGGTGCAGGTTAAGCGGGGTGTACTCGCCGTTCCTCAGCTTGATCACGCCGGGCACGCGCACGAAGTCGACGCGCGCGCGGAAGTCGAAGCTGCCGATGATCGGCGAGCCCGAGAGGATCAGGACGGAAAGCTGCTTGTAGCGCTCGACGAGCGCGTGCGCGATCGCCCGGCAGCGGCGCAGGTGGCCGAGGCCGAAGGTGTCGTGGCTGTAGATGAGAATGCGGCCATCCTTGCGCCGTGTCCGCATGCGGCCCCCTATCAGGCCCGGATTGTTGTCCGGGCGAGGCAGGCCTTGCAAGCCCCGCAAGGCTGAAACTTTCCGGCCACGGAAACCGGCCGCCGGCACGACCAGGTGAGCTCGACCAGCGCGGGCGGCAGGGCGGCGGCGAGCTCGGCCTTGGTGCGCCGATACACGGGGTAGGTCCACTCGACGGCGGGCTCGCCGAGCTTGCGCGCGCGGTAGCAGGCGTACATCTCCTCGAATACGCGCCGCTGGCGCGCCGAGCGGTTCTCGATGTCGGTGTCCGCGGCGAGGGCGCCGACGGCGATGCGCGTGCACCCGGGAGTATCGATCGCCACCTGGCAGGCGACGAAGGCGATGCACAGGTAGTCGATGGGAATCGCCTCCAGGGCGCGGAAGTCGAGTGCCGATTCCGAGTACTGGAACGGCCGGTAGCGGCTGCGGCACCAGGCGACGATGGACTGCACCGCCGCCTGCTCGGCGCCGGCGCGCATCTCGCGGTTTTCCATGCGGATGTGGTGCACTCGCAGCGGCTCCTCGCTCGCGGCGAGCAGCTGCACCAGCATGGCCGTGCTATCGAGCCCGCCGGAGAACATCGCGAGGGTGGTCACGAGAAAATTCTATTAGCATTGCCGCCATGAAAGTCCGCCAGCTCCTCGACCTTTCCGGCCGCGTCGCGCTCGTCACCGGCGGCTCGCGCGGCCTCGGGCTGCAGATCGCCGAGGCGCTCGGCGAGATGGGCGCGCGCATCGCCATCAGCGCACGCAAGCAAGAGGAGCTTCACGAAGCGAAGAACCGCCTGAGCGCGTCCGGTATTCCCTGCGAATCGTTCGTATGTGATATCGGCAAGCGCGAGCAGATCCCGGGCCTGGTGGACGCGGTGCTCGCGCAGTACCGCAAGGTCGACATCCTGGTGAACAACGCCGGCGCGACCTGGGGCGCGCCCGCGGAGGACCATCCGCTGGAGGCGTGGGACAAGCTGGTGAACGTCAACCTGACGGGCGCGTTCCTGCTCACGCAGGCGATCGGCAAGCGCTCGATGATCCCTGCGAAGTGGGGACGGATCATCAACGTCGCTTCGATCGCCGGCCTGATGGGCCAGGATCCGCGCATCGTGCGCACCATCGCCTACAACGCGACCAAGGGCGGGCTGGTCAACTTCACGCGCGCGCTCGCTGCGGAATGGGGGAGCCACGGCATCACGGTGAACGCGATCTGCCCCGGCTTCTTCCCTTCGAAGATGACGCGCGCCACGCTGGACACCACGGGAGAGCTGGTCCGGGACTGGACGCCGACGAAGCGTTTGGGGAACGACGACGACCTGAAGGGCCTCGCGGTGCTGCTCGCCGCCGAGGCGTCGCGGCACATCACCGGCCAGGCGATCGCCGTCGACGGCGGGGCGACGATCGTATGAACGACGCGGTCCAGTTCGCGCGCGACTACCAGAAGCGCATCCCGTTCATCGGCCTGCTGGGGGTCGTCACCGACGCGCTCGGCGAGGGCTCGGCGACGCTCTCGCTCGCCGTCGAGCCGCAGCTCACCAACAGCCTCGGAGCCGTGCACGGCGGCGTGATCATGTCGCTGCTCGACGTGGCGCTGTGCACGGCGGCGCGCACCCTGCACCCGAGCTCGCAGGGCGTGATCACCATAAGCCTCTCGACCTCGTTCATCGGCGCGGGCAGCGGCGAGCGCCTGATCGCCGAGGCGCGCGTGCTGAAGGACGGGCGCAGCATGAGCTTCGTCGAGGGCGAGGCGAAGAACGCCGACGGCTCGCTGGTCGCGAAAGCCGTCGGCACCGTGCGCGTGCTGCTGAAGGACCACAAGTCACGCTAGGCAGGAGGAGCCGATGAGCGCACCCAATCCGTACGCGGCGCCGAAGGCCGCGGTCGCCGATCAGGCGATCGCCGCTCCGACGAGGTTCACGCCGGGCGGCCGACACTGCCCGGCGGCCAACGGCTGGACGTGGATCGTCGAGGGCTGGCGCTTCTTCATGAAGTCGCCGGGCATCTGGATCGCCATCACCGTCGTGATGCTCGTGATCTCGCTCGTCTCGAACTTCATCCCGCTCGTCGGCCCGCTCGCCTTGATGGTGCTCACGCCGGTGTTCGCCGGCGGAGTGATGCTCGGCTGCCGTGCCCTGGACGAGGGCCGCGCGCTCGAGTTCGCGCACCTCTTCGCCGGCTTCCGCACCCAGCTCGGCAACCTGCTGGCGGTCGGCGCCGCCTATCTTGCGCTGATGTTCGCCGTCGTGCTGATCGTCGGCGTGATCAGCGGCGCGAGCATGTTCGCCATGTTTGGCGGCCATGCGGCGCAGAGCCCGGAAGTGGCCGGCGGCGCGCTCGCGACCATGGCGCTCGGCCTGCTGGTCGGCCTCGCGCTCACCGTGCCGATCGCGATGCTGCTGTGGTTCGCGCCGGCGCTCGTCGCGCTCAACCAGGTCGCGCCGCTCGACGCGCTCAAGCAGAGCTGGAGCGGCTGCCTGAAGAACATCGTGCCCTTCCTCGTCTACGGCGTGGTGCTGTTCATCCTGAGCATCGTCGCCTCGCTGCCGGTCATGCTCGGCTGGCTGGTGCTCGGGCCGGTCCTGGCGGCGTCGATCTACGCGAGCTACCGCGACATCTACCTCGGCTGAAGGTCATTTGAACAGCTCGCGTCCCGACCACAGCCACGCGAGCCCGCCGACCTGCACGAGGGCGAGCGCGCCGAACGCGTAGAAGTAGGCGCGCGGATCGTAGCCGCTCGCCGTCGCGGGCCATAGCGCGAGCAGCACGCCGCTCGCCCACTGGCCGAGGAAAATGCCGACGAAAGTAAAGGTATTGAGCGAGGCGTTGACGCGCCCCGCCATGTCGGTCGGATAGCGCCGGGTGGCGATCGAATGCGCGAGGCTCGAGCCCGAGCCGCAGAAGACGAAGGCCGCCCAGAGCGGCACCGGCGCAGCCGTCACGCCCCAGGCGAGCAGCACGAGGCACACAGCCGATCCGCCGACGCCGACGGCGAAGAGCGGCAGCAAGGAGCGGCGGCGACGCGTACGCGCATCGCCGAGGCGCCCGAAGAAGAGGTACCCGGCGATGAACGCGATCGCCACCCAGGCGAGACCCGCCGCGGCGGCGGCGCGATCGTAGCCGGCGACGTCGCGCAGCCACGCGGTAATCCACAGCGTGAAGAGGCTGACCACCGCGCACTGGCTCGCGCCGATGGCGGGCGCGATGCGCCAGAAGGCGCGGTCGCGCGCGATGCGCGCGAGGCCCGGCAGCTGCGCGCGCAGCCCCGCCGGCGTCTTCGCCAGCCGGTGCTCGGGCACCCAGGCGAAAAAAACGGCGCTCAGCGCAAGCGTGGCGGCGGCGAGCCCGGTGAAGATTTCGCGCCAGTCGAAGCGCGCGAGCGCCGCCTCGAGCGGCGAGGAAGCCGTGATCGCGCCGAGTCCGCCGACCGAGAAGGCGAGCGCGATCATGCTCGAGGTGCGCTCGGGCGGAAACCACAGCACGAACGCCTGGATCGCCGCCATCAGGCAGGCGGAGACACCGAGGCCGATCAGCGCACGGGCGAGGACGAGGTCCTCGAGGGACGCGGCATGCGCGAAGGCGAGCGCGCCGGCGGCGGCGACGAGAAGGAGCGCGCCGTTCGTGCGCCGCGGCCCGAACCGGTCGAGCAACACGCCGAGCGGAATCTGGAATAGGCCGAAGGAGAGGAAGTACGCGCCGGTAAGGAAGCCCAGCTCGGCGGCGGAGAGCGAGAACTCCACCGAGAGCCGCGGCCCGAGCACCGCGTTCACCGCGCGGTAGACGTAGGAAAGGTAGTACCCGGCGAGGAACGGGAGAACGACACGCAAAAAAGGGGTCAGAGCAATTTTCCTGTAACTGCTAACACGTGCAGGTGTCAGGGGAAAATTGCTCTGACCCCTTTTATTGCTTCGGCGGCTCCAGCCCGCCCAGCAGGAAGCGATTCCAGGTCGGGCTGATGACGAGCTCGTTGACGCAGGCGCGCGCCGGCAGCGCGGCGACGAAGGCGATCGCGCGCCCGAGGTCCTCGGCCTGCAGCATGCGCGCACGCACTTCCGGCGGCGGCGGCACGGGGCGCTTCTCGAGGATCGGCGTCGCGGCCTCCCCAGGCAGCAGCGCAGTGGCGCGGATGTTGTTCGCGCACTCCTCGATGTTGATCTGCTCGGTGAGCGCAATGACCGCGCGCTTCGTGGCGTTGTACGCGGGACCCGTCAGCGCGCCGGGATAGCGGCCGGCCCAGGACGACACGTTGATGATCAAGCCGTCCTTGCGGCTGCGCATGCCGGCCAGCACCGCCTGCACGCAGTAGAAGACGCCCGAGAGATTGACCGCGACGATCTCGTCCCAGCCTTCGAGGGTCACGTCGCGAAAGTTGCGCTTCGGCAGGTTGATCCCGGCGCTCGCCACCAGGATGTCGATGCGGCCGTGGCGCTTCTCGATCTCGCGCGCGGTGCGCGCGACCTGCGCCTTGTCGGCGACGTCGCAGAGGATGCCTTCGAAGGGCGCCTGCTTGAGCGTCGCTTCATTGCGCCCGGAAACCACCACCCTGGCGCCCAGCTTCTGCAGCTCTGCGGCGCCCGCCAATCCGATCCCGGAAGCGCCGCCGGTGATCCAGGCGACCCTACCTTCGAGCATACTGGGTGCCGCCGAAGAGCACCTCCGCCTGCTCCTTGGAAAAGCCGGGCGTCTGGCGGCGTCGATCGGCGAGCACCTCCACCGCACGCTTCACCGCCGGACGAGCCGCGATGCGGTCGCGCCAGCGCTTGACGTTCGGAAAGTCGTCGATGTTCACGCCCTGGCGTTCCGGCGCGCGCAGCCACGGCATCGTCGCCATGTCGGCGATGCTGTACTCGTCGCAGGCCAGCCACTCCGATTTCTTCAGCTGGGAATCGAGAACACCGTACAGCCGGTTCGCCTCGTTGCGGTAGCGATTCATCGCGTACTCGATCTTCTCCGGCGCGTACTGGAGGAAGTGGTGCGCCTGCCCGAGCATCGGCCCGATGTGGCCCATCTGCGTCATCACCCACTGCATCACCTGCCAGCGCTTGCGCATGTCCTTCGGCAGGAACTTGCCGGTCTTCGAGGCGAGGTAGAAGAGCATCGCACCCGACTCGGCGAGCGCGAACGGCTTTCCGTCCGGCCCCTCCGCGTCGATCATCGCGGGAATCTTGTTGTTCGGCGAGATGGCGAGGAACTCGGGCTTGAACTGGTCGCCCGCGCCGATGTCGACGGCATGCACGCGGTACGCCAGGCCGGTCTCCTCGAGCATGATGTGGATCTTGTGCCCGTTGGGCGTGGGCCAGGTGTAGAGGTCGATCATAGTTTGACGAGCTGCTTTCCGAAGTTTTTGCCCTGGAGAAGATCGATCAGCCCGCGCGGCGCGTTCTCCAGTCCCTGCACCACCGATTCGCGGTATTTCAGCCGGCCCTGCGCGAGATGCCCGGCGAGCGCCGCCAGTCCCTCGCCGTAGCGATCCCTCCAGTCGAAGACGATCATGCCTTGCACGCGCAGCCGGTTGACGAGCACGGCGCGCAGATTCTTCAGCCGGTAAGGCTCGGTCGCGTTGTAGTCGGAGATGAGGCCGCACACGACGACGCGGCCGAAGAGCTTCATGCGGGTGAGCAGCGTGTCGAGGATCTCGCCGCCGACGTTGTCGAAGTAGACATCGACCCCCTTCGGGCAGGCGCGCTCGAGCGCCTCGCGCAGGTTCTCCGACTTGTAGTCGATGCAGGCGTCGAAGCCGAGCTCGCGCGTGACGTAATCGCACTTCGCCTGTCCGCCGGCGATGCCGACCGCGCGGCAGCCGGCGATCTTGGCGAGCTGGCCGACCACGCTGCCGACGGCGCCGGAGGCCGCCGACACGACGACCGTCTCGCCGGCCTTCGGCTGGCCGAGCTCGTGCAGACCGAAGTAGGCGGTGAGGCCCGGCATGCCGAGGATGCCGAGGAAGTAGCTGAGCGGCACGCCGCGCTCGTCGATCTTGGTCGCTTCCTGGGTGACGCCGAACAATTGCCAGCCGAGCTGCGTGAGCACCTTGTCGCCCACCTTGAGCTTCGCGTGGCGCGACTCGACGACCTCGCCCACCGTCTGGCCGACCATGACCTCGCCGATCGACACGCCCTTCACGTAGCTCTTCGCAGTGCTGATGCGCCCGCGCATATAGGGATCGAGCGAGAGCCAGAGATTCTTCACCAGCACCTCGCCCTCCGCGGGCTTGGGCAGCGGAGCTTCTTCGATCCGGAAATCGGCCTCGCGCACCCAGCCTGTCGGATGGCTGGCGAGCAGAACCCGCTTGTTGTTCATAAGCTCGCGAAGCGCCCGAGATGCGTATCGGCGTCGCCGAACTCGGTCGCGAGCGCCGTGAGGCGGCGGAAGGTGTGGCTCACCTTGAGCTCCTCGCTCATGCCCATGCCGCCGTGCAGCTGCACCGACTCCTGGCTGATGCGGCGCGCGGCGTCGGCGATCTTGATCTTCGCCGAGGAGACGGCGCGCGCGCGCTCGCGTGCATCCGCAGCCTGGTCCATTTTCGAGCAGGCGAGGCAAGCCATCGACTTCGCCTGCTCGTGCTCGATGTAGAGATCGACGATGCGGTGCTGCAGCGCCTGGAACGTGCCGATCGGCACGCCGAACTGCTTGCGCGTCTTCAAGTACTCGAGCGTGGCGTCGCAGGCGAACTTCATCGCGCCGACCGCCTCGGCGCAGGCGAGCGCCGCGCCGAAGTCGAACGCTTCCTCGACGAGATCGAGACCCGCCTGCAGCTTCTCGGCCGGCGCGTCTTGGAAGGCGAGGTCGGCGGCGAGGCGCTCGTCGATCGTGCGCCAGGCCTTGGCCTTCGCGTGCGCTCGCTCGACCAGATAGAGGCCGATGCCGTCCGGGCCGTGGGCGGAAACGACGACCTTGTCGGCGATCGGCGCGCCGATCACCGCGGGCTTCTGTCCGGTTATTTTTCCCTGGGAGAAGCTCGTGTGAACGCTTTCCAGGCGATAGCGGGCGCCCTTCTCGGTATGCGCGAGCGCGAGCTTCGTGCGCCCTTCCGCGACCGCCGGGAGGATCGCCTGCTTCTGCGCCGCCGAGCCCGCGCGCGCGACGAGCCGCGCCGCGAGCACGGTGGGCACGTAGGGCTCGACAACCAGCGCCTCGCCGAACGCCTCCATGACGCCCATGAGATCGACCGCGCCGCCACCGAAGCCGCCCTGCTCGGCGGGCACGACGAGGCCGGTCAAGCCCATCTCCGCGAACTGCGCCCAGACCTGCGCGCTCCAGCCTTCGCCGGCGACGATCTTCTTGCGCGACTCGAAGTCGTAGGCCTTGCCCATATATCGGCGAACCGAATCGGCCAGCAGCTGCTGCTCTTCGTTGTAATCGAAATTCATAGACCCGCCTTTGTCCTACAGCCCTGCCTTTGTGGTTTACAGGCCAAGCGTCATCTTGGCAATGATGTTGCGCTGGATCTCGTTGGACCCCGCGTAGATCGTGGTCTTGCGCATGTTGAGGTAGCGCTTGCGGATCGCCTGCGCGAGCTCGTCGCTCGCCGCCGGGTCGGTCGCTTCCATCATCAGCTCCGTGAGTCCCTGCTGGATCTCGGTGCCCTTGATCTTCAGCATCGACACGTCCGCGCCTGGCGGCTGGCCGGTGCGCCGCATCCGGTCGAGGAAGCGCAGGTTGGTGATCTCGAGCGCGGTGAGCTCGATCTCCAGGCGCGAGAGCCGGTCGCGGAAGCGGACGTCTTCTTTCATGTGCGCGGCATATTCCTTGAGGCGTGCGAGCTGCCGTTTCGACTCGCCGATGCGCCCGGTGTTCATACGCTCGTAGCCGAGCAGGTACTTGGCCACGGTCCAGCCCTTGCCCTCCTCGTGCACCAGGTTCTCGGCCGGCACCTTCACCTCGTCGAAGAACACTTCGTTCACCTCGTGCGCGCCGTCCATGAGGATGAGCGGCCGCACCGTGATGCCCGGCGTCTTCATGTCGATGAGCAGGAACGAGATGCCTTCCTGGCGCTTGGCAACGCCCGGGTCGGTGCGCACCAGGCAGAAAATCCAGTCGGCATAGTGGCCGAGCGTCGTCCAGATCTTCTGGCCGTTCACGACGTAATGGTCGCCCTGGCGGAGGGCTTTGGTCTTCAGGGAAGCGAGATCACTCCCGGATCCCGGCTCCGAGTAGCCCTGGCACCAGAAGTCCTCGCCGTGGTAAATGCGCGGCAGGAAGCGCTTCTTCTGTGCTTCCGTGCCGAAGCGCAGCAGCACCGGCGCGCACATCGTCAACCCGAAGGGAATGAGCGGCGGCGCACCGGCGAAGCCGAGCTCTTCCTCGAAGATGTAGCGCTGCACCACGTTCCAGCCGGTACCGCCCCACTCCTTCGGCCAGGCGGGCGCGACCCAGCCCTGCCTGGCGAGAATCTTGTGCCAGCGCAGCAGGTCGTCCCGGGAAAGATGCGCATAGCGCTCGCCTTTCTCGCGCAGATCGGCGGGCAGGTTGGCGCGCAGCCAGGCGCGCACCTCGTCGCGAAACGCGAGCTCTTCGGCCGAGTAGTTGAGGTCCATGGACTTTGACTCTGTGAACCGTAACTACAAGATGGTAACGCCGCCGTCGGCGACGATCACCTGTCCGGTAACAAAGGCCGCCGCATCGGAGGCGAGGAATACCGCCACGCCGCCGATGTCGCGCGGCTCGCCTAGGCGGCGCAGCGGCGTCGCGGCGATGCGCTCGGCGCGCCGCGCCTCGTCCTCCCACAGCGCGCGCGCGAACTCCGTCTTCACCAGGCCCGGCGCGATCGCGTTCACGCGCACGTTCTTCGGTCCCCACTCCGCGGCGAGGTTGCGCACCAGGTGGTGCCCCGCCGCCTTCGACACGCCGTAGGCGCCGATCACGGTATTGGCGAGGAGTCCGCCGATCGAGCCCACCAGGGTGAACGACCCGCCGCCCTTCTCCGCCATGCCCGGCAGCGTCATCGCCGCGAGCCAGAGCGCGCTCTTCAGGTTGTTGCCGATGATCTTGTCGAACGCCTCGTCGGCAATGCCGGTGAGCGGGCCGTAGTAGGGATTGGAGGCCGCGTTCGCCACGACGATGTCGATGCCGCCCCACTTGCGTCGGGTCGCATCGACGAGCGCCTGCAGGTCCTCCTTGCGCGATACGTTGCACGGCTGCGCCAGCACCTCGAAACCCTGGCGCCGGAACTCTTCCTCGACCGCGCGGCACGCGTCCGCCTTGCGGCTCGACACGCAGACGCGCGCGCCGGCGCGCGCCAGCTCCTCGGCGATCGATTTGCCGATGCCTCGCGTCGCTCCGGTGATGAGCGCGGCTTTCCCGCTCAGGTCGAAAAGGGAAGACGCCATTTCACTATGCAAAATCTAATATGACTAAGTTGACACGCCGCGCCCGCTGGCCAGAATAGCGAAACGCGAAACAGCCCGCCGTAATACCCAAGAAGCACACGAGGAGGAACGAAATCCCATGGGCGCACCCGAACCCGCGGCCCCGCTTGCGCAGCCGTCCGGCGTTTTCAGCTACGAGCACGAAGGCGACCGGCAGTTTGCCACGACGCTGGCCCGCGGCCTGGAAGTCCTGCGCTGCTTCACCCCGCTCGAGCCGCTGCTCGGCAACAAGGAGATCTCGGTGCGCACCGGCTTGCCGAAGCCGACGGTATCGCGCCTCACTTACACGCTGACCAAGCTCGGCTACCTGCGCCACAACATGCGGCTGGGCAAGTACCAGCTCGGCTCGGCGGTGCTGTCGATCGGCTATCCGCTGCTCGCCTCCATGAACGTGCGCCAGGCGGCGCGGCCGCTGATGAAGGAGCTCGCCGACTACTGCAACGGCTCGGTATCGATGGGCGTGCGCGACCGCCTGAACATGGTCTATGTCGAGTCCTGCCGCAGCGGCAACGGCATCACCACCCTCCCCGACATCGGCACCTCGATTCCGATCGCGGCCTCCGTGATCGGCCGCGCCTTCCTCGCCGCGTGCATGGCCGCCGAGCGCGAGGCGGTGCTCAACCAGATGAAGGTGAAGGAGCCCGAGAACTACCGGCGTCACCGGCCGACCATCGACAAGTCGCTCGAGGACATCCGCTCGCGCGGCTTCTGCGCGAGCGCGGGCGAGCTGCGCCGCGAGGTGCACTCGGTCGGCGTGCCGATGCGGCGCACCGTCGACGGCGAGATCGTCGCCTTCAACTGCGTGGTGCCGGCGTTCCTCGTCAAGAAGGGCCAGCTCGAGGACGACCTCGGGCCGCGCCTCGTGGCGATGGTGCGCAACATCGAAGCCTCGCTAGGGTTGCACTAGAAGCCGTGCCAAAGGCAGGGCTGCACTGAGAGCCGTGCGAAAGGCGGGGCTGCACTGAGGGGCATCCTCGGCTATTTCAACGAACTGGATGCGGAGGCGAAGGCCGCAGCCATAACGGCGCTGCGCGTCCTCCTCATTTTCGGCCTCGCCTGGATTCTCCAGGCGGTAGCCAACCGGCTGATCCGCATATTCCGGCGCTACATGGAGGGGAAGGCGCCGAACGCCGACGAGCAGGCGCGCATCCAGACGCTCGCGCGCGTGTTCCGCAACAGCGCGGCGATCGTCATCTTCATCGTCGCCGGCACGCTCATCCTCGGCGAGCTCGGCATCTCCGTCGCGCCCATCCTCGCCACCGCCGGCGTCGCCGGCCTCGCCATCGGCTTCGGCGCGCAGAGCCTGATCAAGGACTACTTCACCGGCTTCTTCCTGCTGCTCGAGGACCAGGTGCGCCAGGGCGACGTGGTCGAGGTCGCCGGCAAGGGCGGCCTCGTCGAGGAAGTCACGCTGCGCTACGTGCGCCTGCGCGACTTCGAGGGCCACGTGCACTACATCCCGAACGGCGAGATCAAGCTCGTCACCAACCGCACGCGCGGCTTCGCTACCGCGGTGGTGAGCGTCGGCATCGCCTATCGCGAGAATCCGGACGAGGCGCTCGCGGTGATGCGCGAGGTCGGCGAGGTGATGCGCGCCGAGCCGGACTGGAAGAATCGCCTGGTCGACGCGGTGGAGATCATCGGCGTCAACAAGTGGGCAGATTCCGCGGTCGAGATCGTGTGCCGGCTGAAAGTCGTGCCGCCGATCCAGCAGTGGAACGTGAAGCGCGAGTTCCTCAAGCGCCTGAAGAAGGCATACGACGAGCGCGGCATCGAGATCCCGTACCCGCACCTCACGCTCTACGCCGGGCAGCTCAAGGACGGCAGCGCCCCGCCCTTTCACCTCCTCGACGGCAAGGCCGCGAGGAGCGAGTGAAGTCGGCTCGGGGCTCTTCGATTCGCGGGGGGCTACCGGGCATCATGAAAAATCACGCCGAGCGTATAGCGACGCCCGGAGTGAACACGACTTACTCCATGCCGCATGTTGACGCGATGCCAGCCCCGCTTGCCATGCGCAGGCCGGTGACGGACAGGAAAGAGAACGGCATCACCCAGGCGAAGGGAAACGACCTCGGCCTTCGACTGCATGCGCGGACGCTGCTCGGCAAGCACGAACTCACCGCCGGTGAAATCGATCCTTGGCGTGGAGAGCAGGAACGTCGCTTGTATCGGGAACACCAGCTCGCCATACAGGTCCTGATGCAGGCAGTTGTAGTCGCCGGCTTCGTACTTCAGAAGCAAAGGCGTCGCGCGCGCCTGTCCCGCGCGGTGGCATGTTTCCAGGAACGAGCCGAGCTCAGCCGGAAACACGGTTCGCAGCCCCAGTCGCTCGTTCCATCGATTCGCGATCGAAGCAAGGCGTGGATAGAGCGCCGAGCGCAGTTCGCGCACGACCTGAGGCAGCGGGTACGCAAAGTACTTGTACTCGCCGCTGCCAAAACCGTGGCGAGCCATGACCACGCGGCTGCGGAAGCGCGCGTCGTCGGCATATTGCCCGGCGAGACCGGCGCACTCGCTTGCCGAAAGAGCACCGCGCGCCAGAGCGTAGCCGCGCTCGTCGAACTGGCGCTCGAGGGCATCCCATGCGAGGGATGCGACGCCGGCGTGCGGCGGCGTCTTCACCGCGCTTCGCGCTCGAGCAGCTCGCGTTTGCGCTGCGCGCCCCATCGATAGCCGGACGTCGCGCCATCGCGCCGGACGACGCGATGGCAGGGAATCGCTACAGCCAGCGGATTGGCGGCGCAGGCTCGGGCGACGGCTCGCACAGCGCTCGGCGCGCCGACGCGTTTGGCGATCTCGCCATAGCTCGTCGTCGATCCCGGCGGGATTTGGCTCAGCGCGTGCCAGACGCGCTTCTGGAAGGCGGTGCCGCGAAGGTCGATCGGCAGATCGAGGCCCTGCTTTGGCGATTCGATCAGGCCGACCGCTTTCGCAACCCAGTCCTCGAAGCGCCGATCCGCACCCGCCAATGTTGCGTTCGGGAAACGGTCCTGGAGGTCGCGCACCAGGACGTCCGGGTCGTCGCCGAGCAGGATCGCGCATACTCCCGTAGCGCTGGCGGCGACGAGAATCGCACCCAGCGAGCATTCGCCGACCGCAAAGCGAATGTCCTCGCCCGCGCCGCCCTGCCGGAAATTCGCCGGCCGCATGCCGAGCAATTTCTTCGACTTGGCATAGAAAGCGCCGTTCGAGTTGAAACCAGCGTCGTAGATCGCGCCCGTAACGGAGCCTGCGCAGGCGAGCGAATCCCTCAGCCGCTCCGCCCTGTGACCCTGCGCATAAGTCTTCGGCGTTACCCCCGTCACGCTCTTGAACAACCGATGAAAATGGAAGCGGCTCATCCCGGCGGCGTTCGCGAGCGTTGCGAGGTCGGGAAGCTCCTCCGCGTCTTCAATCAGCCGGCAAGCCTTCGCCACGGCTTGCGCATTACGCTCGGCAAGGCTGTCCCGCTCCGGGGTGCACCGCTTGCAGGGGCGGTACCCCGCTGCCGCGGCCTGCGAAGCGGTGCCGTAAAACTCAACGTTCTGCCGGCGGGCACGGCGCGAGGGGCACGACGGGCGGCAGTAGATGCCGGTCGTGCGAACGGCGAAGAAAAAGCGCCCATCGGCATTGGCATCCTTGCGCATCACGGCCTGCCAGCGCTGGTCGTCCGTCCGGTATTCGGGCCGCGTGTTCCGGGGCGGCGCTGCGACGTTCATATCCATGTTGACCCTCGAAATCTCCTGTTCGTTCGCTTCAGTGTCGAGCCGATTTTGGCGAACATCGCGCAAGCCGACACTCCGGGTCTTGCTTTCGAATTGCCGTTATCGCGCGCGCCTGCCCGCGCTGCTGCACCAGGCGTGCACGATCTCATGGATGCGCCGCACGCCGTCGGTCAGCGCCGCCGGCCCGGGCTGCAGGATCTCCGCCGACTTAACCTCGTAGAGGCAATGATTTTTGACGGCGGGAATCTCATTCCAGCCGGGCCGGGCGGCGAGGCGCTCAGGGCGGAACTTCTTGCCGCACCACGAGGCGAAAATGATTTCGGGCTGTCTTTGCACCACCTCTCCCGGATCGGCGATCACGCGTCCGCTCGCGCTCGGCGAGAAGGATTTTTCCCTGAAGATCTCCTCGCCGCCGGCGACCTCGACGAGCTCGCTGACCCAGCGGATGCCGCTGATCATCGGCTCATCCCACTCTTCGAAGTAGACCTTCGGTCGGCGGGGGAAAGCGCGCGCCGCCGCGCGGATTTCCGACAAATGCGCCTCAAGCTTTTCGATGAGAGCTTTTCCGCGCTCGGCGGCGCCGACGATCGACGAGAGGGTCAGGATCATCGACAGGATCTCGTCGACCGAGCGCTGGTTGAAGACGAGCACGTTGAGGCCGGCCTTGGCGAGATCGCGCAGGATGTCGGCTTGCAGGTCGGAAAAGCCGATCACCAGGTCGGGCTTCAAGGCGAGGATCCGATCATTTTTCGCGGAAAGGAAAGCCGAGACCCGGGGCTTCTCCTTGCGCGCGCGCGCCGGCCGCACCGTGTAGCCGGAGATGCCGACGATGCGCCGCTCCTCGCCGAGGAGATAGAGCGTCTCGGTGGTTTCTTCGGTAAGGCAGACGATGCGCTCGGGAGGGCGCGCGGGCATTCGTTATTATGAAAGACATGGGACCGCTCGCCGGCATGAAAGTCCTGGAGCTCGAAGCCATCGGGCCGGCGCCCTTCTGCGGCATGCTGCTCGCCGACATGGGCGCCGACGTGCTCGTCGTCGACCGTCCCGCCGACGCGGGTCTCGGCCTCGAGCGCAGCCGCTGGTACGACGTGATGATGCGCGGCAAGCGCTCCGTGACTCTCGATCTCAAGTCCGGGCCCGGAAAAGAAGCGGCGCTGCAGCTCATTGCGCGCGCCGACGTGCTGATCGAAGGCTTCCGCCCCGGCGTGATGGAGCGCCTCGGCCTCGGGCCTGAAGAGGCTTTCAGGAGGAACCCGAGAATCGTCTATGGGCGGATGACCGGCTGGGGACAGGAAGGTCCGCTCGCGCCCCGCGCCGGGCACGACATCAACTACATCGCGCTCGCCGGCGTGCTGCACGCCTTCGGCCGCCGGGGCGGGGCGCCGGTGCCGCCGCTCAACCTGGTCGGCGACTTCGGCGGCGGCGGCATGCTGCTCGCCTTCGGCGTCGCCTGCGCGCTGCTCGAGGTCGCTCGCTCCGGGCGCGGCCAGGTGATCGACGCGGCGATGGTCGACGGCGCGTCGCTCCTCGCCGCCATGTTTCACGGCTTTCTCAAGGCCGGTCGCTGGAGCGAGGAGCGCGGCGTGAACCTGCTCGACACCGGCGCCCCGTGGTACGACGTCTACGAGACGAAGGACGGCAAGCACGTGGCGATCGGCGCGATCGAGCCGAAGTTCTTCTCCGAATTGACGGAAAAGCTGGCCCTCCAGGGGCTGCCGGCGCAAAACGACCGTGCGCGCTGGCCCGAGATGCGGCAGCGCTTCGCGCAGGCGTTCAAGAGCCGCACGCGCGACGAATGGTGCACTGTATTCGAGGGTGCGGATGCGTGCTTCGCGCCGGTGCTCTCGTGGTCCGAGGCGCGCGCCGAGCCTCATCACCTCGCAAGAAATTCATTCGTGGAGATAGGCGGGGTGGCGCAGCCGGCGCCGGCGCCCCGGTTCTCGCGCACGCCCGGCGTCGTACGCCGGCCGCCGCCCGAGCGGGGCGCGGGGGGGGCCGCCGCGCTCGCCGACTGGGGGTTCAGCGCCGGCGAAGTCAACCAACTAGAATCGCTCGGCCTCGCCACCAAGGAATAACAATGCTCGGACGCCTGATGCCCCGCGAGGGCAAGTTCTTCGACCTCTTCAATGCCCACGCCGAGCGCATCGTCGAGGGCAGCCGCGAGCTTGCGGCGATGATCGGCCGCTTTGACGAGCTCGACGCGCACGCGCAGCGCATCGACGCGGCGGAGCGCGCCGCCGACAAGCTGACGCACGAGTGCATCACCCTGCTGCACCGCACCTTCATCACCCCTTTCGACCGCGACCAGATCCACAGCCTGATCACCAAGATGGACGACATCCTGGATCTCATCCAGGACGTCGCCGAGTCGATCGCGCTCTACGACCTGCGCACGGCGACGCCCGAGGCGAAGCAGCTCGCCGGCATCTGCCAGCAGTCCTGCGACCGGGTGAAGGCAGCGGTGGCGCTGCTCACCAACGTGAAGAGCCCCTCGGCGATCCTCAAGCTGTGCGAGGAGATCGACCGGCTCGAGTCGGACGCCGACCGGGTCATGCGCGCGGCGATGTCGAAGCTCTTCCGCGAGGAGAACGATCTCAAGCAGGTGATGAAGCTGCGCGTCATCTACGACCTGCTCGAGTCGATCACCGACCGCTGCGAGGACGTGGCGAACATCATCGAGGGCATCGTCCTGGAAAACTCCTGATGGAGTCGGCGCCGCTCGCGTTCGGCACGGTGGCCGCGCTGGTGGCGATCGCGCTGCTGTTCGACTTCCTGAACGGCTTCCACGATGCGGCGAACTCGATCGCCACCGTAGTCTCGACGCGTGTGCTCACCCCCTACCAGGCCGTGCTGCTCGCCGCGGTGGCCAATTTCGTGGCGCTCTTCATCTTCCATCTCGGCGTCGCCGCGACGATCGGCAAGGGCATCGTCGACCCGTCGATCGTCGATCACTACTTCGTGTTCGGCGCGCTCGCCGGCGCGATCGCCTGGAACGTCATCACCTGGTACTACGGCATCCCGTCGTCCTCCTCGCACGCGCTGGTCGGCGGGCTGGTCGGCGCCGCGGTCGCCAAGGCCGGGACCTGGGCGCTGGTCGCGCCCGGCATCGCCAAGACCGTGGTCTTCATCTTCGTCTCGCCGCTGCTCGGCATGGTGCTCGGCTCGCTGATGATGCTCGTCGTCGCGCGGCTCTTCGCGCACAGCGCGCCGAGCCGCATCGACCGATGGTTTCGCCGCCTGCAGCTTCTCTCCGCGTCGCTCTACAGCCTCGGGCACGGCGGCAACGACGCGCAGAAGACCATCGGCATCATCTGGATGCTGCTCATCGCGGCGGGCCACACGGCCCCGGGCGCGCCGGTGCCCTTCTGGGTCGTGATCGCCTGCTACGCGACGATCGGCCTCGGCACCGCCTTCGGCGGCTGGCGCATCGTGAAGACAATGGGCCAGCGCATTACCAAGCTGCGGCCGGTCGGCGGCTTCTGCGCCGAAACCGGCGGCGCGATCACGCTCTTCGCCACCGCGGCGCTCGGCATTCCGGTCTCCACCACGCACACCATCACCGGCGCGATCGTCGGCGTGGGCGCGACCCAGAACGTGTCGGCGGTGCGATGGGGTATCGCGGGCACGATCGTCTGGGCCTGGATTCTCACCATCCCCTGCTCGGCGTTCATCGCCGGCGTGGCGTGGTGGATCGCGCGCGCGGTGTTCGCCTAGAGGGAAGGTTTGAGCGTTCCCGACACGAACTGAGTCGTCGCCCCCGCGAAGGCGGGGGCCCAGTTCGCTTTTAAACTAGCTTCCCGCTTTCGCGGGAACGACGGCTTACTGCCTCGAACTACTGGTGCTTCATGCCCCCCATGCCCTGCATGCCGCCCATCCCGCCCGTCGCGCCCAGGGCGCGCACTTGCAGCTCGGTCTTCACCTCGCCCGCGTGCTGGAACTTGAGCGTCAGCGGAACGCTCTCGCCTTCCTTGAGCGGCGCCTTGAGGTTCATCAGCATCAGGTGCGCGCCGCCCGGCTGCAGGGTGAAGGTGCCGTTGGCGGGAATGTCGTAGCCCGGCACCTTGCGCATGCGGCTGATGTCGCCGTCCTTGATGGTGACGTGGGGCTCTACGCTGCCGGCGGCGGGCGAGCTCGCGCCGATCAGCTTGTCCGGCTTCGGCGTCGTGTTGCGGATGGTCATGTAGCCGACGCCGATCGGCGTTCCCGGCGGAGTGGCGCGCGACCAGGCGTTCTCGATGTGGATCTGGGCAAAGGCCGGGCTCGCCATGAGGGCGAGCAGCCATACGAGTCTCTTCACAGTTGCTCCTTGCGTTCGTCGTTTCGGGTATCGCGTCTATTGGCAGCAGGACCTCAGGCCTGCGGCGGCGCGCGCGCCGGCGCGTCGCCGGGAAGGTCGCGCACGAACGGCTCGCGCGTTTCCCCGAGCGCCGGATCCTCCCGTGCCGGAACGACGGAGGTGAAGACAGGCAGAAGGAAGACCGGACCGCCGCCTGCGGCGAGCGAATCCTCGCAGACCGGGCACACGCCGCTCGGTGCGGGGGCGGGCGCGCTGCCGCAGATCGATGCGACGAGGCCGAGCGGCCGCTCGAGCGTCATCACCGCGTGCACGCTCCAGTTCGAGAGCCACGCGAGCAGCGCGCAACAGGCGAGCGCGGCGGTACGCCGCGTCAGGAGGCGGTGGATTTTGCGCGCTCCCGTTCCTGCAGCTCGCGCCACAGGATCTTTCCCGTGGCGGTCTTGGGCAAAGACTCGACCAGCTCGATGCGCCGCGGCACCTTGAACGCCGCCATGCGGCCGCGCGCCCATTCGATGATTTCCTCGGCGCTCACGTCGCTACCGGCGCGCGGCACGATGAGCGCCTTGACCGTCTCGCCGCGGTATCCGTCGGGTGCGCCGATGACGCACGCCTCCTGGATCGCCGGGTGCGCGTAGAGCATCGCTTCGACCTCAGCCGGCCAGACCTTGAAGCCGGAAGCGTTGATCATCCGTTTCAGCCGGTCGGTGATGAAGAAGTAGCCCTCCTCGTCGTAGTAGCCGAGGTCGCCGGTGCGGAAGAAGCGCTTGCCGTCGTGCTCGAGGAACGCCTGGCGCGTCGCCGCCTCCTGCCGCCAGTAGCCCTTGAACACCTGCGGGCCGTGCACCACGATCTCGCCGACCTCGTTCGGCCCGAGCTCGCGCCCGGTCTCGACGTCGAGCACACGCGCGTCGGTGTTGAAGATCGGGATCCCGCCGCACTGGCGCTTGGGCCGGTGCGGCGGGTTCATGTGCGTAGGCGCCATCGTCTCCGAGAGGCCGTAGCCCTCGATGTAGGGCAGGTGGAACACCTCCTCGAGCTTGCGCGCCAGCGCTTCGGGCATCGCGGCGCCGCCGCCGCCCAGGACGCGCAGCGACGACAGGTCGTACTTGCCGAGGTTCGGGTTCGAGAGAAAATCGACCAGCATGGTGGTGATGGCCGACCAGTTGGTGACCTTCGCGCGCTCGATCTGCATCCCGGCGCAGTCGCGGTCCCAGCGCGAGAGCAGCACGATCGTCGCGCCGAGATAGAGCGGCGCATTCATTCCCGCCTGCATGCCGGTGACGTGGAACATCGGCAGTGCCGAGAGCACGACCACGTCCTCGCCCGTCACGCCTCGCCAGTGCATGTAGGGCACCGTGGTGGCCTGAATGCTGGAATGGGTATGCATGCAGCCTTTCGGCTTGCCCGTCGTCCCCGACGTATACGGCATGGCGGCCAGATCGTCCGGCCCCGCGGTATGCGCGCCGGGCGCGAGCTTCGCCTGCACGGCCGCCTTCCAGGCAATTGCGGAATGGACTATGGTGGGGGCACGCACGAAAGGCGGTATCGGCAGGTTCGTCGGCTCGCGCAGGTAATCGGAGTAGGTCACGACGATCGTGTGCCGCAGGCCCTCGAGACCCTCGATCTGGTCGTAGACCTCCTGGCCGACGATCGCGACCGACGCCTGCGAATCGTCTACGTAGTGACGCAGCTCCTCGCGGCGGTTCATCGGGTTCACCGGCACCACCACCGCGTCGGCGCGCAGCACCCCGTAGTAGGCGATCACCGACTGCGGACTGTTCTGCAGGTCGAGGAGCACGCGGTCGCCCTTGCGCACGCCGCAGCGGCTCTGCAGGAAACCCGCGAGCGCGTCCGCTTCCCGCATCAGCTCTCCGTAGCTGATGCGCGTGCCGTAATAGTCGATCGCCGTCTTGTCCGGGTGCTGCGCGGCGCGCTGCGCCAGGTTGGTGTAGATGGTCGTGCGCGGCACCTCGAGCGTGTGAGCGAGGCCCGGCGGCCAGTGCGCGTAGTGGCGCTCGAACATTCAGAGAGCGTAACGCTTCACCGCCGCCTCGTTCCAGGCGATGCCGCTGCCCGGGCGCTCGGGCGCGACGAGATGGCCGTTTTCCAGCTGCGGCGGCTCGGCGAGCACCGCATCGGCCCAGTCGACGTACTCGAGCCAATGGCCGGTCGGCGTGACGGCGAGAAGGTGCGCACTGATCTCCGGGAAGAGATGGCTCGACATCTCGGCGCCGGCGGCTTGCGCGAGCGCCGCCGCGCGCAGCCAGCCGGTGACGCCGCCGATGCGCTCGGCATCGGGCATCACGTAGTCGCAGGCCTGCGCGGCGAGCGCTTGTGCCATCTGCTCCGGACCCATGAAGTTCTCGCCGATTTGTATGGGGGTCGCGACCTCGCGAACGACGCGGGCGCACCCGGCGAAATCGTCGGCGCGCACCGGCTCCTCGATCCAGGCGACGCCGCCCTCCTCGTCGATCATGCGGCCGCGCCGGATCGCCTCGGCGATGCTGAGGCCCTGGTTGAAGTCGACCATGAGCACGACGTCGGCGCCGATCGCCTGCTTCACCGTGCGCAGCGCCTCGAGGTCGGCGCGAGCGTCGGGGCGGCCGAGTCGCAGCTTCACGGCACGAAAGCCCTCCTCGACCAGCTCGACGGCTTCGTGCGCGAGCTTCGCCGGCTCCATGATGCCGAGGCCCTTGGAGTTGTAAGCGGGAATCGGCCGCGGCGTGCCCCCCAGCAAGCGCACCAGCGGAACCTCGTGCGCTTGCGCGAGCGCGTCCCAGGCCGCCATGTCGATGCCCGCCATGGCGAAGAGCACGACGTTGTGCACGCCGAGCAGCGCATAGCGCGCACGCAGCTTCTTCTCCAGGTCGAAGGGCGCGACTTCGTCGCCTTCGACCATCGCCGCCATCGCCTCGAGGAGCTTCGCGAGAGGCGGCAGATGGTGCCTGGCGATGCCGAAGAGATAGGAGCGGCCGACGACGCCCTGGTCGGTTTGCAGATCGATGAGCAGGAGCGCCGCGGTGGTGACCGCGGCAATGCTCGTGTGAAGCGGGCGCTTCATCGGCGCCGAGACCGCGCGCACGCTGATCGAGCGTATCTTCATGTGCCGGTGAATCGCGGCTTGCGCTTCTCCATGAAGGCGCGGCGCCCCTCGACATAGTCGTCGCTCCTGGCACAGCGCTCGATCGCGCCGCGCATGCGCAGCGGATCAGGGTGGCCGGAGGCTTTCACGTATTCTTCGACGATCGTCTTGGTGTTGGCGATCGAGAGCGGCGCGTTCTCGCACAGTGTGTCGAGCAGGTCCTCGACATAGCCTTCGAGCTTCTCGTCGTCGAGCACGCGGTGCACGAGGCCCATGCCCGCCGCCTGCTCCGCGGGGTAGCGACGTCCGAGGAACATGATCTCGCGCGCCCATGCGTGCCCGACCGTCTCGAGCAGGCGCTTGTGCCCCTCGATGTTGTAGGCGAGGCCGAGCTTCGCCGCGGGGATGCCGAACTGCGCCGAGCGGCCGCAGTAGCGCAGGTCGCAGGCGAGCGCGATCTCGAGGCCGCCGCCCATGCAGTAGCCGTAGATCATCGCCACGCTCGGCTTGAGCGAGCCCTGGATCGAGTGCAGGACGCGGTCGAGGAGGTCGTCGTACGCGTCCACGGACGAGCGCTCGGCGCGGTTCTTCTCGAACTCGGAAATATCGGCGCCGGCGGCGAAGGCTTCGCTCCCGGCGCCGCGCAAGGCGATGCAGCGGATCTCCGGGTCGGCATCGAAGCGCGCCATCGCCTCCGGAATGGCGCGCCACATCGCGCCGTTGATGGCGTTGCGCTTCGCCGGCTGGTCGAAGACCAGCCAGCCCACCGCGCCGCGCTTTTCCGCTAGGAGCCGGCCTTCGCTCAAGGTTTCCCCCCCGGTCCGTACAGCGAAGGCACGACGGAGCGCGCGTCGCGCCTCGGCCAGCGGCCGAGCTCGACCGAGTGCAGGAAATCTTCGAGCAGGCGATTGAAGAGCGCCGGCTCTTCGAGATTGATGCCGTGGCCGCTGCAGGGAAAGACGGCGAGCCCGGCGCCCGGGATGCAGCGCTTGAGGAAGAGGTTCGCCTCGAGCGCCGGCTCCTCCTCGTCGCCGAGCATGATGAGCGTGGCCGTGCTCATGCGCTTGAGCGGCTCGGCGAGGTCGTAGAACGAGGGTCGGCGGCACTGCACGCCGAGCAGCGTGTTCACCGCGCCGAGCGCCGAATGCTCGTGGAACTGCGCGAGGTACTCGGCGAAGGCGCGCGGGTCCTTGTTCTGCAGCTGCACTCGCGTCGGCCCGACGCCGTAGGAGTCGACGAACTTCTTGATTCCTTCCTTCTGGATGCGCTCGGCGTTGGCGCGCGAGTCCTGCTGGAACTGCCGGTAGTGCCCGGGATGCGAGCCGTAGGCGCCGCCGGCGACGGTGATCGAGAGCGCGCGCTCGGGGTACGCGAGCCCGAAGTGCAGCGTGGCGAAGGCGCCCATCGACAGGCCGACGATGTGCGCGCGCTCGAGCTTCAGCGCGTCGAGCACGGCGCGGATGTCGTCGCGCGCGCGCTCCTGCGAATAGCGCTGCCAGTCCTCCGGAACCTCGGAAGGCGGATAGCCGCGCGCGTTGTAGGCGATGCAGCGGTAGCGGCGCGCGAAGTGGCGCATCTGCGGCTCCCAGCTCCGGTGGTCGCCGCCGAACTCGTGCACGAAGACGATCGGCGTCCCGGCGCCGGCCTCCTCGTAGTGGAGCTTGACTCCGTCGTCAGTGGTCAGCAGGGGCATGTAGCATTCTAAGTTCATGAAAGCCATTGTCTGCAAGCAGTACGGACCGCCGGAATCGCTCGTCCTCGAGGACCTGCCCTCGCCCGAGGCCGGGCCCGGCGAGGTGGTCGTCGCCGTGAAGGCGGCGAGCGTCAACTTCCCGGATGTGCTCATCATCCAGAACAAATACCAGTTCAAGCCGCCGCTGCCCTTTTCTCCCGGCAGCGAGCTCGCCGGTGTGGTGAAGGCCGTGGGCGCGGAGGTGCGCAACGTGCGGGCCGGAGACCGGGTGATGGCATTCACCACCTACGGCGCCTTCGCCGAGGAAGTAAAAACCGAGGCCACCCGCCTCCTCCCGCTGCCGGCGCGCATGGACTTCGTCACCGGGGCAGCGTTCGTCCTCACTTACGGCACTTCCGATCACGCGCTGCGCGACCGCGGTGCGCTGAAAGCCGGCGAGACGCTGCTCGTGCTCGGCGCGGCCGGCGGCGTCGGCCTCGCGGCGATCGAGATCGGCAAAGCGCTCGGCGCGCGCGTCATTGCCTGCGCCTCGAGCGCCGACAAGCTCGCGGTATGCCGCGACCACGGCGCCGACGCCACGATCAACTATGCGTCCGAAGACCTGCGCGAGCGCGTGAAGGCCCTGAGCGACGGCCGCGGCGTCGACGTGGTCTACGACGCCGTGGGCGGGCCCTACAGCGAGCCCGCCTTCCGCTCCCTCGCCTGGCGCGGCCGCCACCTCGTCGTCGGCTTCGCCGCCGGCGAGATTCCCAAGCTGCCGCTCAACCTCGCGCTTCTCAAAGGCGCGTCGCTGGTCGGCGTCTTCTGGGGCGACTTCGCGCGGCGCGAGCCCGCTGCCCTGGCGCAGAGCCTCGCTCAGCTCGGCCGGTGGTACGCCGAAGGCAAGCTGCGCCCGCACATCTCGCAAACCCTGCCGCTCGAGCGCACGCCCGAAGCGATCGCGCTGCTCGCCAGCCGTCAGGCCAAGGGCAAGGTCGTGGTCACGATGGGCGACTAGCGTCGCCCGCGCCCAGGGGCCGCTGCATGAGGACGCTGTCCACCCAGCGGCCGAACTTGAATCCTACGGAGCGCAGCGTGCCCACGCGCAGGAAGCCCGCAGCGGCGTGCAGGTTGATCGACGCGGCGTGCGCGCTGTCGCCGATCACGGCGATCATCTGCCGGTAGCCGAGCGCGGTGCTGCGCTCGATCAGCGCGTCGAGGAGCGCGGCGCCGACGCCACGGCCGTGGTAGTCCTCGCGCACGTAGACCGAGTCCTCCACGCTGTAGCGGTACGCCGAACGCGTGCGATACATCGCGCAGTAGGCGTAGCCCGCGAGAACGCCGCCGAAGTCGGCGGCGAGCCAGGGCAGGCCCTTGCCCGTCACCTCGTCGAAGCGCCGGCGCATCTCTTCTACGGCAGGCGGCTCCTCCTCGAAGGTCGCCAGGCCGCGGCGCACATGGTGGGAATAGATGGCCTGGATCGCCGCCAGGTCGCCCGGTCCGGCCGGGCGCACCTGCACGCGCTCACGCAGAATAATCGGGCGCCTCGCGATCGAGGATGCGCTTGAGCGCGCCGAAATGGGCGGCGGCGTATTTCGGCGCGTCGGCCTGCATCATCGCGTAGGTGCTGCGCACGACTTCCGGCCGCACCGCGCGCAGCTTTCCCCCCATCGCCCGCGCGAGGACCTGCAGGCGGCAGGCGCGCTCGAGGTAGTAGAGCAAATCGAACGCTTCGGCGACCGACGGGCCGACCACGATCACGCCGTGGTTGGCGAGGAACATGACGCGTTTGTCGCCGAGCGCGTGCGCCAGGCGATCGCCCTCGCCCGCGTCGATGACGAGGCCGTTGTAAGTGTCGTCGTAGGCGATGTCGCCGTGGAAGCGCAGGGCGTTCTGCTCGACCATCTCCAGGCGCCCGTTCTCGAGGAGGGTGAGCGCCGTGGCGTACCGCATGTGCGTGTGCAGGACGCACGCGGCGCGCGGGTGCGCGCGATGGATGCGCGAGTGGATCCAGAAAGCCGTCTTCTCGAACTCGCCTTCGCCCTCGAGCACGTTGCCTTCGGCATCGAGCGCAAGCAGGTTCGAGGCGGTGACCTCGCTCCAGTGCAGGCCGTAGCGGTTGAGCAGGAAACGACCGGTTTCCGGCAGCATGACGCTGAAGTGGTTGCAGACGCCTTCGTGCAGGTCGAGTCGCACCGCGAGCCGGAACGCCGCGGCGAGATCGACGCGCGCAGCGCGTTCAACCACTGCCGAAAGCTCGTTCGCGCTTCCCATCGCGCGATTATAGGGGCTGGCTACATGCGACCCGGGTTGGGACCGCCCATCTCGCTGATGCGGATCTGCCCCGTGACGATCCCTTGGGGGCTGATGCCGAAGCGCACGAGCCACGGCTGCTGCGCCCCCCAGTAGTAGGTGTATTCCCAGACGTCCTCGTTCTTGAGCGAGCCGTGCATCTCGTACACCGGGGGTCCGAGCATGGCGAGCAGCTCCTCGCGCGTGGTCTTGTCCGCGATCACCTGGTCGAAATGCCGCTCGTCGAGGACCTGCTCGACCTTGTTCAGCCGGCCGTCTGGCCCAATCTCGGCGCGAAAGGTCTGCCGCCCGACGCGGCCGCGGGGATAGAACCAGGCCTCGCCGCCGGAGGGGAGCGGAACGACGAGCGCCGGGTTGCCCATTTGCGCGCGCACCGCCTCGGCGTCGTCCCCGGGACGCAGACTGCGGCCGTCGCTTGCACATGCGGCGAGCGCAAGGGCGAGGAGCAGGGAAAGGGCGGCGCGTCTCACGGGAGGTAAGACACCTCCCGAGCGAGTTTCATTCCCTCACCAGCTCGCGCCGAGGTAGGCGCCGTCGCGCTCCAGGCGCCCCTGCAATTGCGGCACATCGAGCTTTCGGGGGGGAATACCGCTCGTAAGAGCGAGATGCGCGGCGGTCCCGGCCGCCTGCCCCATCACGAAGCAGGCGCCGCTCACGCGCGCCGAAGACTGGCCTTCGTGTGTCATGGCGGCGCAGCGGCCGGCGACCAGCAGGTTCTCCACGCCGAGCGGCACGATCATGCGGTAGGGGAGCTGATTGAAGCCGCGCGGCTTGCGCGCGAACACGAACTTCACGTCGCCGGCGATGTGCGCTTCCACGGGCCAGCCGTTGACGCCGATCGAGTCCGGGAAGTCGACGCAGTCGAGGATGTCGTCCTCGCTCACCATCAGCGCGCCCTTCACGCGGCGCGTCTCGCGGATGCCGATCTGCGGCGCGATCTCCACTATGTAGGAGCGCTCGAAGCCCGGCGTCGAGGCGCGGATG
>DASUFD010000126.1:0-2062 GCA_036274735.1 Burkholderiales bacterium
GAAGGCAAGCTGAAGCTCGACCAGCAGGTACCGGTGTCCGTGCGCGCCTGGCGCGCCCCCGGATCGCGCATGTTCATCGAGCCGCGGCGTCCCGTCACGGTCGAGCAGCTGATTCTCGGCATGGAGGTACAGTCGGGCAACGACGCGACGATCGCGCTCGCCGAGGCGGTGGCGGGCTCCGAGGAGCTGTTCGCGCAGCTGATGAACCGCGAGGCCGAGCGGCTCGGCATGCGCGACTCGCATTTCGCCAACGCCACCGGGCTGCCCGACGCGCAGCACTATACGACGGTGGCGGACCTCTATCGGCTCACTGCCGCGCTGATCCGCGATTTCCCGGAGGAGTATGCGCGCTACTATGCGATCAAGGAATTCCGCTACAACAACATCACGCAACCCAATCGCAATCGCCTGCTCTGGCTCGACCCGAGCGTCGACGGCGTGAAGACCGGCCATACCGAGGCCGCCGGGTTCTGCCTCATCGCCTCGGCGAAGCGCGACGACCGGCGCCTGCTCTCGGTGCTGGTCGGCGGCGTCTCCGAGAACGGCCGGGCGCAGGAATCGCTCAAGCTGCTCAACTGGGGCTACCAGTTCTTCGATAGCGTCAAGCTCTATGCCGGCAGCCAGCCGGTGCGCGCGCTGCAGGTGTGGAAGGGCGCGCAGGACGAGGTCAAGGTCGGCGTCCAGAAAGACCTGCTGGTCGCCGTGCCGAAGGGCGAGGCGCAGAAGCTGACCGCCGAGCTGGTATCGCGCCAGCCGCTCCTCGCGCCCCTCAAGCAGGGCCAGCGCGTCGGTACGGTACGCGTGAGCTTCGACGGCAAGCCGCTCGGCGAGTACGCGCTGGTGGCGCTCGAGCCGGTCGGCACCGCCGGTGTCTTCGGCCGTGCCTGGGATACACTGCGGCTATGGTTCAAGTAGCGGGAGCACCGGTGGTTTTCCTGAACGGCCTGTTCCTTCCCCTGGACGAGGCGAAGGTTTCGGTCCTCGATCGCGGCTTCATCTTCGGCGACGGCGTATACGAGGTGGTGCCGGTCTATTCGCGGGTGCCCTTCCGGCTCGACGAGCATCTGACCCGGCTCGAGCGCAGCCTGCGGGAGGTCGGCATCCGCAATCCCTACGCGCGTGCGCAGTGGCGCGACTTCATTGCCGGGCTCGTGGCGCGGCAGGGCTTCGACGACCAGGGGGTGTACTTCCAGGTTACGCGCGGCGTGGCGAAGCGCGATCACGCGTTCCCGAAGAACGCGGAGCCGACCGTGTTCATGATGGCAAGCCCGCTCGTCAACCCGCCGGGCGAGCAGGTGGAAAACGGTGCCACTGCGGTGAGCGCACAGGACTTCCGCTGGCTGCGCTGCGACATCAAGTCGATCTCGCTCATCGGCAACGTGCTGCTGCGCCAGCTTTCCGCCGAGGCGGACGCCGCCGAGACGATCCTTTTCCGCGACGGTCGGCTCACCGAGGCCTCGGCCTCGAACGTCTTCATCGTCAAGTCGGGCGTGATCTACGGACCGCCGAAAAGCTCGCTCATCCTGCCCGGCATCACTTATGACGTGGTGGTCGAGCTCGCGCAAGCCGCGGGCCTGCCGCTCGAGCTGCGCGAGGTCGCCGAGGCCGAGGTGCGCGCCGCGGACGAGCTCTGGGTCACCTCGTCGTCGAAAGAAGTGCTCGCGATCGTGCGCCTCGACGGCGCGCCGGTCGGCGACGGCCGTCCCGGCCCGGTGTTCCGCCGCATGTACCACCTCTATCAGGAGTTCAAGCAGAAGGTGATGCGCGCGGGCCGGCGCGAGTCGGTGTCGGTCTAAATGCGCTGAGGCGGCGGATGGCGGTGCCCGCCGACGGTCCCGCGCTCGCCTTTCCGTGCGAGTTCCCGATCAAGGTGATGGGCCGCAAGGCGCCGGGCTTCGCCCAGGCCGTTTGCGACATCGTGCGCAAGCATGCGCCGGACTTCGACCCGGCGAGCGTGGCGATGCGGCCGAGCCGGCAGGCGCGCTACCTCAGCGTCACCTGCGTGGTGCGCGCCACCTCGCGGGAGCAACTCGATGCCTTGTACCAGGAGTTATGCGACCAC
>DASUFD010000127.1:0-25954 GCA_036274735.1 Burkholderiales bacterium
GACGACCAGCACGAGGCCCAGGCCGACGCTCGCCGCCCGCGGGGAAAGCTTCATCGGTCCATGATCGCGCGCCGCGCGCGGAAAAACTTGATCGACATTAAGTCCGGCCGCGCCGTGCCGGCCTAACTTGCCGGCAGGCTATCGAAGGAGAAACGAATGAGCACGCCGCTGAGCCGCACCGTCGAGCCGGCCGAAGAAGAAGTTCCCGAAGAGCCCGTCCCGGCCATGCAGCACCTGCTCGACAACCCGTTCCTGCTGCTCTTCATCGGCATCGCGATGCCCACCGTGCTCTACATCATCTGGGGCGTGATGGAGATCGTCGGGCTGCCGATCGCCAAGTGACGCCGCAGGCCGAAAGGGAGAAGCCATGAGCGCAATACTGCCGCCGAGCGAGCGCGTCTGGTGGAAGCAGCCGCTCGATCGCGTCGAGCTGCTGTGGATCGTGATCGCGCTGGTGTGGTGCCTGATCATGTTCTTCATGATGCCGTACTGGCACATCTACGGTCAGCAGAACCTCGCCAACGAGGCCTACCGCGAGAAGCCCGAGAACTACGCGCGGAAGGTCGACGAGGTCATCGCCAAGTACAAGGTGCGAGAGGAAGGCGGCGACCTGAAGGTGCCGGTGGTGCATCCGCCCGCCGGGAGCGACGTCTACCTCATCGCGCAGCTCTGGCGCTGGTATCCGATCCTCGAGCTCGAGGCGGGCAAGTCCTATCGCGTGCACCTGATGTCGATGGACTGGCTGCACGGCTTCTCGCTGCAGCCCGAGAACATCAACATCCAGGTGCACCCGGGCTACGACCACGTCGTCACCTTCACGCCGACGGCGCCCGGCACCTACCACATCGTCTGCAACGAGTACTGCGGCATCAACCATCACACGATGTCCAGCGTGTTGTACGTGAAATGAGCGTCAAATGAGCGTGAATGAGCGTCGCCAGGTAGAGAGGGAGAGAGCGCAATGGCCGTGAACCGCATGTTCAGGACCTGCCCGACCAGCGGGCTCGTCTTTCACCAGGACGCCGAGAAGCTGATGCGCTGGAACGCGGTGGCCGCCGCGGTGTCGCTGCTCGTCGGCGGGCTGCTCGCGATCGGCGTGGTGCTCACGCGCTGGCAGGCGGTGCACCTGCTCGCCCCCGACCGCTTCTACCAGGTGCTCACCGCGCACGGGCTGAACATGCTCGTCTTCTGGATCATCTTCTTCGAGATCGCGGTGCTGTACTTCGCCGGCTCGACGCTGCTCAAGTGCCGCATCGCCACGCCGCGCATTGCCTGGGCCGGCTTCTGGCTGATGGTGATCGGCGCGCTCGTCAACAACTACTCGGTGTTCCGCGGCGATTCGAGCGTGATGTTCACCTCGTACGCGCCGATGGGCGCGCATCCGACCTTCTATCTGGGGCTGATCCTGTTCGCCGTCGGTGCGCTGATCGGCTGCTTCGTCTTCCTCGGCACGCTCGTCGTGGCGCGCGCGGAGCGCACCTACCAGGGGTCGATCCCGCTCGTCACCTTCGGCGCCGTGACGGCGTGCATCATCGCCATCTTCACCATCGCCGCCGGCGCGATCATCCTCATCCCCACCTTCCTCTGGTCGGTGGGCCTGGTGAGCCACATCGACTCGCTCATGTACAAGACGGTGTGGTGGGCGTTCGGCCACTCCTCGCAGCAGATCAACGTCGCCGCCCACGTCTCGGTCTGGTACGCCATTGCCGCCATCGTCTTCGGCGCGAAGCCCATGTCGGAGAAGGTGAGCCGGGGCGCGTTCCTGCTCTACATATTGTTTTTGCAGCTCGCGAGCGCGCACCACCTGCTCGCCGACCCCGGGCTCACCTCCAACTGGAAGATCTTCAACACGAGCTACGCCATGTACCTCGCCGTGCTCGCCTCGATGGTGCACGGCCTCACCGTGCCGGGGGCGATCGAGGTGGCGCAGCGCGAGAAGGGCTACAACCACGGCCTCTTCGAGTGGCTGCGCAAGGCGCCGTGGGGCAACCCGGTGTTCTCGGCGATGTTCATCTCGCTCATCGGCTTCGGCTTCCTCGGCGGCATTTCCGGCGTGATGATGGGCACCGAGCAGCTCAACCTCATCATCCACAACACGATCTACGTGCCCGGGCATTTCCACGCCACGGTCGTGGTCGGCACCACGCTCGCCTTCATGGGCCTCACCTACTTCCTGATCCCGGTGCTCTTCCGGCGCGAGCTCGCCTTCCCGACGATGGCCAAGTACCAGCCCTACGTCTTCGGCCTCGGCATGAGCGCGGTGTCGCTCTTCCTCATGGGCGCCGGCACGCTCGGCGTGCCACGGCGGCACTGGGACATCAGCTTCGCCGGCAACGCCTTCCCCTACGAGTTCCCGGGCGCGGCGTGGCTGATGATGGCGCTCGCGGGCCTCTTCGGCCTGGTGGCGATCGTCGGCGGCGGGATGTACCTGCTGATCACCGTGTACTCGGTGTTCCTCGGCAAGAAGATCGTCACGCCGGACTTCCAGCACGTGCGCGCGAAGGAAGGCATCCACGCCGTCAAGCGGCCGGTCGCCGCGACCATCACCGGGCACGGCAGCATCGGCGCCGTCGGTATGGTCGCGCCCGGAACCTTCACGCTGGCGATGGTGTTCCTCGTCTCCTTCGTCCTCTACTACTTCATCAACTGGAAATACCTGGCGACCGTCTGGCCATTGAAGTGAAAGCTCTGCTCAATCTCTTCAAGCTCCGGATCGGCGTCGCCATCGCGCTCGCCGCGGCGGCCGGCATCGCCGTCCAAAAGGGGACTCCGTTGGGGGGGCCTGGCACCGTCGTGCTGGTGCTGGCGGTGCTGGTCGCCTCGGCGGCCGCGGGCGCGTTCAACCAGTACGTCGAGGTCGACCTCGACCGGCGCATGAGCCGCACGCGCGACCGGCCGTTCGTCACCGGGACTCTCGAGCACCGGCCGGCATGGCTGTGGCTGATCGGCGCGATGATCCTCGCCTCGGTGCTCGCCGCCGCCGTCTCCAGCAACTGGGTCGCCGCGCTGTACGTCTTCCTCGGCGCCTTCACCTATGGCGTGGTCTACACAGTGTGGCTGAAGCGCCGGACCTGGTGGAACATCGTCGTAGGCGGGCTCGCCGGCAGCTTCGCCGTGCTCGCCGGCGCGGCCGCAGTCTCGCCGTCTCTCGGCCCGGACGCGGTAGCGCTCGCAGTGGTGCTCTTCCTCTGGACGCCGCCGCACTTCTGGAGCCTGGCGATCGCGTGCAAGCGCGACTATGCGGCCGCCGGGGTGCCGATGCTGCCGGTGGTGGTCGGCGACGCGCGCGCGGCGCGCGCGATCCTCGCGAGCGCGCTACTCCTGGTCGCCGCCTCGCTGGTGCCCTTCTTCTTCGACCGCGGCTGGCCATACCTCGTAGCCGCGTCGGCCGGCGGCGCGTTCTTCCTCGCCAAGTGTGTCGCGCTCGTGCGCCGGCCGATGCGCATGCCGGCGCGCGCCGCCTTCCTCGCCTCGCTCGTGCAGCTCTGCGCGGTGCTCTTCGGGGCGATGCTCGATGTGGCGATGTCTTAGTAAGGCAGTGACGACGTCACCCCCGCGAAGGCGGGGGCCCAGTTTTCTTTTTTCGAGGAATCTTGCTGGCGTCGCGTGCTTCCTCACTCTAGTCTCAGCAGCGAATGCCTTCGACCCGCAAAGCGCGCTGAAGGAGAGCCAGGCGGCGATCGGTCGTCAGCTCGGAAACTACGTCTTCCTGGATTCCGAGAACCGTGAAATCCGCCTGGCCGAGCTGCGCGGCAAGCCGCTCGTCGTCAACTTCGTCTACACCGGGTGCATCCAGGTGTGCCCGGCGGCGACCCAGTTCCTCGCGCAAGCGGTGAAGGCCGCGGAGCGCTCGCTCGGCCCCGGTACCTTCCGCGTCGCCACCATCGGCTTCAACGTGCCCTTCGACTCGCCCACGGCGATGAAAGGCTTCGCCGCCAAGTTCGGCCTCGGCGGCGCGCGCGACTGGCTCTTTCTCACGCCGCAGTCGAGCGATCGCGAGCGGCTGCTCGCCGACTTCGGCTTCCGTGCCGAGCCGACGAGCGCCGGCTTCGATCACCTCCTGCAGGTGAGCATCGTCGATGCGCAGGGACGCCTCTACCGTCAGATCTACGGCGACGAATTCGACTCGCCGCTCTTCGTCGGTCCGCTCCTCGAGCTCGCGCAGAACGCGCCGGTCGAGCAGTCGACGCTCGCCGCCGCGTGGAACAAGGTGCGCCTCCTCTGCACGGTCTACGATCCCTCGGCCGGCCGCTATCGCGTCAACTACGCGATCGTCATCGAGCTCCTCGTCGGCGCAAGCGTGCTGCTCGGCGTGAGCGGCTTCCTCGTGCTGGAATGGCGCCGTCGGCGCCCTGGACAAAAGCCCGCCGAGGCAGGCGCGCAATTGATTCACATCAAATAAGCGAAGCTCGCGTCGCCCTAGCATCGTCTGGTGTTGATGCGTCTACAGTCGGTGCTGCGGTGGGGCTTCCTCCGCGTCGAGGGGCTCTTCAATCTCGCCTTCGGCGAGAAGCTGAACCCGCTCTACTACATCGGCCCGATCTCGTATTACCTCATGTGGGTGATCGTCGCGAGCGGGCTCTATCTCTACGCCTTCTTCGAGACGAGCGTCACCGGGGCGCACACGTCGGTCGAGGCGCTGACGCAGGCGCAGCCCTGGGCGGGCGGCGTGCTGCGCTCGGTGCACCGCTACGCCTCCGACGGCGTGGTGCTGACGATGCTCCTGCACATGGCGCGGCACTGGGCCTTCGACCGCTATCGCGGCTTCCGCTGGTTCTCGTGGGTGAGCGGCGTGGTGCTGCTCTGGCTCGTCTACACGGCGGGCATCAACGGCTACATGCTGCCGTGGGACCGGCTGGCGAAGTTCGTCACCGTGGCGACCGCGGAATGGTTCGACTGGCTGCCGGTCTTCGGCGGCACGCTGGTGCGCAACTTCATCTTCGAGGAGAACGTCAACGATCGCCTCTTCTCGCTCCTTTCCTTCATCCACATCGGCGTGCCGCTCGCGGTGCTGGCGCTGCTGTGGATCCACACGCAGCGCGTGCCGCAGGCGCGCACGGCGCCGCCGCTGCCGATAGCAGTGACGCTCTCTGTTTCGTTGATTGTCTTGTCTCTGGTGAAACCGGCCGTGAGCCAGGACGGCGCAGCCGCAGGGCCGATCGGCTTCGACTGGTTCTATCTGCCGGTCTACGCGCTTCTGTATCGCTGGACGCCGGGCGAGGTCTGGCTGCTGGTCGGCGGCGCGACCGCGCTCTTCCTTCTGCTGCCTTGGCTGCCGCCGAAGAAGCGCGGCCGCGAGCACTACATGCTGGTGCGCCCCGACAACCGCATCGTCGCCGTGCGCGAAGGCGAGACGCTGCTCGACGCCGGGTTGCGCGAAGGCATCGCGCTGCCCTTCGAGTGCCGCAACGGCGGCTGCGGGCAGTGCAAGGCGACGCTCGCGAGCGGCTCGGTCGACTATGGCGCCTACCAGAGCGACGTGCTGACCGACGCCGAGCGCGCCGCCGGCAGGGTGCTCACCTGCTCGTGCACGCCGACGAGCGACGTCGAGCTCGAGTACGTGCCCGCCAAAGCGCCGACGCAGTTCCCCGTGCGCACGCGCACCGCGGCGGTGGAGAGCCTCGAGCGCCTCGCACCCGACGTCATGCGCGTGCTGCTGAGGCTCGAGGACGGGCCGATCGAGTTCTATGCCGGCCAGTACATCAACATCCTGCTCGAGGACGGCGCGAAGCGCAGCTTCTCCTTCGCCACCGCGCCCCAGGAGCACGAGCGCATCGAGCTGCACATCCGTCGCATCCCCGGCGGGCGCTTCACCACGCATGTCTTCGAGCGCATCAAGCCCGGCGACGTGCTGCGCTTCGAGGGTCCGCTCGGCGCGTTCTTCCTGCGCGAGAACACCGACAAGCCGATGATCTTCGTCGCCGGCTCGACCGGCTTCGCGCCGGTGAAGAGCATGCTCGAGTACGCGTTCAGCCGCGGCATGCGCCGGCCGCTCTTCCTCTATTGGGGCGTGCGCCGGCCGGCCGACCTCTACCTCGCCTCGCTCCCGGAGCAGTGGGCGCGCGAGCATCCGAACTTCAAGTTCGTGCCGGTGATTTCGGACCCGCAGCCTGCGGACCAGTGGAAAGGGCGCACCGGGCTAGTGCACGAGGCGATCCTCGCCGACTTCGCGAACCTCGGGGGCTACCAGGTATATGCATGCGGCTCGGTCGGCATGGTGGAAGCGGCGCACCCGGCCTTTCGCGCGCGGGGGCTCGACGAGGACGACTGCTTCTCGGACGCCTTTCGCCTCGCGCCGCGGGCTCCGGCGCCGGAGCTCGTGACGCTGGGAGGCTATTCGTGAAGATTCTCCGCCTCGCCGCGCAGCTCGTGCTCTACGTGCCCCTGATGGCGATCATCGGCTATTTCTCCACCGAGCCGCGCTTCTCGGCGATCGGCGCCGACGAGGCGCTGGTGCGCGTGTCGTTCATCCACGCGGCCGAGCGCAAGCACGAGTGCCGCAGCCGCACCCCGGAGGAGCTGGCGAAGCTCGCGCCGAACATGCGCGCGGCGCTCGACTGCCCGCGCGAGCGCGCCGACCTGCGGGTCGAGCTCGAGCTCGACGGCGCTACGGTCCTGCGCCGCGAGGTCCGGCCAGCGGGCTTCCAGCGCGACGGCAACGCGGTGGTGTACCAGCGTCTGGCCGTGCCCGCCGGCCGGCACCGCATCGTCGCGCGCCTGCGCGACCGCGCCGAGGGCGACTTCAACTACGTGAAGGAGCAGACGGTCGACCTCGGCGCCGGCCAAGTGCTGCTCATCGACTTCAATGCCGCGCACGGCGGTTTTCTCTTCCGCTCTTGAGCCGCTCCGGCATCTCGGCGCGCTCGCCTATCTTCTGTTCTGGCTGCTCGCGGCGAGCGGCATCTACCTTTACATCCGCTTCGATACCTCGCTCGCCGGCGCCTACGCCTCGATCGGCGAGCTCGAGTGGTGGTTCGGCGGCGTGCTGCGCAGCGTGCACCGCTACGCCGCGGATGCGTTCGTCGTGGCGACGGCCGCACACCTCGTCAACGAGCTCGCGCGCGGCCGCTTCCGCGGCTTTCGCGCCTTCAGCTGGATCTCCGGCGTGCCGCTCGTGTGGCTGCTCTACGCCTCGGGCCTCGTCGGCTATTGGCTGGTCTGGGACACGCGCGCGCAGTTCTCCTTCGTCGCCACGTTCGAGTGGCTGGGCCTCGGTGCGGCGAGCGACCGCTCGCCGCTCGATCGCCTGTTCTCGCTCTTCGTCTTCCTGCATGTCGGCCTGCCGCTCGCGCTGCTCGCCGGCATGTGGGTGCATGTGCAGCGGCTCGGCCAGCCGCGCAGCCTGCCGCCGCGGCTGCTCGGCTGGGGGCTCGCCGGCGCGCTTCTCGTCCTCGCCGCGCTGCGTCCCGTGACGTCGCAAGCGCCGTGGGAGGCGACGCGCGTGCCGCAGGCGATCGCGCTCGACTGGTTCTATCAGTTCCTGCACCCGCTGATGTACGCGACCTCGGCGCAAGCGCTATGGGCATTGGTCCTCGGCGGATCCGCGCTCCTCGTCGCCCTGCCCTACCTCGGCAGGAAGCCGGCGCTCGTGCCGGCGCGCGTCGATCCGGTGAACTGCAATGGCTGCGGAAGATGCGTCGCCGACTGTCCTTACAACGCAATAGAGCTGGCAGCCAAGGCGAAGGTCATTTCCGCTCGCTGCGCCGCCTGCGGCATCTGCGCCGGCGCCTGTCCTTCGTCGACGCCTTTCCGAAGCGCCGCGCCGCTCCTCTCCGGAATCGACCTCCCGGACCTGACGGTGGACGTGTTGCGCGAACGCCTGCGCACAGTGCTCGCTGCGGGCGCGCGGGACGTGGTGTTCCGCTGCGAAAAGGGGTCAGGACCCCTTTCTTCCCAACCCGCGATCGCGCTGCGCTGCCTGGCGATGCTGCCGCCGGCGTTCATCGAATATGCGCTTCGCCATGGTGCGCGCAACGTACGCGCCATAGGCTGTGCGCCGGAATGCGCCTATCGCCTCGGCATGGCGCTCTCGGACGCGCGCTTCGCCGGCCGTCGCGAGCCGCACTTGCGCCGCACGGTAGGCGTCACGAGGAAAGACGATGAATACTCGTTCACTCTCCATTGATCGAACCGGTTTCGCCGGAAAAAGGGACGGTAAAAGGGTCCTGACCCCTTTTTCGCTGCCGGTGCCGGCGGATGCGCGGCGCACGCTCGCGGCGGCATGGCTTTGGCTCGCGCTCGGCGCACTGCTCGCCTCGGGCGTGTTCGCCATTCTGCTCGTGCTCTCGCGCGCGCCGTACTTCAAGGATGTGTTCCCGCTGGTCGATTTCTTCCGCGTGGCGCTGGTGGTGCACGTCGACCTTTCGGTACTCGTCTGGTTCTCGGCCTTCGCCGGACTGTTGTGGACGTTGAGCGGCGGGCCACGGCTCCTCTGGCTGGGCTGGGTGGGATTCGCCGCTGCCGCCGCCGGCACGGCGGCGATGAGCGCCGCGCCCTTCGCCGGCTTCTCCGTGCCGCTCATGAGCAACTACATTCCGGTGCTCGACGGCGGCCTCTTCCTGCGCGGCCTCGTGCTCTTCGGCGTCGGCGCGGCGCTCGTCGTCGCTCGCGCGCTGCTCGTCGCGCCGCGCGTCGGCACGCGACCCGACGGCGCCGCGGCGCTGCGCTTCGGCCTGAACGCCGCCGCCGTCGCCGCGGCGGTCGCGCTGCTCGCCTTCGCCTGGTCGTACGCCGCCGTGCCGACCGACATCGAGCGCAAGAGCTATTTCGAGGTGCTCTTCTGGGGCGGCGGCCACGTGCTCCAGTTCGTCTGGACGCTGCTCATGTTCGTCGCCTGGCTGTGGCTCGCCGAGGCGATCGGCGCGCCCAACCCGCTCTCGCCTCGCATCGCGCTCCTCCTCTTCGGCATCGCGCTCGCCTCCGTCTTCGCGACGCCGCTCATCTACCTCGCCTACGACGTCGTCTCGGTGCAGCACTACCGCCTGCAGACGTGGCTCATGCGCATCGGCGGCGGCCTCGCGATCGTCCCGTTTGCGGGCGCTGTTGCTTTCGCTCTCCTGAACAACCGGAACTTTTCGGAAACCGGCGCCCCGCTGCGCGCCGCACTCTTCTGGTCGCTCGTGCTCTTCGGCGCAGGCGGGCTCATCGGCCTCGCCATCCAGGGCTCGAACGTGAAGATCCCCGCGCACTACCACGGCTCGATCGTCGGCGTGACGCTCGCGCTGATGGGGCTCGTCTACCACCTCCTGCCGGGCATGGGCTACGCCGCGCCGCAGGGACGCCTCGCGCGCCTGCAGCCCACGCTCTACGGCGTGGGCCAGCTCATGCATGTCACCGGGCTCGTCTGGTCGGGCGGCTACGGCGTGCAGCGCAAGGTCGCCGGCGCCGAGCAGGTGCTGCGCGGCGCCGAGCAGGTCGCGGCGATGGGCCTCATGGGCCTGGGCGGCCTCCTCGCGGTTGCCGGCGGGCTCGTTTTCAGCGTCGTCGTCCTGCGCTCGCTATGGACCTCGTCTACTTCACGCTCGTAGCGATCGGCCTGTACTTCGGCGCCGACTGGCTGCTCGATCGCCTCGAGCGTGCACGCGGCAGGCGCTTCGAGAACCGCCAGGTCGTCTTCTTCCTCATCATCCTGCCGCTCGCGCTCGCGAGCTTCTGGCTGGTGCGCCTGCTGTCACGCTGAACGTCTAGAATCCGCCCATGGTCCCGCGCACGCTCTTCTCCCCCGAGCACGAGACCTTCCGCGACAGCGTGCGCCGCTTCATGGAAGCGGAGGTCGTGCCGCACGACGAGCGCTGGCAGGCGCAGGGCTACGCCGACCGCGAGGTATGGCTGAAGGCCGGCGCCAACGGCTTTCTCTGCCCGACGATGCCGCCGGACTACGGCGGCGCCGGCGCCGACAAGCTCTACAGCGTCGTGCTGATGGAGGAGCAGGCGCGCGCCAACAACTCGACCCTCGGCTTCGGCTTGCACTCCGAGATCGTCGCGCCCTACCTGCTGCATTACGGCTCCGAGGCGCTGAAGCGCAAGTACCTGCCGAAGATGGCCTCCGGCGAGATGATCGGCGCGATCGCGATGAGCGAGCCCGCGGCGGGCTCGGACCTGCAGGGGGTCAAGACCAGCGCTCAGCGCAAAGACGGCTTTTATCTCGTGAACGGCTCGAAGACGTTCATCACCAACGGCTGGAACTGCGATCTCGTCATCGTCGTCGCGAAGACCGACCCGGCGAAGGGCGCCAAGGGAACGAGCCTCCTCGTCGTCGACACGTCGATGAAGGGCTTCGGCAAGGGAAAGCGGCTGAAGAAGATGGGCCTCAAGGGCCAGGACACAGCCGAGCTCTTCTTCGACAACGTCGAGGTGCCGGCGGAGAACCTGCTCGGGCAGGAGGGCAACGGCTTCGTCTACCTCATGCAGGAGCTGCCCTGGGAGCGGCTGCAGATCGCGATCGGTGCCGCGGCGAAGGCGGAGGCCGCGCTCGCTTGGACGCGCGACTATGTCCTCGAACGCAAGGCGTTCGGGCGGCCGGTGGCGAGCTTCCAGAACACGCGCTTCAAGCTCGCCGAGCTCGCGACCGAGGTGCAGGTCGCACGGGTGTTCGTCGACAGATGTATCGAGCTTCTAATCGGCAAGACCCTTGATGCCGCGACGGCATCCATGGCCAAGTACTGGGTAAGCGACCTCGAGTGCAAGGTGATGGACGAGTGCGTGCAACTGCACGGCGGCTACGGCTACATGCTGGAATTCCCGATCGCGCGCGCCTACCTCGACGCGCGCGTGCAGCGCATCTACGGCGGCACGAACGAGATCATGAAGGAAGTGATCAGCCGCTCGCTCGGGCTGGGCGGAGAGAAATAGGCTCGTCCTGGTCGCCGGATGAAGGCTCGCTAAGCAGCGGCTTAGAGCGTAGAGTGGCCGTACCCTGATCCCGGGGAGACGGGAACCATGGGCCCTGCCGGAAGACGCCGCATCCTGATCGCCGCGATGGCGCTCGTCGCCGCCGTCTCGGGCGGCGCAACGCAGGCCCAGCAAGCGGCGAGAAGCTACCGGATCGGGATCCTTTCAATGGGGCAATCGCCCCAGGGCGACCCGCTCGACAATCCGTATTTGGGGGCAATGCTGGTGCGCTTGCGCGAGCTTGGCCATCCGGAGGGCTCGGTGCGGATCGACGGCAAGTGGGCCGCGGGCAAGGCCGAGCGCCTTACTGCGCTCGCCGCGGAGCTCGTCGCGTCGAAGGTCGACGTTCTCGTCACCATAGGTGAACTTGCGCTGGATGCGGCGAGCCGCGCCACGCCCACGATTCCCATCGTGATGTTCGCAGGCGATCCGCTTGCCTACGGATACGTCCAAAGCCTCTCGCATCCGACCGGGAATCTTACGGGGCTGAGCTTCGACGGCGGCGCTTCCGTATGGACCAAGCGTCTTCAGCTTCTCAAGCAAGCCGCGCCGAAGGTGAGGCGCGTCGCGGTCCTGACCCGCTTGAATTCGAGCCCTTTTCTCTCCGCGCTGACCGGCGCGGCAAAGGATCTGGGAATCGTGCTCAGCTCTGCGCAGGCGCAGAGCGTGCAAGACCTTCCGGCCGCCTTCGCTGCGATCGAAGCCGCGCAGCCGGATGCGCTTTTTGTCTCCGATTCGGTGCTCTTCTTCCACTATCGCCAGGAAATCATCCGGTTCGCGGCGAAGCATCGGCTTCCGGACGCCCATGGTTACCGAGAAGCGGTGCGCGAAGGTGCCTTGATGTCGTATGCGACCGACCTCGTCGCCGCATGGCGGCAGGTCGCCTACTACGTGGACCGCCTTCTCAAGGGTGCACGGCCGAGCGACCTGCCTATCCAACGGCCAGCCAAGTTCGATTTCGTCGTCAACTCAAGGACCGCCAGAGCGCTCGAACTGGAGCTTCCTGCGTCGCTGTTGCTCAGCGCCGACCAGGTGATCGAGTAAGGCCGATCAGCCGCTCGCTCGGGCTCGCGGGCGAGAAGTAGCGTAGCGCTCGCGCAGCTTCGCCTTCCAGAACTTCCCGGTCGAGGTGCGCGGGATCTCGGCGATGAACTCGTAGGCGTCGGGCAGCTGCCACTTCGCGAACTTCTCGCCGAGCAGCGCGTTCAGGTCGGCCGGCTCGGCGCGCTGCCCGGCCTTCAGCACCACGCAGGCGAGCGGCCGCTCGCCCCACTTCTCGTGCGGGATCGCGATCACCGCCGCCTCGGCGACTGCGGGATGCGCCATCAGCGCGTTCTCCAGGTCGACCGAGCTGATCCATTCGCCGCCCGACTTGATGAGGTCCTTGGTGCGATCGGTGATGCGCACGTACCCGTGCGGGTCGACGCTCGCGACGTCGCCGGTGCGCAGCCAGCCGTCGTCGGCGAAGCGTGTCTTGTCCGCGTCGCCGTGATAGGCGCCGGTGATGAACGGCCCGTGTACCTGCACTTCGCCGACCGACCTGCCGTCCCACGGCTGCGTGCCCTGCTCGCCTACGATGCGCAAGTCGACGAGCGGGATCGGCACGCCCGCCATCGCCTTGCGGCGGAAGTGCTCGTCCTCGCCTGCGCTTTCGAACTCCGGCTTGACGTAGGCAATCGTGGCGACCGGCGAAGTCTCGGTCATGCCCCAGCCCTGGCCGATGACGACGCCATGCTTCGCGTAGGCGCGGATGAGCGACTCGGGCACCGCCGCACCGCCGACCAGCGTGCGCAGCCCCGGCGGGAACTTCCAGCGGCCGGGCTGCGCTTCGTAGGCCTGGATCATGGCGAGCCAGATCGTCGGCACGCCGAAGGAGAGGGTCGGGCGCTCGGCGGCGAAGAGGTCGAGCAGGTCCTCGGGATGCAGGTGCGGGCCGGGAAAGACGAGCTTCGAGCCGAGCATCACCGCGCCGTAGGGAATGCCCCAGCTGTTGGCATGGAACATCGGCGTGACGGGCAGCACCACGTCGCGCGACGAGAGCGCCCAGCTGTCGGCGAGCGAAGCCGAGAGCGTGTGCAGCACGGTAGAGCGGTGCGAGTAGACGACGCCCTTCGGCTTGCCGGTGGTGCCGCTCGTGTAGCACATGGCGATTGCGTCGTCTTCATGATGCTCCGCGTAGCGGAAAGAATCGGAATCTCGAGAATTCAAGAGCGATTCGTAGTCGTCGAAATCGGCGTCGACCGGCTTGCCGCTGAACGGGTAGACGATCACCCGCTCGAAGCGATGCCCCTTGGCGAACTGCCGGTAGAGCGGCAGCAGCACGTCGTCGACCACGAGAAAGCGGTCCTCGGCATGGTGCGCGATCCAGCCGATCTCGTCGGGCGCGAGGCGCAGGTTGAGGGTGTGCATGACGCCGCCCGCGGCCGGAATGCCGAAGTAGCACTCGAGGTGCGCATGGTGGTTCCAGCAGAGGGTCGCCACGCGCTCGCCCTTCTTCAGCCCCAGCGCGCGCAGCGCCGCCGCGAGCTTTCTCGTGCGCGAATAGAAATCGGCGTAGGTCTGGCGGCGCAAAGACTTGTCCGGCAGCCGGGAAACGATCTCGGATCCGCCGAACAGCGTTCCCGCGCGCTCGAGGAAATGGTTGAGCGACAGCGGCACTTGCATCATGGTCGAGCGCATGCGCCTCCTCCTCCGCAAAAAGGGGTCAGGACCCTTTTTTTCGCCTGGCGATACTCGGTTCGCCGAAAAAGGGTCCTGACCCCTTTTTTTCCCTATACCGCCTCGACGATGGTGACGTTGGCGATGCCGCCGCCCTCGCACATCGTCTGCAACCCCCAGCGCTTGCCGCGCGCCTGGAGCGCGTTCACCAGCGTCGCCATCAGCTTCGCGCCGGTCGCGCCGAGCGGGTGACCGAGCGCGATTGCGCCGCCGTTGACGTTGAGCTTCGCCGGGTCGGCGTCGATCTCCTTCAGCCAGGCGAGCGGCACCGAGGCGAACGCTTCGTTCACCTCGTAGAGGTCGATGTCGCCGATTCTCATCCCGGCGCGCTTCAGCGCCTTGCGCGTCGCCGGGATCGGCTCTTCCAGCATGATCACCGGGTCGCCCGCGGTCACGGTGAGCGCGTGGATGCGCGCGCGCGGCTTGAGGCCGTGCGTCTTCAGCGCGCGCTCGTTCACGACCAGCACTCCCGAGGCGCCGTCGCAGATCTGGCTTGCGTTGGTGGCGGCGATCTTGCCGCCCTCCTCGATCGGCTTCACCGTCGCCATCGCCTCGGCGGTCGCGTCGTAGCGGATGCCCTCGTCGACGGTGTGCTCGCCGAGCGGCACGATCTCGCTCCTGAACGCGCCGGCGCGCGTGGCCGCCGCGGCGCGGCCATGGCTCTGCAGTGCGAAGGCGTCGAGCTGCTCGCGGCTGAAGCCGTACTTGTCGGCCATCATCTGCGCGCCGGTGAACTGGCTGAAGCTCGAGACGCGGTAGCGGTCCTTGATGTGCTGCGACCACGGACCGATGCCGAGGCCGGCCTTGAGCGGCAGCTGCGTCGCCGTGCCCATCGGCACGCGCGTCATGCTCTCGACGCCCGCAGCGATCACCATGTCCTGCGTGCCCGACATCACCGCCTGCGCGGCGAACTGCACCGCCTGCTGCGACGAGCCGCACTGACGATCGATCGACACCGCCGGAACGCTGTCGGGAAGCTTCGACGCCATGACCGCGTTGCGGCCAATGTGAAACGCCTGCTCCCCGACCTGGCTCACGCAGCCCATGATCACGTCTTCGATCGCCGCGGGATCGACCCCCGTGCGATCGACGAGTGCGTTGAGCACCTGCGCCGCCATGTCCGCGGGATGCCAGCCGGCGAGCTTGCCGCCGCGGCGCCCGCCGGCGGTGCGCACCGCTTCGACGATATAAGCCTCACTCATGTGGTCTCTCCTCCGATCCTGCAGTTGAGCATAATTTTGCGCGCATGGCCCAATCCTTTGAAATCGTAATCGCGGGCGGCGGTATCGCCGCCCTTTCGGGCGCCCTCAGCGCCGCGCGTCTTGGCCGCCGCACCCTGGTGCTCGCCGGCGACGTCCTCGGCGGCAACCTCCTCAGTATCGAGAAAGTCGAAGGCTATCCGGGGTTTGCCGAAGGCGTGCCGGGCTACGAGCTCGTCCCGACGGCGCAAGCCATGGCCGCCGAAGCGGGCGCCGAATTCGAGATGCTGCCTTTGCTCGGGGTCGAAGGAAGCTTTCCGGAATTCCGTCTTCTCACCGCGCAAGGCGAGTTCGGCGCGAAGACCGTGATCGCCTGCACCGGCGCGAGCCCGAAGAAGCTCGGCATCCCGGGCGAGGAGCGCCTGGTCGGCAAAGGCGTGTCGCACTGCGCAAGCTGCGACGGGCCGATGCTGCGCGGCACGACGGTGGCCGTGGTCGGCGGCGGCGACTCCGCGATGCAGGAGGCGCTGACGCTCGCGAGCCACGTCTCGCGCATCGTCATGCTTTGCCGCAGCCCGGCGCTCGACGGCCAGGCGCTCTATCGCGAGCGCGTGCTCGGCCATCCGAAGATCGAGATACGCTTCAACGCCGCGATCGCGGAGATCGAAGGCGAAACGGCGGTGAGCGGCGTGCGGCTCGTTTCGGGAGAGCGTCTGGACGTTGCCGCGGTGTTCACCTATATTGGCCTCGCGCCGAATACCGCGTTCCTGAAGAACGTATTGCCGCTCGATGTCACGGGAGGCATCCGGACCGACGGCACGCCGGCGACGCCCGTACGCGGGATCTTCGCAGCCGGCCTCGCGCGCGCGGGCGCCGTGGGACGAGCGGTCGCGGCGGCCGGCGAAGGGGTCGCGGCGGCGATCGCCGCGCACGAATTTCTAGGAGGACAAGCGCATGAGTGAACGAGTGGTGGTGCACGATCCGCGCGGCTTCGCGCCCAAGGTCGCGGGCAAGCGCCTCGCGCCGCGCCTGCAGAGCCTGGACGGCAAGGTCGTGTATCTCGTCGACTGCCTGTTCGACAACTCGGAAGCGTTCATGAACCAGCTCCTCGACTGGTTCGGCGAGCACCTGCCCGCGGTGAATGCGCGCATCATCAGGCCGCGCCAGAGCTGGGTCGACGACCCGGAGATGCGAAGGAAGGTCGAGGCCGACGGCCACGCCGCGATCCTCGGCGTCGGCTTGTGAAGCACCTGTAGCCCTACGGTCGTAGGGCTCGCGCTGCAGCTCGAGCGCTCCGGCGTTCCCACCGTCGCCGTTCACACCGACACCTTCGCGCGCCTCGCGCGCGCCACTGCGCTCGCGAGCGGCATGCCGAGCGCGCGCCAGGCGTTCGTGCCGCAGCCCGTCGTCGGCCGCACGCCGGCGCAGCTGCGCGCTTACATCGAGGGCGCGGACCCGTTGTCGAAGCGGCCGTTCATGCAGGAAGTGCTCGAGGGTCTGACCCGGCCGCTCGACGAGAAGGACACCAAGGGCCTCACCTTCGAGCGCTCGGCGGCGCGGCTGCTGCCGGCCGACACCGAGGAGAACCTGCAGCAGTTCTTCATCGAGCAGAAATGGACGGACTTCCTCCCGGTCACGCTACCCACGGAGGAGCGCGTGGCGCAGATGCTCGCGGGCACGAGCCACAACCCCGACGAGATCGTCGGCCGGCTCGCTCCGACGGCATTCCGCGAGGCGTGGGAGTTCAACGTAGAGAAGGTGGCGGTGAACGCGGTGATGGCGGGATGCAAGCCGCAGTACCTCCCGGTGGTGCTCGCGCTCGCGGCGAGCGGCCAGACCGCGCGCTCCTCCAGCACCACCTCGTTCGCCGTGCTCTCGCTCGTCAACGGCCCCATCCGCAACGAGATCGGCATGGATTCCGGGATCGGCGTGCTCGGGCCGTTCAACCATGCCAACGCCACGATCGGCCGCGCCTACAACCTGCTCTCGCAGAACCTGCAGGGCGGCTCGGTGCCGGGCGACACGTACATGGGCTCGCTCGGCAACTGGATGAACTACAGCGCCTGCTTCCCCGAGGCCGAAGAGCGCAGCCCCTGGCTGCCGTTCCACGTCGAGAAGGGGTTCAAGAAGGACGAGAGCGTCGCGAGCGTCTTCTTCGGCGGCCGCTACATGCTCGCGGGCTTCGGCCCGCGCGACACCTGGCAGGAGGAGTTCCGCCGCGTCTTCGCCGCCTGCGAGCAGCACCTCGCGCCGCTCTTCGTCATGGACCCGCTGTGCGCGCGCGGCTTCGTCGACCTCGGCTTCGACACGCGCGAGAAGCTCGCGCGCTGGTTCTCGGAGAACGGCCGCTTGAGCGCGCGCGAGTACTGGGACAACCAGTGGATCCAGACCCTCTTCCGACCGCTCGCCGTGGCCGGTGTCGAGCCCTTCGCGTCGAAATGGAAGGCGAAGCCCGACGAGATCGTCCGTCTCTTCGAGCCGGGCGACATCAGCATCGCCGTCGCCGGCGGCGAAACCCAGGGTGCGTGGCGCATGTTCGGCGGCCGCTACGTAAAGTCCGTCTCGATAGACAAGTGGCGCTAGCGAAAACGGGCTCAGGACCCTTTTTCTTGCCAAGTCAGCCTCTCGTCAGGATAATGCGAATCGTTCGCATCTAGTCCGCCAGCCAGCCCTCCGGGGCGAGCCAGCCGATAACCGCTCGTCAGAGGAGAGCTGCATGTGGAAGGTCGCTTCGCTGGTCGCCGCGGCGTTCGCATCGCCGGACGCTTTCGCCGCCGCCAATTGCCCGAAATATCCGAAGAACGAATGGATGCCGCAGGCCGAGGCGAAGGCGAAGATCGCCGCGCAGGGCTACAAGATCCGCAAGTTCAAGGTCGACGGGAATTGCTACGAGATCTACGGCTGGAACAAGGAAGGCAAGAAGGTCGAGATCTACTTCGACGCGAGGACCCTTGCGGTCGTGAAGTCGGAGATCGAGAAGTAACCGCGTGGCGTATGTCTGGGACCCGCTCGTGCGCGTGGTGCACTGGACGGTCGCCGCGCTCGTCGTCGTAGAGCTTCTGAACGAGGCGAGCGCCAATCCGTGGCACCGCGGGCTCGGCTACGCCGTCGGCGCGCTGGTCCTCGCGCGCCTCGCCTGGGGATTGTGGGGGCCGGCGTCCGCGCGACTGGCGAGCATGGCCCGGCGCGCGGCATGCGCACCGGCCTACGCCCTTGCCCTCACGCGCCGCAAGCATGCACTGGAGGAAGGGCACAACCCGCTCGGCGCGTGCATGGCTTTCACGCTCTGGACGCTCCTCCTCGGCGCTGTCGCGAGCGGCGGGATGCTGCGCCTCGATCGCTTCTGGGGCGACGACACCGTGCAGGCGGTGCACGTCGTCCTCTCGTACACCCTCGCCGCTTTCGCGATCCTGCACGTCGCCGGCGTGGTGGCGACGAGCATCGTCTATCGAGTCAACTACGTGCAGCGCATGCTCGCCGGCAGGCGCTAGCGCTCGCGTCGCTCGTCGAGGACGCGGTACTCCCCCTCGTACACCTCGCGGCCGTGCCCCTGCTTGTGCATGCGCGAGCGCTGGACGTGCACCACGTGCACGCCCGATCGACGCAGCATCCAGCGCGCGACGAGAAACACCACCGGGGCGAGGACGAGCGCGAGCCCGAGCGCGACCAGGCCGAGAGCGAGCCCGAGCGCGAGGACGACGAGCCCTACGACCGCGAATACCGCTGTACGAAACCATGCCATGGCGCTATTTTGCACCGCAGTAACTTAGGACGCGCTTAAGCAGAGTCAGGCCGCGTTCTTGAGAAGCTGGCGCGCCCTCGCCGCCGCGACGCTGCCGCCATGCACGAGGAGAAGGAGCTGGCCGCCGAGCACCGCGTCCTCGTAGGTCCGCGTTTCCCCCGGCGACATGCCGGAAAGGGTGAGCATTCTCTCGAGCGCGGAAGCGTGCGGGGCCTGCGCCTGCCAGCGGCTGCCGAGGAGCACGCAGGCCGCCGGCCCCACCGCCATGACGTAGCCGATACGTGGCACCCAGGTGAGGGCCATGGCGGCCGGCGCCTGAGCGAGGCGATCCCACAGGACGCTGTGCAGTCCCCACACTCTCGCCTGCGCGCCGGCGACGGCGATTCCCATCTGGTGCACGGCGGACGGCGCTTCCTTGCCGATCACCGAAACCTTCGACATGTCGAAGCCGCCGCGCTCCAGCCGCTCGATCGCGCGAGTCGCATGCGCCGTCGACTCGAACACGCTCACGACGCCGGCGCCCCATAGTCCGGCGCGCCCGATTTCCTTGCTTGCCTGCAACATGACCGCTCCTTTCGATTTGCCGCGCATCGCGCGCATGCAAGAGAAAGTACGCGCCGGTTCTTAACCGCCGCTTAGGCGCCCAGCGCGTGCTCGGCGTGAACGAAGGCCTTGCGCAGCACCTGCACATCCTTGACGGCCCCGGGCTGCACGGAATTTGCGGGCGCCGCCGCGTTTTGCGCTTCGGCCGATGCGGCGTTCGCCGCATGGGGATGCGAAGCCGCGGCGAGCAGGATCAGCGCGACTCCGGTTGCTTGCAGGATGTTCATGAATCGCTCCTTTCGGGATGTCGACGGGCGGCATCCTGCGCGCGCGACCTTAGGGCCAGCTTAAAGCCAGAGCAGCAGACCGCGCGGATCGTGCGTGAGCGCGACCGAGACGATGTAGGTTGCGGCGGCCGCCGCGCCGATGAAGGCGGCAACGCGAACGCCGCGCGTGCGTCCTCGCCGTAACGCGATCGCGCCGAGGACGATATAGGCGAGCAAGCCGACGACCTTGGCGGTGAGCCAGGGCTGCAGGAACGGCCACTGCCCGATCAGCGAGCAAAGCCACAGCGCGCTCGCGAGCAGCACGGTGTCGACGACGTGCGGCGCAATGCGCACGAAGCGCCGCTCGAGCATCGGCGAGGCCGCGAGCATCAGCATGCCGCGCGCGGCGAATCCGCCGAGGCTCAGCACCACGCAGCCGACGTGCAGGTTCTTGGCGAAGAGATAGGCCACCATGCAGAGCGCGCTATGCTAAAGCGTTTATGCGCTCGGCAAAGCGCGACTCGCCCCTTCAGACGCGGCGCCGGATCGCCTTGCGCCGCTCGGCTTCGGCGGCGAACTCCTCGAGCTCGGGATCGAGCGCATGGCGCGCGGAGAGCACGCCGATCGGCTGACGGTCCTCTACGACCGGCAGGTGGCGGAAACCTTTTTCGTACATCAGGAGGAGCGCATAGCCGAACGTCTCGTCGGGGCTCACCGTGCTCGGGTCGCGCGTCATCACCTCGCCGAGCGCCACGCGCGCGGGGTCGAGCCCGGCGGCGATCACGCGCACCAGCGCGTCGCGCTCGGTGAAGATGCCGACCAGCACTCCCTCGTCGACGACCAGGATCGCGCCGACCTTGCCTTCGCGCATCCGCCGCGCCGCCTCGCTCACCGTGGTCGCCGGCGCCGCGACGACGAGCCGGCGCGGCTCGAGCACTTCGCGAATCGCGCAGCCGAGCACGCTCAGGCGGTCTCGAGCACCATCATGCCCGAAGCCGTGTTGGAGATCGGGATGTAGTAGTTGCTGTGTACCTTCGTCGCGTGCGCGCCGAGCGCGGCGCGCGCGACCAGCCAGTTGACGAGCTCCGCGCCCTGGCTGCCGGCAAGCTCGACCAGCTCGCGGATCGAGTAGGCGCCGAGCGCCTCGGGCTCGTCGACGATCTTCGCCATGCACATCCGGTCGAACTGCGGATTCACGAACCCGGCGCTCGGGCCTTCGAGCTGGTGCGAGAGGCCGCCGGTGCCGAGCACCAGCACGCGCATGTCGTTCGGCCAGGAGACGATCGCGCGGCCGAGCGCGGCGCCGAACTTCAGGCAGCGCGCCGGCGAGGGCAGCGGGTGCTGCACGGTATTGACGATGACCGGCACGGTGGGCAGCGCGCACCCCGCCGGCCAGAGCAACTGCAGCGGCACGGTGAAGGCGTGATCGACGAGCACCTCCTGGCAGCTCGTGATGTCGAACTCTTCCGCGACGAGCGACTCGATCAGGTGCCAGGAGAAGGCCGCGTCGCCGCGAAACGGCGCGAGCGTCGGCAGGCCCCAGCCCTCGTCGGCGTTGCGATACTCGTCCGCGGCGCCGATCGCGAAGGTCGGCATCTTGTCGAGGAAGAACTGCAGGCCGTGGTCGTTGTAGACCACTACCACCGCGTCGGGCTTGCTCGCCGCGAGCCATTCGCGCGCCTTGCCGAAGGCGCTGAAAAAGGGCTTCCAGTACGGCTCGTCCTGGCGCTTCTTTGCGATCGCGCCGCCGATCGCCGGGACGTGGGAGGTGGTGATCGCGCCGATGATCCTCGCCATGGCTAGCGTCCCGCTTTCTCGAGCATGGCCTTGAAGGCCTCCTTGCTCATCCCGGTCTGCTGCGCGCCGATGTCCTGCACATCCCAGCCGAAGATGCCGGCGAACTTGGCGAGGTAGTAGATGTTGCCGCCCGCGGCGAGGAGCTCCGCCACGTTGCGATGCGCGATCGCCGCGCGCTGCGCCTCGTTCAGGCCGAACTTGCGGCCGTAGGCGTCCTCGTCGCGCAGGAACTCGGCGCGGTTCTCGGCGCTGTTGAACGAGTAGCACATTTTGTTGAGCGCGTAGCCCTTGCGCGCCTGCGCGCCGTCGTAGGGAATGGCGCCGGAGAGGCGGGGAAACGAAGGATGGCTCATGGCGCCACCCTAGTGCGCCGCTCGCGCGCGGCATTGAGCTAGATCAAAGTCACTCGTTGTCGATCGCCCAGAGCTCGTGCGCGTCGAGCATCAGGCGGTAGCGGGCTTCGGCGGCATCGAGCTTGGCGAGCGAGGCCGCAAGGCGCGCCTCGATGGCGATGCGCCGCGCGGCGATCACGTCGGCGAGCCCGAGCTCGCCCAGCGCGTAGGCGCGCCCGGCGAGCTCCGCGTTGCGCTGCAGGCCGTCGTCGGCGCGCTCGGCGCGCTCGGCCGCTTCATAGGAGCGGCTGGCGAGCTGGTAGAGCGCGGCCGTCTGCGCCTCGAGTCGCCGCAGCACGAGCGCTTCGCGCTGCAGCGCGGCGCGCGTTTCGGCGCTCGCCGCCTGCGCCGTTGCGCCGCGCGCTTCGCCGGGGAGGGGGAATCCGACCGAAAAGCCGAGGGTCTTCTCCGCGCCATCGCGCTCGGAGCTGAGGCGCGCGCCGAGCGTCGGGTCGGGCGTGCGATTCGCGTCGGCGCGCGCCGCGGCCGTCTGCAGCCGCTGCGCCTCGGCGCGCGCGAGCGCAAGCTCGTGGTTGTGCTTGACGATGCGCTCACGCCAGCCCAGCGCGTCACCTTCGAGGGGCTTCAGCGCGACCACGGGCGGCGCGGCGGGGATCGGGACGCCGGGAAAGCCGCTCGTCAGCTGGACCGCCGCCGCGGCCGCCCGCGCCTCGGCGAGCAGCGCCTGCGAGCTCGCCTGCTCGAACGCGGACTCGGCGAGGATGCGCTCCTGGCGTGGTGCGTCGCCGCGGCGCACGCGCCGGTCGACCGAGCCGAGCTGCTGCTCGAGGAGCTGCGCCTGCGCCGTCCAGTCGCGGCCCTGCGCCGCCGCGCGCAGCCAGTCGAACCAGCCGCGCAGCAGCTCGCGCGAGGCTTCGTGCATCGCATCGCCGACCGCGAGCTTCGCCTCCGCCACGCCTTGGCGGCCGAGCTCGGCATCGAGCTCCGCCTTGCGGCCGAGGCGGAACGGACGCTCGAGGTCGAGGGCATACTCGGGAAGGTTCTGCCCAAGCGCCTCCTCGCGCCGCCGGTCGGCCGAGAGGCGCATGTTCAGCTCGTAGGTGCCCGCCGCCAGCGCGCGGCTCGCGGCTTCGCGCTGCTGCACGCCGGCGAGCGCCGCGAGCACCGCGGGATGACTCTCGAGCGCCCTGCGCACCGCATCCTCCGGGGGCAGCTCGTCGGCCGCATGGAGCTGTACGGCCGCGGCAGCGAGCAGGATCACGAAAAGGGTCCTGACCCCTTTTGTCATGCCAGGCGTCCCGAGTCCGCGAGCTCCACCATCCAGTAGGCCACCTCGGGGCTCGCCACGGAGCGTCGCATGTCGGCGAGGAGGGCCTGCACCTCGGCGCGCGCCACGATGAGCTGCACGATGAGGCGCGGCGTGCGCCCGCGCACCAGCTCGGCGCTCCCGGAGAGCGGCATGGCCTGGCCGTGGCCATCGGCGCGAAAGCAGATGAAGCGCGAGCCCCACTTGGGATGCTCGAGCAGCTGGCCGATCACTGTCTCCTCGAGGCTCGGCGGGAAGACCAGCGTCAGCAGGCAACTCGCGTCGCTCATTCCCGGACCTCCTTGATCGGCTCGAGACCGAACCGCCGGTAGAGCAGCGGCAGCAGGACGAGCGTAAGCAGGGTCGCGCTCGCGAGGCCGCCGATCACCACGATGGCGAGCGGTCGCTGGATCTCGGACCCCGGGCCGGTCGCGGTGACGAGTGGGACCAGGCCGAAGGCGGCGATGCTCGCGGTCATCAGCACCGGCCGCAGGCGGCGCTTCGCCCCCTCCTGCACCACTTCGTCGATCGGCAGACCGAGGTCGTGGAGCTGGTTGAAGTAGCTCACCATCACCACGCCATTCAGCACGGCGACGCCGATGAGCGCGATGAATCCTACGGACGCGGGTACCGACAGGTAGTGGCCCGTAACGAGGAGCGCAGCCACGCCGCCGATCAGCGCGAAGGGGACGTTGGCGAAGACGAGGATCGCCTGGCGCAGGGACCGGAAGGTGGCGAAGAGCAGGATGAAGATGAGGGCGAGCGCCACCGGGACGACGATGCCCAGGCGCGCCGCGGCCCGCTGCTGGTTCTCGAACTGCCCGCCCCAAGCCGCGCGATATCCCGCCGGGAGGGGCGCCTTGGCGGCGACCGCCTGCTTCGCCTCGTCGACGAAGCCCACGAGATCTCGCCCGCGCACATTTGCCTGGACGACGACCATGCGCGCCGCATTCTCGTGGTCGATCTTCACCGGCCCGTCGACGCGCTCGAGGCGCGCGAGCTCGGCGAGCGGCACGCCCTGCCCGCCGGGAGCGGAGGGCAGCGAGAGGGTCACCCCCCGCAGCACCGAGGCCGCGTCGCGCACACGCTCCTCTCCGCGCAGGAGAAGCGGCGTGCGCCGGCCCGCCTCGAGCACCACGCCGACGACCTGGCCTTCGATGTGCGAGCGCAAGGCGTCCTGCACTTCGTCCACCGAAAGGCCGAGCCGGCCCGCGGCGAGCCGGTCGATCGACACCGAGAGGTACTGCACTCCCTCGTTCTTCACAGTGAAGACATCTTCGGCGCCGCGCAGCGTCTTCAAGGCGTCGACGTATCTCCCGGCGAGCGAGTTCAGGGTCGCGAGGTCCGGGCCGAAAATCTTGATCGCCACGTCGCCGCGCACGCCGGAGAGCATCTCGGAGACGCGCATCTCGATCGGCTGGGTGAAGCTGTAGGCGACGCCCGGGAAGCGCGCGAGGACGGCGCGCAGCTCGTCCATCAGCCAGTCCTTGTCCGGCCGGCGCCACTCGTCCTTCGGCTCGAGCACGAGGAAGGTGTCGCTCTGGTTGAGCCCCATCGGATCGAGGCCGAGCTCGTCGGAGCCCATGCGCGCCACGATGCGCGTCACCTCCGGCACCGAGCTCAGGATCGCGCGCTGCAGCGCGAGGTCCGTCTCGGCGCTGGCATCGATGCTGATCGACGGCAGCTTCTCCAGACCGATGATCAGGTCGCCCTCGTCGAGCGTCGGCATGAAGGTCTTGCCGATCGCGAGATAGGCGGCCGCCGCGCCGACGAGCGCGACGAGCGCAGCGGCGACGACGATGCGCGCGTGCGCGAGCGACCAGCGGAGCACCGGAGCGTAGGCGCGCATCACCTGGCGCACCAGCCAGGGCTCGCCGTGCCCACCCTCCTTGAGCAGGAACGAGGTGAGCACGGGCACGAGGGTCAGCGAGAGTACGAGCGATGCGGAGAGCGCGAAGACGATCGACAGCGCCACCGGGATGAACAGCTTGCCCTCGAGCCCCTGCAGCGTGAGCAGCGGCAGGAAGATGATGACGATGATCGCGACGCCCGAGGTGACGGGCAGGGTCACCTCGCTTACGGCGCGGTAGATGATGTTGAGCCGCGGCAGCCCGCGCTTTCCTTCCTGCGCGAGGTGCGTGACGACGTTCTCCACGACGACGACCCCGGCGTCGACCAGCATGCCGATGGCGATCGCGAGGCCGCCGAGGCTCATCAGGTTCGCCGACATGCCGAACTGGCGCATGAGGATGAACGTGGCGAGCGCGGACAGCGGCAGCATCAGCGCGACGGCGAGCGCTGCACGCAGGTCGCCGAGGAAAAGCACGAGCAGCACGAGCACGAGCACGATGGCCTCGCCGAGCGCGCGCGCCACCGTGCTGACCGCCCGGGAGACGAGCCCGCCGCGGTCGTAGAACACGCTCGTGGTCACGCCGGGCGGCAGCTTGAGCGAGGCAAGGCGCTCGCGCACGCCTTCGACGACCTGCTTGGCGTTCGCACCGCGCAGGCCGAGCACCAGGCCCTCCACCGCCTCGCTCTTGCCATCCTGGGTGACCGCGCCGTAGCGCGTGAGGCTGCCGACGCGCACGGTGGCGAGGTCGCCGATCCGCACCGGCTTGGCGTCGCGCGAGGCGACCACGATCGCCTTCAGATCGTCGAGCGTGCGCACCGCGCCTTCGGCGCGCACCACCAGTGTCTCCTCGCCGTCGCGCACGCGTCCAGCGCCGTCGTTGCGGTTATTCTCCTGCAGGGCCGCGGCGAGCTCCGCCATGGTGACGCCGCGCGCGGCGAGCGCCGCGTGGTCGGGGACGACCTCGAAGGCGCGCACCCGACCGCCCAGCACGTTGACGTCCGCCACGCCGGGCAGCGTGCGCAGCGCCGGCCGAATGGTCCAGTCGATGAGGGTGCGCTTCTCGTCGAGCGAGAGCGGACCCTCGACCGTGAACATGAACATCTCGCCGAGCGGTGTGGTGATCGGGGCGAGCCCGCCGGCGACCCCGGCCGGCAGGTCGCGCGTCACCGCCGCGAGGCGCTCGGCCACCTGCTGCCGCGCCCAGTAGATGTCGGTGCCGTCCTCGAAGTCGAGCGTGATGTCGGCAATCGCGTACTTCGAGACCGAGCGCACGATCTTCTTGTAGGGA
>DASUFD010000128.1:0-14552 GCA_036274735.1 Burkholderiales bacterium
GCCTCGAGCATGCGGATGGTCGCCACGATATGGTGGTTGATGACCTTGCGCTCTTCTTCGGTCAAGGTTCCGGCGCGAATGGTGAGGTTCTTCACCTCGTCATCGGTCAGGAAGCTCGCCTCGTGCCCCGACGGATCGCGCCAGCGATACTGGGCAATGCGTCGCACCCGCTCGATGTCGGCGTCGCTCATGCGCTCGGAGCCGATGTTGCAGGAATGCAGGAAGCGCCAGTCGTCTTCGAGCGCGCGCAGCCGCTCGCGTAGCCGTCCGTCCTCTTCGGCGGCCTCCACCGGCTGGCGCGCCTCGCGGCAAGCCTGCGCGCGGCGCAGCGACTCGATCTCCGCATCGCGCTTCAGCACCTCGAAGCGCGTCTCGATCAGATGGATCCGATCGTAGATCGTTTCGAGCTTGGTCGCCTTATCGACGATGTGCACCGGCGTCGTCACCTTGCCGCAATCGTGCAGCAGCCCGGCGATTTTCAGCTCGTAGCGGTCCTTCTCGTTCATGCTGAAGGCGCTGAGCGGCCCCTCGCGGGTCTCGTTCACTGCTTCCGCCAGCATCATGGTCAGCACCGGCACACGCTGGCAGTGGCCCCCGGTATAGGGGGACTTCTCGTCGATCGCCGTGTTGATCAAATTGATGAACGATTCGAACAGCTGCTCGAGCTGGTTGATGAGCAGCCGGTTGGTGAGCGCGATGGCGGCCTGCGAGGCGAGCGATTCGGCGAGGCGCTGGTCGGCGGCGGAGAAGGCGACGATCTCCCCGGTGCGCGGGTCCTGGGCGTTGATGAGTTGCAGCACGCCGATCGTCTCGCCTTCATGATTGCGCATCGGCACGGTGAGGAAGGACTTCGAGCGGTAGCCAGTCTTGGCGTCGAAGGCCCGCGTGCCGGTGAAATCGAAGCCCTCCGCGGTATAGGCGTCGGCGATGTTCACCGTCTTGCCGGTAAGCGCCGCGTACGCGGCGACCATTTCGTGATTGGGTTTGCCGTCCTTGGTCAGCTTGATCGGGTAGAAGGGGATCGGATTGCCGGTCGTTCCGCCCAGATAGAACCTGAGCGAGGTCGTGCGCATGATCTCGAAGCGCAGCGTGCGATCCTCGGTGAGCCGGTAGAGCGTCCCGCCGTCGGCGCGAGTAATCGCCTTCGCCGCCGTGAGGATGGTCTCGAGCAGCCGGTTGATGTCGCGCTCGGCCGAGAGCGACGCGCCGATCGCGTTCAGCTCCTCCAGGCGCTGGACGAGGTCGTCGTGACCGGCGGCCCCTGCGGCACGCCGTCCTGCGGTGGCGTCGAAGCTTGGGCTCATCGGGAGTTTCGCCCCCGCCCTACTTGATGCAGACCGAGCGGACTTCCTTGATGTGCGTCACCCCGGCGAGACACTTCTCCATGCCGTCCTGCTTCAGGGTGCGCATGCCCTCCTCGAGAGATATGCCGAGGATCTCGGCGACCCGGGCATGCTCCTGGATCGCCTTCTTGATGCGGTCGGTGGCGATGAGCAACTCGTGCAGGGCCGATCGGCCCTTGAAGCCCGAGCCGGCGCACTTGTCGCAGCCGACCGGCTTGTAGAACGTGAGCTGTCCCTTGTCGTTGCCGTAGAGCTTCACCCAGTCGCGGTAGACCGACTCCATGGCCGCCTTCGGGTCGGACTTGAAGCGCGCCGTGTTCATCAGCTCTTCGCAGTACTCGCGAAGAAAGGAGGTCAGCTCCGCCGACTCCGGCGTATAGGGTTGCTTGCACGAGCAGAGTCGTTTGGCGAGTCGCTGCGCCAGGATGCCGAGCAGCGCGTCGGAGAAGTTGAATGGGTCCATCCCCATGTCGAGGAGACGGATGATGGATTCCGGTGCCGAGTTGGTGTGCAGCGTGGCGAAGACCAAGTGGCCCGTCAGCGAAGCTTCGATGCCGATGGAGGTCGTCTCTTTGTCGCGCATCTCGCCCACCATGATGATGTCCGGGTCGGCGCGCAGGAACGACCGCATGACCGCGGCAAAATCGAGGCCGGCCTTCTTGTTAACCTGGACCTGGCGCAGACCTTTCTGCGTGATCTCGACCGGGTCCTCGGCGGTCCAGATCTTCGTGTCCGGGGTATTGAGCGACTTCAGCACCGAGTGCAGCGTGGTCGTCTTGCCCGAGCCGGTCGGCCCGCACACGAAGAACAGGCCGTAGGGCTTGGACACCGCGTTCTTCAGCTTGTCGAGGTTGGGCGCCGAAAAGCCCATCTTGTCGAGCGGGATCGGCTCCCCGGCGGCAAGGATACGCATGACGATGTCCTCGACGCCGCCGGCGGTCGGGATGGTGGCGACGCGCAGCTCGATGTCGAGCGGGCCGAACTTCCTGAACTTGATCTTGCCGTCCTGCGGTCTGCGCTTCTCCGAGATGTCCAGGTCGCACATGATCTTAATGCGCGCGACGATCGCCGCCCGGTAGCTCGAGGGAATCTCGATGTACGGGCCGAGCGAGCCGTCCTTGCGGAAGCGGATCTCGGTCTTCGCCTTGCCGGGATAGGGCTCGATGTGGATGTCGGAGGCGCCCTGGTTGTAGGCCTCGACGATCACCTTGTTGACGAGCTTGACGAGCTCGTTGTCCGCGGCGGCGGAAACGTCGTCCCCCGACCCCGCTTCGAACACGTCGCCCTCGTCGCCCTCCAGTCCCGAGAGCAGGTCCTCGACGTTGCCGAGGTCCATCTGCGCCGACTCCTGCCCGTAGAACTGGTTCAGCGTGTCCTTCCACTCCTTGTGGGTGGTGATGCGGTAGACGATGCGGGCCTTGGGAAACACGTTCGAGGCGATGCGCGAGGAGCGGATGCGCTCGGGATCGAGGCACAGCACCACCAGGCCTTCCTTGGTGTCGTCGATCGGCACCCACAGATTCGCCTCGACGTACTCGCGCTTCAGGTTCTTCAGCAGCTCGGCGGGCTTTACCCGGTCGGACTTGAACGGCTCGTAGGGCACGCCGAAGAACTTCGACAGCGCCGAGCCGATCGCGGATAGCTTCACCTGGAACTCGTCGGTCAGCACCTGCTCGATGTCGAGCGCCTTCTTGCGCGCTTGGCGCGCGGCCAACTCGAACTCGCCGGCGGAAAGCACGGCATCGGCAATCAGATAGTCGTACTTCGTTTTGGCGACGGTCGGCTTCTGGCGCTGCTTGAAGGCGATGGCGAGCGTCTGAGCCAGCTCGCTCACGCCCTCTTCCGCGAGCGTGCCGAACGGCATGCCCGCCTTGTTGTTGATGATCTGGATGACGCCGATCAGCTCGCCGCTCGCCGGCTCGACGATCGGCGCCACGAGCTGCTGCTTGGTCCGGTAGCCGGTGCGCTTGTCGACCTCCTGCAGGAAGCGCAGACTGGGGTTGATCCCGCGCAGCTCGGCTTCGTCGTAGCAGTCCTTGATGTTGATGGTCTTCCTCGCCAGCCCGACATAGCCGGCGATGGAATGCTCGGCGATCGGCAGCTTCAGATCCTTGAACGAGTTGAGGCCCGTCTTCACCTTCGAGACGATGGCCTGCTTGTCCTCGCTCACCGAGTAGATCGTCAGGCGATCGGCGTTGAACAAGGCGCAGACGTCCGCGCTCACCTCGAGCATGATCTCGTCGATGTTGTTGGTAGCGTGGATCTTGTTCGTCACCGCCTGGAGTTGCTTCTGGAACGCCAGGCGGGCGCCGACGTCGGTCGGCGCGGAAGCCGAATGGCTCAGCACTGCGCTCATTTCAATCCCCCCGACTGCTGTTCTTACTGGGCTTGCATAATAGCCTCAGACCTACTGATTCACAAAGACTTTTGCCCACTTATGACGATCGCGCCACGGCGCCTTTCAGCCCTGCCTCGAGGAGCCAGACGCTGAATCCGCGCTGTGCGAAAAGGAACGCGGCGGCGGCGCTCCGCCGGCCGCTTTGGCAGTACACCACGTACTCCCGGGACCGATCGAGCACTGCGAACATGTTGCGCACCTCGGCGAGCGGCACGTTGATCGCGCCCGGCAGCTTGTCGTACTGGTATTCGGAGGGATAGCGCACGTCGAGCCAGAGCGCGCCGTGACGCACCTTCTCGGCGGCATCCGCGTAGGCGATGCGCCGCAGCAGCGGCTCGCGCAGCAGCTCGTTGAAGTCCGTTCGTGCAAGGCGCAGCAGCACGCCTTCGCCGATCGCCTGCACGCTTGCGTTGCGCTTGGCTTCCGAGACCAGCGCTTCCTCGCCGAACGTGTCTCCGCTCTTCACCTCCGCGAGCAGCACGCGCGCGCCGCCCACCATGCGCTCGACGCGAAAGCGCCCGGACTCGACCACGTAGTAGAAGTCGCCCTCGTCGCCCTCGCGGATCACCGTCTCGCCGCGCGCGACGCCGACGCGCGCGAAGCGCTTGAAAAGCTCGTCGATGTGCGCCGCGGGCAGCTGCGAAAACGCGCCGCTGCGCAGGTTGGCGATCGAGAAGGCGCTCGCTACGAGGCGCCCGTCGCCGTCGCCGGCGCCGGCCGCGACGTTGTCCCAGGTGGTGACGACGTCGAGCACTTCGTCATCGAGGGCGAGAAGCTCCACCTCGGTGATCGCCTTGCTGCGTACCACACGGCCGCGGTTGCGGTTCAGCGCGCTGCGCGCTTCCTCCGTGCCGCCGACCAGCACCTGCGTGCCGCCGCCCTCGAAGGCGAGCAGCAGCTCCCCCTGCAGGAGGAACAGCGCCTGCGCCTGCGGCGCGCGGTCCTGCAGCGGGTCGACACCGCGCTGTGCATGCTCGACGAACGCGATCTCCGCCAGCTCGGCGAGGCGCTCGTGCGGCAACGCCGCCAAGGGCGCGAGCGCCGCGAGCTGAGCGACGGTCGCGCGCGGCAGCTGTCCGCGCCCCGCCATATCAGAACTCCAGGACCAGGTTGTTCTGCAGCATCTGCGGTCGGAACCGGCCCGCGCATTCCTCGATCTCGAGCATCGTCGGCTCGATCTCACCGGGCTTGAGGTGAGTGATATAGATCTCGGCGGCACGCTCGAGCTTGCCGAGCTCCTCCCCCAAGGTGGCGGGACAGAGGTGGCGCGACATCTCCGCCAGTTGCCGCTCCTTGTTCGAGAACGCGGTCTCAATGATCAGGAACTTGAGGTTGGCGATGCGATTGACCACCTGCCAGAGCGCGTCGTTCTGGCCCGTGTCCCCGGTGAACACCAGGCTCGCGGCGCCGCTGTCGAGGTGATAGCCGACCGCCGGCACCGTGTGCCGGGCCGGAATCGGCGTGATGCTGCGCCCGGCGAGCACGATCGGGCGGCCGAGCTCGATCTCCTGATAGCGCATGAATGGCGCCTGCGGCGACGGAATCTCCGCGAAATCGGGCCAGATCGCCCAGTTGAAGAGGTGGTTGCGCAGGATCTCGATCGTCGCGCGCGTTGCGTACACCGCGATCGGCCGCGAGCGCATGCCGCCCACGGTGTCGACGAGAAAGGGAATCGAGGTGACGTGGTCGAGGTGCGAGTGCGTGACGAAGATATGATCGATCTGCGACAGCTCGGCGAGGGTCAGGTCGCCGACCCCGCTGCCCGCGTCGATGAGAATGTCGCCGTCGACGAGAAACGAGGTTGTGCGCAGATGGCGCCCGCCGATCCCGCCGGAGCAGCCGAGGACGCGCAGGCGCACGCTTATTTCTCGTCGAACGCCATGACCGGCAGCTCCCCGGGGTTGCCCGGCGGTGCGCCTCGCAGCGCCGCCAGCCGCTCCGCGTAGAGCCGACAGAGCTCGCGCTGCGGCTGCAGGCGCTCGAGCTCGGCCAGCGCGCGCTCGGCATCGGCCCAGCGGCCGGAGCGCAAGGCGGCGAGCATGCACTCCCAGTGCTCGAGTTCGGCGCGCACTTCGGGGCCGGCCTCGTGGGCGAGGCCGAGCGGCTCGTAAACGGTTATGGCGCCCTCCCTTCCCTTTACCCTCACCCGATCGACCTCCCGGAAAAGCATTTCGGACGCCTTCCTGCGGGTGGCCTCGCCGACGAGGATGCCGACGCCATAATACTTCGTGCGCCCCTCGAGGCGGGAGGCAACGTTCACGGCGTCGCCCATCGCGGTGTAGGCGCGGCGCACCTGGGAGCCCATGTCTCCGACGCGCACGCGCCCCGAGTTCACCCCGATGCCGATGCGAAGGCGGGGCCAGCCGCGCGCCGTAAAGCGCTCGTTCAGGACGGCGCACTCCTTCTGTATGTCGAGCGCGGCGAGCAGGGCGTCTCGCGCATGCTGCGGGTTGTCGAGCGGCGCGCCCCAGAAGGCCATGATCGCATCGCCGATATACTTGTCGAGCGTGCCGCGGTGGCGGCTGCGGATGATGGCGCTCATCGCCGTCAGATACTCGTTGATGTACTCGCGCAGGGCCTCGGGGGCGAGCGCCTCCGAGGTGCGCGTGAAATCGCGCACGTCGCAAAAGAGAATCGTCAGCTCGGCGTCCTTGGGCTGCATGTCATAGCGCGCGGGGTCGCGCGCCATGCGCGCGACGATCTCGGGCGGCACGTATTCGCCGAAGCGGCCGGCGAGCAGGCGACGCGCCCGCGATTCGACGAAGTATCCGTATGCCATGTTCATCGTGTAGATCGCGAGCGCCATCAGGAGCCAGCTGGCGAGAGGCAAGACGAGGCCGAGCTCCCACGCCGCCATGTTGAAGCCGACGATGAGCGCGACGCCGAGCGCGACGAGCGCGCTCGCCCATAGCGCCGAGGCCATCGGCACGACGAGCGCCAGCGTCACGCCGCCGACGAGCAGCAGCGCGACTTCCGCGCCTTGGGTGAACCACGGCCGTCGCAGCAGGGACTCATCGAGCATGCCGGCGATCAGGTTGGCATGCACCTCCACTCCGGGAAAAGCGCTGCCGACAGGCGTGGCGCGAAGGTCCTGGAGCGCGGGCGCAGTCGCGCCGACGAGCACGATCTTGCCCTTGAGCGCCTCCGCGGGGACGCGGCCCTTCACGACGTCGGCGAGCGGGATGTAGGGAAAGCTGAGCTTTGGGCCGCGGTAGGGAGCGAGCGCGGCCCCGTTCTCGTCCACCGGAATCGTGAGGGGCCCGACGGTCAACCACTCGAGGTCGCGCTCGCGCTTCGGCGGATAGCCTGGCTCCACCGATGGCGGCGCGCCCAAGCGCTTGGCATAGTAGGCGCGGACCACTGCGAGCGGCAGCGCTTCGTAGTACGCGCCGTCGAATTCGGCGAGGAGCGGCACCCGCCGCAGGATGCCGTCGATGTCCACGAGCAGGTTGAAGTGACCGGCGCCGGCAGCGCTTGCCGTGAACCGAGGCAGGTTGCTGGTGAAGCCGCGCCATTCGGGGAACTCTACGTCGCGCCCGGCGAAAGTTCCGCGCCGCAGTGCCGGCGCCGGCAGCGCGTTGGCCCGCACCGCACGCGCGTCGCTGTTGAAGTAGTAGCCGAGCACAACGGGGCGGTTTCGCATGGCCGCAGCGAAACGAGCGTCGAAGTCGAGGGCCGGCCGCAGCCTGGCATAGGCGGCGCGAAACTCCGCGTCGTCGGCAAGTTCATTGCGCGCGAGCGTGTCGAGGACTTGCAGCCCCGAGCTCGTGTCGGCCTCGCTCCACACCACGTCGAACGCGACCAGCTCGACGCCGTAGCGGGTGAACAGCTCGTCGAGCGTCCGGGCCATTAGGTCGCGTCCCCACGGCCAGCGGCCGAGCTCGCCGAGGCTTTTCTCGTCGATATCGAGGATGACGATGCGCTCGTCCACGCCGCGCGGCATGGTCGCCGTGAGCCGCGCGTCGTACAGGATGTTGTCGAGACGGGTGATGAACCCTATTCGGCCGTCGCCCGTCGGGTAGCGGCGATCGGCGTGGCCGACGAAGAACAGCGTGATCGCAAGGCCGAGAACGACCCTTACGACGTGCTGTCTCAGGTCACGCCTTCAAGAAGAATTCCATCTTGACGCCGGCGAGCTCGATCACGTCGTGGTCCTTCAGGGCGTGCGGCGCCGGGCCGATCTCCTGGCCGTTCACCGACGGGCGGCTGCCACCTTCGACGTGGGTGATGAAGTAGCCCTGAGGCCGGCGCGTGAGCACCGCGACCTGCACGCCCGGCTTACCGAGCGTGGTAAGGGGCTTGATGAGCTCGAGCTCCCGGCCGGCATTCGTACCGGAGAGCAGCTGAATGGCGCCTAGCGGCTGCCCGCCGGGCTTTGCCGCCGCCGGAGCGGCCGACGGCCCCGAGGCGGTGCGCGCATCCTTGTCGGCAAGCCCGGTCGCGGCCGCGCTGACGGCGGCCGCCTGCGCCGCCGCTTGGCGGGCCACGCCTGCCGCCTGCGCGCCCGCGCCCGCGGGCACGCTGGCCGCCTTGATCGCCGATGGGCGCAACACCATGGTTTTCTCGAAATCCGCCTTCTCGGCGGACGCCGCCGGCGCGGCCTCGCCGACGAACTTCAACTTGTACTTGCCAAGCTCGATGACGTCGTTGTTCTGCAGGAAGTGCTTCTTGATCGGATTGCCGTTGACCACCGTCCCGTTGGTGCTGCCGAGGTCCTCGAGAAAGGAGTCGTTCAGGATGGTGACGATGACGGCGTGCTCGCCGCTCACCGCGAGATTGTCGATCTGTATGTCGTTGTGGGGCTTGCGGCCGATGGTGGTGCGCTCCTTCGTAAGCGGAATCTCCTTGAGCACCAGACCATCCATGCTGAGTATCAGTTTTGCCATTGGCGGCCCCTGGGGGAGCTTATTTTAACCATGCGAACATCTTAGCCATGACGCCGCGCGGGCCGGGGTACTCCCTGAGAACCCGGACCAGTATAACCGAAACGTTATCGCGGCCTCCGTTGTCATTGGCCATCTGCACGAGCTGCTGCGCAGCGAGGTTGAGGTTGGCGCCAAGGGCGCTCAGCGTCATGCCGATGTCCTCGTCGTTCACCATGTCGCACAGCCCGTCGGAGCAAAGCAGGTAGATATCGCCCGGCTTGGTCGCGTACTCGTGAATCTCGGGCTCGACGCTCGGGTCGATGCCGAGCGCCTTCGTCACCAGGTTCTTGTGCGCCGCCTTTTTCGCCTGCTCGGCAGTGATGATTCCGGAGTCGATCTGCTCCTGGAGAAGCGAGTGGTCTCGCGTCACCTGTCGGAACTCGCTGCCGCGCAGGAGGTACAGGCGCGAATCTCCGAGGTGCGCCACGAGGACCCGGTTGTCGTAGAAGAGGCAGACCACGAGCGTCGTGCCCATGCCCGCGTACTGCGGCTGGCTCTGCGCGGCCTGGAAGATCGAGTTGTTCGCCTTCAGGACTTGCTCGCGCACCAGCCGCGCGGCGACTTCGCGGCTGGAAGCCTGCTCGACGTCGTAGGGGCGCACGTTCGTGAGGATCTGCCGCATCTCGCTCACGATGACAGTCGTCGCCATGCCGCTCGCCACCTCGCCCGCGTTGTAGCCGCCCATGCCATCGGCGAGCACAACGAGGCCATTCGCCGCGTCGGCCGCGATCGAGTCCTCGTTGTGCGAGCGCACCATGCCCGGATCCGTGCACGTGGCGATCTCCAGCGTCTGCGTCAGGTCCAGCGGCCGCTCCCTTGGGGTGTTCCGCGAAAAAATTCTACGCTACGCGGTCCCGCGCAACGCGCGGCAACAACCCTCCTCAAAACAGCACCCTGGGACGCATTGTTGCAGTCGAACATGAGCCGCGTCAAATGCTCGCGCAGCTCTCGCCCGGCGCGGCGGTGCGGGCTAGCTCCCCAGGAGCGAACCGACCTTGAGCTGCCCGCTCGAAAAGAGCTCGGCGGCCGCGACCTTCTTGCCGTCGCCAAGCTTGGCCTTGCCGGCGTGAATCCGCCCGCCCTGTGCCGAGACGATCATCCGGCCGTCCTTGACCTCCACGATCTCGCCGATCTTTCCCTTCACTGCGCCGAACGTGCGTACGGGCTCCTTGCGGCTATCGAAGAGCTGGAGCTTGGTGCCGTTCAGCGTCGTCCACGCGCCCGGCGCGGGATCGGAGCCGCGGATTACGTTGTGAATGAAGTCCACGTGATTGGCCCAGTGGATCTTCGCCTCGGCCTCGCGGAACCAGCCTTCGTAGGAAGCCTGCGACTCGTCCTGCTCGCGCTCTTGGTGCTTGCCGGCCACGACGAGGTCGGCAGCTTCGAGCATGGCCTGCACGCCCATCGGAAAGAGCCGCTCGAAATAAACGTTGCCGAGTGTGTCGTTCTCGCCGATCTGCGTGCGCTTCTGCAGGATCACCGCGCCTTCGTCCAGGCCGTCGGTGGGGCGGAAGATGCTGAGGCCGGTCTCCGTCTCTCCCCGGGTGATCGGCCAGTTGATGGACGACGGCCCCCGGTACTTGGGCAGCAGCGAGGGGTGGTACTGGATCGTCCCGTGCTTCGGGATCTTCACGAAGTCCTGCGGCGCGAACTGCAGGACGAAGGCCATGATGCCGATCTCGGCGTTCGCCTCCTTCATCGCCTGCACCGCCTCGGCAGCCTTCAGAGACTTGAACTGGTGGACCTTGAGCCCCTTCTCCTGCGCGGCCACGCGCAGCGCGTCCGGGCGGCCGCCTTCCTTCTCCGGCGCACAGAACACCGCGCCAACCTGGTCGCCGCGCGCGAGGAACGCCTCGAGCACGGCCTTGCCGAAATCCTGTTGACCGATAATCGCAATCCTCATCACGCCGCCTTCTTCGGGGGAATGGAAAAGGCGCCGGCGCTCTTCAGGGCAGCAATTTTTTCTTTCTCATAGCCCAAGACCTGCTGAAGGATTTCCTCGGTGTGCTCGCCAAGGGTCGGCGAGCGCCTGATCTGCGCCGGCGAGGCGGAGAGCTTGATCGGCATTCCTACGTTGAACCACTTGCCGCGCTGCGGATGGTCGAGCTCCACCCACATGTCGCGGCCGCGCACGTGCTCGTCGTTCGCGAGGTCCTCGGTGCTCATGATCGGCCCGCACGGCACGTCGAGCGGGTTCAGGATCGCCATCAGCTCGCGCTTGGTGTACTTCTCGGCGAACTTGTTGATGAGCGTCCACATCAGGTTCTGATTCTTTCTTCGATCCGAAATCTTCGCGAACCGGGCATCGCTCGCCATCTCCGGCATGCCGACCTCCGGCCCGATGCGGCTGGCGAGCGCCGTCCACACCGCCTCCTGCACCACCACGTACAGCCAATCGTTCGCGCCGTGCGGCTTGCAGTGGATGGCGTTGCCGAGCTGGCCGCCCCCCGAGTCGTTGCCCGCGCGCGGCACTTCACCCATGCCTTTGTAGGTGGGTACCGAGTATTCCGCCAGCTCGCCGTGCTGCAGGCGCTGGTGGTCGCGGAACTTCACGCGGCACAGGTTCATCACCCCGTCCATCATCGCGACTTCGACGTACTGCCCCTGCCCGGTGCGCTCGGCCTGGCGCAGCGCCGCGAGCAGGCCGATCGCCAGGTGCAGGCCGGTGCCGGAGTCGCCGATCTGCGCGCCGGTGACGAACGGGGGGCCGTCGGGCACGCCGGTCGTGCTCATCGCTCCGCCCATCGCCTGCGCGACGTTCTCGTACGCCTTGAACTCGGCGTACGGCCCGGTCGAGCCGAAGCCCTTGATCGAGCCCATGACGATCTTGGGATTGATCTCGTGGATCTTTTCCCAGGGAAAGCCGAAGCGGTCGAGCACGCCCGGGCCGAAGTTCTCCATGACGATGTCGCACTTCTTCAGCAGGTCGACGAACACCTGCTTGCCCTCGGCGCTCTTCATGTTCACGGTGATCGAGCGCTTGTTGCAGTTCAGCATCGTGAAGTACAGGCTGTCGGCGTTCGGCACGTCGCGCAGCTGGCCGCGTGTCGCGTCGCCCTGCGGGTTCTCGAACTTGATCACGTCCGCGCCCATCCAGGCGAGGAGCTGCGAGCAGGTCGGACCCGCCTGCACGTGGGTCATGTCGAGGATGCGGACGCCCTTCAATGCTTCCATGCTTTCTCCTCCAAGAGACCTACTTCTTCTTCGCCGTCGGGTTGAGGGCGGTGATGCGTCCGCTCTCGGTGCCCGCGCCCTCGTCGATCACCGCATTGATCAGCGTCGGTCGGCGCGAGCGCACGGCTTCCTCCATCGCGCTTCGCAGCTGCGCCGGCGTCGTGGCGTATACGCCGACGCCGCCGAAGGCTTCCATGAGGCGCTCATAGCGTGCCGCCTTGACGAACACCAAGGGCGAAGGATCGGAGCCGCCGCTCGGGTTCTTTTCGTCGCCGCGGTAGACGCCGTTGTTGTTCATGATGACGACGCACACCGGAAGGTTGTAGCGGCAGAGGGTCTCCACCTCCATTCCGGAAAAGCCGAAGGCACTGTCGCCCTCGACGGCGATTACCGGCTGGCCGCTCACGACTGCAGCTGCGACCGAAAAGCCCATGCCGATGCCCATCACGCCCCACGTGCCGACGTCGAGCCGCCGGCGCGGCTTGTACATGTCGACGATGCTGCGCGTGAAGTCCAGGGCGTTCGCGCCTTCGTTCACCAGGTAGGCATCGGGATTCGCCTTGACGATGTCGCGCACCACGTTCAGCGCGCTGTGGAAGGTCATCGGCGAAGGATTCTTCGCCAGCGTCTCGGCCATCTTGGCCACATTGGCTTTCTTCTTCTCGGCGACGGCGGACAGCCATTCCGCCGGCGGCTTTGGCCAGCCCGCGCCCATACCCTCGAGCAGCGCCGAGACGCACGAGCCGATGTCGCCGACCACGGGCGCGTCGATGCGCACGTTGCTGTCGGCTTCCTGCGGCGAGATATCGACCTGGATGAACTTCTGGCCGCCCCAGTCCTTCGCGCTCTTGCCGCCCCAGGTCTTGCCCTTGCCGTGCGAAAGCAGCCAGTTGAGGCGCGCGCCGATCAGCATCACCACGTCGGCGCCGGGCAGGACGAACGAGCGCGCCGCGGAGGCGCACTGCTCGTGCGTATCGGGCAGCAGGCCCTTCGCCATCGACATCGGCAGGTACGGAATCCCGGACTTTTCGACGAGATGCCTTATTGCCGAATCGGCTTGCGCGTACGCCGCGCCCTTGCCGAGGATGATGAGCGGCTTCCTCGCGCTCCTCAGCAGATCGAGCGCACGCTTCACCGCCTCCGCGCCCGGGATCTGGCGCGGCGCGGGATCGACGACCTCGATGAGCGAGCGGCGCCCGAGCTCGGCATCGAGGGTCTGCGGGAAGAGCTTGCCGGGCAGATCGAGGTAGACGCCGCCCGGGCGCCCGGAAACGGCGGCGCGAATGGCGCGCGCGATACCGACGCCGATGTCCTCGGCGTGAAGCACGCGGAACGCCGCCTTGCACAGGGGCCTGGCGATCGCGAGCTGGTCCATCTCCTCGTAGTCGCCCTGTTGCAGGTCGACGATCTCTCGCTCGCTCGAGCCGCTGACGAGGATCATCGGGAAGCAGTTGGTGGTGGCGTTGGCGAGGGCGGTCAGGCCGTTCAGGAAGCCGGGCGCCGACACCGTCAGGCAGATGCCGGGCTTCTGGGTGATGAAGCCGGCAATCGAGGCCGCGTAGCCGGCGCTCTGCTCATGACGGAACGAGATCACCCGCATGCCGGCGGCCTGCGCCTTGCGCGTGAGGTCGGTGATCGGGATGCCCGGCAGGCCGAAGATGGTGTCGATGCCGTTGCGCTTCAGCGCATCGATGACCAGTTGGAATCCGTCGATCACTTGCGGCTCGGCGCTGGTGGCGACTTGCGGTTCGGCGCTGCCCATGAGTGCCTCCTGACTGTCCTGCTTCGCGAGGGACGCTATGGTAAGAACGAGAGGCGGGAGCGGCCTTGACTGAGGTCAAGGGACTAGAATGCCGGGCCTCCGGGATCAAAGCTCTATGGCAGCCGCTTTCAAGATGACCAAGCTGGCGGCGCATCCGCAGCGCAACAGCATCCGGCTGCAGCTGCGCCAGAACCAGTCCCTCGCCGGGATGAGCGCCGCCCAATGGGCGGAGCTCGAGCCGCTGCTCGCGATCGCCGACTACCAGAAGGGTGATCCCCTGGTCCGCCAGGGCGACGAGGAAATGGAGCAGTTCTTCATCCTCGAAGGCATGGTGAAGCGGGTGGTCTCGAATCCGCAGGGCCGCGAGATGATCCTGCGCTTCGCGGCGGAGACCGAGATGGATACCTCGTACGCGGCCTGGCGCCTGCGCACGCCCTTGCCCTACTCGATCGTTGCGGTGACGAAGGCGCGCACGGCCGAGCTGCCGCTCGCGCTCTGGGCGGAGTTTCTCGACCGGCATCCCGAGATCAAGCACCGCTTCGAGTACGAAGTGATGCGCCTCATGTCCGAGGTGATGGCGCACACCATCACGCTGCACCTGCTCGATGCCTCGGGGCGCATGGCGCGCTTCCAGCGCAAGCACCCCGAGCTCGCCGGCCGCATCCCCAAGAAGGAGCTTGCCGCCTACCTCAACCTCACGCCCGAGACGCTGTCGCGCCTCAGGCAGAAGCTCGGCGAACCCTAGACCAGAGCCAGGAGAGGAGCGGCCACAAGAGCAGGATCAGGGCGAGCGTCACCATCGTGCCGACCAGCTTGTTGGCGAAGAACACGCTCATGTCGCCCTGCGAGATCAGCATCGCCTGGCGGAACGAAGCCTCGGCGTTGTCGCCGAGCACGATGGCGAGGACGAGGGGCGCCAGCGGGTATTGCAGCTTCTTGAAAAGATAGCC
>DASUFD010000129.1:0-2332 GCA_036274735.1 Burkholderiales bacterium
GGGGACCGACCACGCCGAGATTGAGCGGATTCAGCGCCGCGTAGTCCGGTTTCAGCGCCAGTACCTGCTTCGCCGAGCCGAGCATCACGGCGCACCAGCCGGGCCCGTTGTCGGCCCACTGGTGATGGAGGATGTCCTTGGCGGAAATGCCGAGCGCCTTCGCGATCTTTGCCAGGGTCTCCGCCTCGAGCGGCCCGGTGCGCAGGAGCTTGGGCGCTGCGAACGCCAGGCGGGCGCCGTCGCGGCGCACGCGCACCAGCCCGGCGCCGCACTCCTGCACGAGCATGTCCTGCCGGCGTGGCTTGCCGCCCGCGGCAAGCCACGCATGGCAGCTGCCGAGCGTGGGATGCCCGGCGAACGGCAGCTCGCGGGCGGGCGTGAAGATGCGCACGCGGTAGTCTGCCCCGGAATCGGTCGGCGGGAGCAGGAAGGTCGTCTCGGAGAGGTTGGTCCAGTTGGCGAGCGCGCTCATCTGCGCGTCGGAGAGCGCCTGTGCATCGTGCACGACGGCCAGCGGGTTGCCGTCGAGCGGCGCTGCGGAGAAGACGTTCACCTGGGTGAAGGCGAAGCCGGGCATCGGTTCTATGCCCCCGCTTCCTGCAGGTAGCGGTGGATGAAGGCGATCGCCATGCTGCCCTCGCCGACGGCCGAGGCGACGCGCTTGACCGGGCTGAGGCGCACGTCCCCGCAGGCGAACACGCCCGGGACGCTGCTCTCGAGCAGATAGGGGTCGCGATCGTGCGTCCAGCGCTTTGCCCTGACCACGTCGTCGCCGGTCAGGACGTAGCCGCGCCGGTCGCGCGCGATCTCCGCCGGGAGCCATCCGGTCTCGGCGTCGGCGCCGATGAAGATGAACAGCCCGCCGCACTCGGCCCGGCGAGCCTCGGCGCCCGCGCTGTCGCGGATGTCGATGTGGGTGAGGTGCGTGTCGCCATGGGCCGCCACGACCTCGGCCTGCAGGCGGACCACGACGTTCGACTTCGCGCGGAGCTGGTCGATGAGATACCGGGACATGCTCTTCTCGAGCGAGTCGCCGCGCACCACGAGCGTCACCGTGCGGGCGTGATTGGCGAAGTACACGGCGGCCTGGCCGGCCGAGTTGCCGGCGCCGATGAGGTGGATATCGAGCCCCTGCGTCGAGCTCGCCTCGCTGCGCGCGGCCCCGTAGTAGATGCCCTTGCCGATCAGGCGCTCGAAGCCCTCGAGCGTCAGGCGGCGCCACGACACCCCGGTCGCAAGCACCAGCGTGCGCGCACGGATGGCCTCGTCGCCGTCGAGGACGATGCGGCGCTGCCCCAGGTCGATGCCCGCGACGGAACGCGTCACGAGGATCTCCGCGCCGAGGCGGCGCGCCTGCTTGAGCGCGCGGCTCGACAGCTCGTCGCCCGAGACGCCGCTCGGAAAGCCGAGATAGTTCTCGATGCGCGAGGAGGTTCCCGCCTGGCCGCCCGGCGCTTCGCGCTCGACCACCAGCGTGCGCAGTCCTTCGGAGGCGCCGTACACGGCCGCCGCGAGCCCGGCCGGGCCCCCGCCGATCACGACGGTGTCGTACTCGGCGAGCCGGGGGCCGGTCTGCAGACCGAGGCGCTCCGCCAGATCGCGCGCCGCCGGCCGCACGAGCAGGGTGCCGTCGCTCAGCCGCAGGACCGGGCAGTCGCCCTCGGCCGGCGGCGGGGCCTGCCAGCGCGCGGCCAGGTCCGGGGTCTCCGGCGTCAGCCACTCGTAGGTGATCTGGTTGCGCGCGAGGAACTGTCGCACCCGGCCGCACGCCTCGTCCCAGCGATGTCCCACGAGGGTCACGCGCGGCCTGGGTGCCTCGGCTTCGATGCCCTGCATGCCGCCGATGCGCTCGCGCGCCAGGGCGGCGACCTTCATGGCGAGGTCGGGCGAGGCCGACGCGATCGCGTAGTACTGCGGCAGCTCGACGCGCATGACGCGGGACGGCTCCGCGGCCCGATAGCCGCCGTAGAGCGGCGTGTTGAGGGCGATCGGCAGCTCCCCGAAGATGGCGCCCCTGGGGCGCCACCCCAGCGTGCGCTCGATGCCGTCGAACAGCTTGACGACCTCCATCTTCCCCTCGAGCACGGCGAACAGCGCGCGCTCCTGCCCGCCTTCGTGCGCGACGTATTCGCCCACGCCCAGGCGGATGTCGGCGGCATTGCGCGAGAGCAGCTCGAGCTCGGGCATGCCGAGCGTCGAGAACAGCGGTATCGAACGGATCTCGTCAACCGTCAGCATCGCGGCTCCACCGGCGGGGTGGGGCGGATGATACCGTCCGCGAAAGCCTCACCGGCACTGCAGCGGCAGGTAGGACGCCGGGACGTTCGTCCGG
>DASUFD010000130.1:0-5229 GCA_036274735.1 Burkholderiales bacterium
GGCGTTCCAGATCTTCTGGCGCGACCCGAAGCTCGCCGAACGGATGATGCAAGCGCTGCTGCCCAAGGTGCAGGGCCGCGCGGCGAAGCCCGAGCAGCAGCAGAGCCAGCGGCTCACCGACGCCCTCTTCAACCAGAAGGCGAAGGAGCGCGCGCCGGAAGAGCGCATGGACATCGAGGCGCGGCTCACCTTCTCCTCGCGCGAGGTGCTGCAGCGCATGGACTTCGACACCATGTCGGCGGCCGAGCTCGCCGAGGCGAAGCGCATGATCGCCGAGCTGCGCCTGCCGCTGCCCGAGCTGCGCACCCGACGCTACTACCCTTCTTTGAACGGAAACAGGGTGGACCTGCGCCGGTCCCTGAGAGAAACGCTGCGCGAGGGCGGCGACCTCATTCCCCTGGTGCGCGCGGCGCCGCGCGAGCTGCACCCGCCGCTCGTCGTGCTGTGCGACATTTCCGGGTCGATGAACCCGTACGCGCGCATGTTCCTGCACTTCCTGCACGCGATCACCAACGACCGCGACCGGGTGAGCGTCTTCGTGTTCGGGACTCGCCTCACCAACATCACGCGCCAGCTGCGTCATCGCGACGTCGACGTCGCCATGGCGAAGGTCGCCGAGGCGATCAAGGACTGGTCGGGCGGCACGCGCATCGGCGCGAGCCTGCGCGAGTTCAACTTCAAGTGGGCGCGGCGCACGCTGGGGCAGAACGCGTGCGTGCTGCTCGTGTCCGACGGGCTGGACCGGGAGGCGGGCGAGGGGCTCGCGGAAGAGATGGAGCGCCTCGCCAAGAGCAGCCGCTACCTGGTGTGGCTGAACCCGCTGCTGCGCTACGAAAAGTTCGAGGCGCGCCCTGCGGGCGTGCGCGCGATGCTGCCGCACGTCGACCTCTTCCTGCCGGTGCATAATCTGCAGAGCCTGGTGGACCTCGCGAAGACGCTGAACGAACCGATGGAGAGACGCGCATGGAGATGAGCGGCGAGCAGCTCGTTCCCGCCTCGCAGCAGAAGGTGTGGGATGCGCTCAACGACCCGGAGATGCTGAAGGCCTGCGTGCCGGGCTGCGAGTCTATCGAGCCCACGGGCGAGAACGCCTACCAGGTGCTGATGGTGGCGCGCGTGGGGCCGGTGAGCGCCAAGTTCAAGGGCAAGCTGACGCTCTCCGACGTGCATCCGCCGCAGTCCTACTCGATCGCCTTCGAAGGCCAGGGCGGCGCGGCCGGCTTCGCCAAGGGCGGGGCGAAGGTCCACCTCGCCCCCGAAGGCGCCGGCACCAAGCTCTCCTACGACGTCAAGGCGAGCGTCGGCGGCAAGCTCGCGCAGATCGGCTCGCGCCTGGTCGACGCGGCGGCGAAGAAGGTCGCCGACGACTTCTTCCGCAACTTCAACGAGAAGGTCGCGGCGCAGCAGGCCGGCGCGCAGGACCGACCGGCGCAGGAACCGGGCGACCCGCAGATGCCCAAGCTCTCCAATGGCAAGCTCGCCATGTTCGCCGCCGCCGCGCTGATCGCCGTGCTGGGGGCCCTCATCGCGCTCCTGCACTGATGGCCTCCCCGGCGCAACGGCGCGACGCCGCGCTCCTCAATGCCGAGCTGCGCAACTTCACGCGCCTCTCGGACGTGCTTCAGCCGGCCAAGGTGCTCGAGCTCGCGAACGCCTTTCTCTCGCTCGCCGCGACGGCGATCAGCGCCAACCACGGAAGCGTGCTCTCGGTGCAGAACGACACGCTGGTCGCCGCGTTCACGGCGGCGAACCGTCAGGAGTTCTGCGAGCGCGCGCTCAAGGCGGCGCAGGACATCCAGCGCGAGTTCGGCCCGATGGCCGACGAGTGGAAGTCCTCCTACGGCCTGCCGGCGGCGGTGTCCTCGGCGCTGCACGTCGGCGAGGCGGTGTTCGGCATGGCGGGGCCGGCCGGCGCGCAGCAGTCCGTCGCGTTCGGCGACTGCGTGAGCATCGTCGATCGCCTGGTGCACCGCGCGCGCAACGGCGAGATCGTGTTCTCGGCCGACTTCATGAAGTCGCTGAGCGAGGCGACGGTGAAGGCGCTCGCCGCCGAGGCGATGCCGGCCATCGAGCTGCCGCGGCGCTCGCCGATCCGTTTCTACGGGCTGCCGCTCGAGAAGCGGCTCGACTTCACCTAGGCGGCACGGTCCACAGGTAGACGCGCTCGCCTTCCATCTCCACGGCGCGCTCGGGATCCCAGCCAGCGATCCCCCATTGATGCGCGACGATGCGCGTGCCGGGCGCGAGCGCCTGCAGGCGCGGGCGCAGCCGCTCGTTCATCCAGGGCTGCAGGTAGAGCGTGACCACCGTTGCCTCCGAGAAATCGGCCTGGAAGAGGTCCTCCTCGCGAAAGCGCACGAGGTGCGCCACGCCCTCGCGCTCGGCCGCCGCCCGCGCGCGAGCGACGAGCTGCGGATCGCGTTCGATGCCGACGGCGCGTATGCCGTAGCGCCGCGCGGCGAGGATCGGGATGCGGCCGTCGCCCGAGCCCAGGTCGTAGAGCACGTCGCCCGCCTGCGGCGCGGCGAGACGCAGCATCTCGTCGATCACGCGCTCCGGGGTGCCGACGAACGGCGCGTCGGGATGCGATGCGCACCCCGCGAGAAGAAAAAGCAGTACCGGGAAAAAGCGCCGCAGGCTCAATCCCCGGCGATGGTCATGCCCTCGACGAGGATCGAGCCGCACGAGCGGCCGCTCCTCACGAGGACGTCGGAGCCGATGGCGGCGATGTTGGCGAACATGTCCTTGAGGTTGCCGGCGATCGTGATTTCCTCGACCGGAAAGCGGATCTCGCCGCCCTCCACCCAGTAGCCGGCGGCGCCGCGAGAGTAATCGCCGGTCACCATGTTGATGCCATGGCCGAGGAGCTCGGTGACGAGGAGGCCCCGGCCCATCTCGCGCAGCATGCCGGCGAAGTCCGGGCCCTCGCACCTCACGACCAGGTTGTGGTGTCCGCCGGCGTTGCCGGTGGTCTCCATGCCGAGCTTGCGCGCGGAATAGCTGGAGAGGAAATAGCCCTGCAGCACGCCGTCGTCTACGACGACGCGCGCACGCGTGGCGACGCCCTCGTCGTCGAACGGCGTGCTCGCCGAAGCCCGCGGCTCGAGCGGCCGCTCCTCGATACGCACCGTCGGCGAGAACACGCGCTTGCCCAGGCTGTCGACGAGAAAGCTGGTCTTGCGATAGAGGTTGCCGCCGGTGACCGCGGAGACGAAGTGGCCGAGCAGGCCGATCGCCGCCGGCGCCTCGAAGAGCACCGGCGCGCGCCGCGTGGCGATCTTGCGCGCGCCCAGCCGCGCCGCGGCGCGCTCGCCGGCATAGCGCCCGAGGGCCACCGGGTCGGCGATCTGTCCCGGCACGCGCGAGCTCGAATACCAGTCGTCGCGCTGCATGAGCCCCTTTTCCTGCGCGATCACGGCGCAGGAAAGGTAGTGCCGGGAGCCGGGATAGCCGGCGACGAAGCCCTCGCTGTTGGCGAGCACGAACTGCGACTGTTGGGTCGAGAGCGTCGCGCCCTCCGAATTGCGGATTTTCTTCGACGCCGCGAACGCCGCGGCCTCGCAGCGCCGCGCGATCTCGATCGCCTCTTCGCTCGTCAGGTCCCAGGGATGACAAAGGTCGAGGTCCGGCGGATCGACCGCGAGGCGCCGCGGGTCGGGGAGCCCGGCCGCGTCGTCCTCGGCCGTCTCGCGGGCGATGGCGAGCGCCGCATCCACCGTCTGCTCGATCGCCGCGTGCGAGAGGTCGGAGGTGCTCGCGTGTCCGCGCCGCACCTTCGGCCGCTCGCCGAAGTACACCGACACGCCAAGCGAGCGGTCGCGGTTGTGCTCGAGGGTGTCGGGCTTGCCCTTGCGCACGGTGGTCGTGAGCCCGTACGCCTCGGAAACCTCGCAATCGCAGCCGTGCGCGCCGCCGGCCTTGGCGCGCGCGAGGACGAGGGCGGCGAGCTCGCGCAGCTCGCGCGCAGTGAACGTGAAACCGTGGCGCTTCGACATGGGGGCGCTATGATAACTGCGATGGACGAGGCCTCCGACCGCAAGAGCGCCGGTCCGGTCAGCAAGACCAAGCGCAAGCAGGAGATGCACGAGCTGCAGGCGCTCGGGGCGGCGCTCGTCGATCTCCCCGAGACGCAGCTGCGCGCCATGCCGCTCGACGAGGACCTGCGCGCGGCCGTGCTGCACGCCAAGCGAATCTCGCGCCACGAGGCGCGGCGCCGGCAGCTGCAGTACATCGGGCGGCTGATGCGCGAGGTGGACCCCGCGCCGATCCGCGCGCGGCTCGATGCGCTCGAAGGCACCTCCGCCGAAGCCACGGCGCGCCACCGTCGCCTCGAGCAGCTGCGCGAGCGGCTGCTCGCCGACGACGCGGCGCTCACCGAGCTCGTCGCCGAGCATCCCGACGCCGATGCCCAGCAGCTGCGCGCCCTGATCCGCAACGCGCGACGCGAGCAAAAAGAGGGCCGAGCGCCTCGCGCCTACCGCGAGCTGTTCCGCACGCTGAAGTCGATGGAGGCGGGGTGACCCTCGAGCCGCTCTTCAAGGCCGAGATCACGCTGGCGAGCGTCCAGGAGCTCGGCGAGACACCCCTCGGTCGAAGGCGCATCATCCCGATCACCGGCGGGCGCTTTCGCGGCGAGCGCCTGTCGGGGCGCGTGCTCCCCGGCGGCGCCGACTGGCAGATCGTCTGCTCGGACGGGCTCGCGCAGCTCGAGGCGCGCTACACCATCGAGACCGAGGACGGCGCGCTCGTCTACGTACGCAACGTCGGCCTGCGCCACGGCCCGCCCGAGGTGCTCGCACGGCTCGCCGCCGGCGAAGCGGTCGATGCGAAGCTCTATTACATGCGTACCACGCCGACCTTCGAGACCGGCGCCGAGCGCTATCGCTGGCTCAACCGCATCGTCTGCGTCGCGACCGGCGTGCGGCGGAAGGACGCGGTGGAACTGGACGTTTACGAGGTCAAATGACCCCGGAGCTCGTCATCGGCCTCATCTCGATCAGCGACCGCGCCTCCGCCGGGGTGTACAAGGACGAAGGCGTCCCGGCGCTGAAGGATTGGCTGAAGTCAGCGATCGCTTCGCCGCAGTGGCGCGACGAGACGCGGCTCATTGCCGACGAGCAGGCGATCATCGAGTCGACCTTGGTAGAGCTCGTCGACGTGCGCGGCTGCCACCTCGTCCTCACCACCGGCGGCACGGGCCCCGCGCGGCGCGACGTGTCGCCGGAAGCC
>DASUFD010000131.1:0-15366 GCA_036274735.1 Burkholderiales bacterium
GAGGTGATCCGCGAGCACCCGGTGATGCTGAACCGCGCGCCGACCCTGCACCGCCTGGGCATCCAGGCCTTCGAGCCGATCCTGGTCGAAGGCAAGGCGATCCAGCTGCATCCGCTGGTGTGCGCGGCGTTCAACGCCGACTTCGACGGCGACCAGATGGCGGTGCACGTCCCGCTCTCTCTTGAGGCGCAAATGGAGGCGCGGACGCTCATGCTCGCCTCCAACAACGTGCTCTCGCCCGCCAACGGCGAGCCGATCATCGTGCCGTCGCAGGACATCGTGCTCGGCCTGTACTACGCCACGCGCGAAAGGATCAATGCAAAAGGCGAGGGCATGAGCTTCTCCGATCTCGCCGAAGTGCACCGCGCCTACGACTCGCGCCAGGTGGAGCTGAACGCGCGCGTCTGGGTGCGCATCAAGGAAAAGCTGCTCAGCGAGTCGGGCGAGGTCAGCGAGAGGATCAAGCGCTACGAGACCACCATCGGCCGCGCGCTGCTGTCCGAGATCCTGCCGGCCGGGCTGTCGTTCGAGCTGCTGAACAAGGCGCTGAAGAAAAAGGAGATCTCCAAGCTGATCAACATCGGCTTCCGCCGCTGCGGCCTGCGCGAGACGGTGATCTTCGCCGACAAGCTGATGCAGGCGGGATTCAGCATCGCCACGCGCGCCGGCATCTCGTTCGGCGTGAACGACATGCGCATCCCGGAGCAGAAGCAGGAGATCATCAAGCAGGCCGAAGGCGAGGTGAAGGAGATCGAGAACCAGTACACCTCGGGCCTGGTGACCGCGGGCGAGCGCTACAACAAGGTCGTGGACATCTGGTCGCGCGCCGGCGAGCAGGTCGGCAAGGTGATGATGGAGCAGCTCGGCCAGGAAGAGGTCGAGAACCGCCACGGCAAGAGGGTGAAACAGGAGGCGTTCAACTCCATCTACATGATGGCCGACTCGGGCGCGCGCGGCAGCGCGGCGCAGATCCGCCAGCTGGCGGGCATGCGCGGCCTGATGGCCAAGCCCGACGGCTCGATCATCGAGACGCCGATCACCGCCAACTTCCGCGAAGGCCTGAACGTGCTGCAGTACTTCATCTCCACCCACGGCGCCCGCAAGGGCCTCGCGGACACGGCGCTGAAGACCGCGAACTCGGGCTATCTCACGCGCCGCCTGGTGGACGTGACGCAGGACCTGGTGGTGACCGAGGACGACTGCGGCACCGCCAACGGCGTGTCGATGAAGGCGCTGGTCGAGGGCGGTGAAGTGGTCGAGGCGCTGCGCGAGCGCATCCTCGGCCGCACGCTGGCGATCGACCTGGTGCACCCGGAGACACAGGACGTGCTATTCGCCGCGGGAACCCTGATCGACGAGGACGGCGTGGAGACGATCGACAGCCTCGGCATCGACGAGGTCAAGGTCAGGACCGCGCTGTCCTGCGATACGCGCTGGGGCGTGTGCTCCAAGTGCTACGGGCGCGACCTCGGCCGCGGCTCCCCGGTCAACGTCGGCGAGGCGATCGGCGTGATCGCCGCGCAGTCGATCGGCGAGCCCGGCACGCAGCTGACCATGCGCACCTTCCACATCGGCGGCGCGGCGTCGCGCACCGCGGTGCAGAGCAACGTCGAGGCCAAGTCCTCGGGCACGGTGCGCTTCACCTCGACCATGCGCTATGTCAGCAACGCAAAGGGCGACAAGGTGGCGATCAGCCGCTCGGGCGAAGTGATCATCACCGACGACAACGGCCGCGAGCGCGAGCGCCACAAGGTGCCGTACGGCGCGCAGCTGCTGGCCGCCGACGGCGACACGGTCCGGGCCGGCAAGCAGCTCGCCACCTGGGACCCGCACCACCGGCCGATCATTACCGAGTACGCCGGCACGGTGAAGTTCGAGCACGTGGAAGAAGGTGCCACCGTTGCCAAGCAGATCGACGACGTCACCGGCCTCTCGACCCTGGTGGTGATCGATGCCAAGCGGCGCACCACGGCCGCGAGCAAGGGCCAGCGCCCGTCGGTGAAGCTGATCAACGAAGCGGGCGACGAGGTGCGCATTGCCGGCACCGACCACGCCGTGAACATCAGCTTCCCGGTCGGCGCCGTGATCGCGGTGCGCGACGGCCAGCAGGTGCAGGTGGGCGAAGTGCTGGCCCGCATCCCGCAGGAAGTCTCGAAGACGCGCGACATCACGGGCGGCCTGCCGCGCGTGGCGGAGCTGTTCGAGGCGCGCTCGCCGAAGGACGCGGGCATGCTGGCAGAGGTCACAGGCACCGTCAGCTTCGGCAAGGACACCAAGGGCAAGCAGCGCCTGGTGATCACCGACCTCGACAAGCAGGAGCACGAGTACCTGATCGCCAAGGACAAGCACCTGCTGGTGCACGACGGCCAGGTGGTGAACAAGGGCGAGAGCATCGTCGACGGGCCGGTGGATCCGCACGACCTGCTGCGCCTGCTCGGCATCGAGGAGCTCGCGCGCTACATCATCGACGAGGTGCAGGACGTGTACCGCCTGCAGGGCGTGAAGATCAACGACACGCACATCGAAGTGATCGTGCGGCAGATGCTGCGCCGCGTGGAAATCGACGACCCCGGCGAAACCGGCTTCATCCAGGGCGAGCAGGTCGAGCGCGCCGAGGTGTTCGAGGAGAACGAGAAGGCGACCAAGGACGGCAAGAAGCCGGCGACCTACAAGAACATGCTGCTCGGCATCACCAAGGCCTCGCTCTCGACCGACTCGTTCATCTCGGCGGCCTCCTTCCAGGAAACCACCCGGGTGCTCACCGAGGCGGCCATCATGGGCAAGCGCGACGAGCTGCGCGGGCTGAAGGAAAACGTGATCGTCGGGCGGCTCATCCCGGCGGGCACGGGGCTCGCCTATCACAACATCCGCAAGGCCCAGGCGGCCGAGCCGGTGCTGGCCGAGATCGCGGAAGCCGCGCCGGAAACGGCTGCGCCGGAGGCGACCACCACGGCCGGCGGCGGGAGCTGATCCGCGCGCGGGACTTTCCCGCGAAGCCGGTCGTCGTCCCCGCGAAGGCGGGGACCGATTCACCCAAGGCGCCTGCGGGCGCCTTTTCTTTTTACAGCCAGCGCAGCTTGGCGAAGATGAGGACGAGCATGCCGACGGCGACGAGCAGCGAGGCGACGGCGATCAGCCCGCCGGCCATCCGAGGGTTCGCCTCGACATGCGGCTCGAGCGGCATGTGCATGGTCTCCTCGGCGGCGAGCAAGCGCGGCGACGAGTACCAGCGGTCCATGCGCGCTTCGAAGGCCGCCATGCGCTGCGGATAGAAGCGCATCAGCGCGCCGACGACCGAGGCAAAGGCGCCGCCGACCACCAGGCACCACTTCAGCGTCTGCAGCGTCACACCGGACACCAGCCACCCCCGCAGGTCGACCCCAGGCATGTAGCGCGTGCGCTCGACGTGCAGCCGGGCGAGCACGAGCACTACCGTGAGCGCGCCGCCGGCCATGAGGCAGACGCCGAGCCAGTTGCGCAGCCGCGGCGACGGCGGCGCCATTTCATGCCGCGCTTCGAGAGGGCGCAGCGCCGCCTGGCTCGAGACCCAGCGATTCATCCTCGCCATGAAACGCAGCGTCGCCGCGCTGTGCGTGACGAGCGCGATGCCGAGGAGCGTCCCGGCCAGCCCGCCGAGAAGCACGAAGATGACGAGCGCCGGAATGAGGACCCGCTCGATCAACCCTCCCATGACGACCTCCCTTCTCGTTCTTGTGCCGCGACTGTAGTGCAAATCCCGGCATCCTGCATTCCGGCACGGCGATTGCTGCCGCTGGGAATCCGATTGGCCCTGGAGGCTCGACATGGAGAAGTTGCGGCATTGGCGGAAACGGCAGGAAGGCAAGATCGGCTACATCCTGCTCTGGGCGCTCGGCGTGCCCATTCCCGTCCTGTTCGTGATTTTCCTGCTGCGCGGCTGCACCTAGCCGTCCTGCAGCGGCCGTTTGATCAACCCATTTTTCAGGAGGTGCATATGGTGAAGTCGGCATTGGTAGTGTGTGCGGTCGCGGGCGCGCTCGGCGTCGCCGGCTGCTCGGGCATGAGCGAAGACTTGAAGCAGAACCGCGGCCAGACGGTCGGCACGGCCGGCGGCGCGGTCGCGGGCGGCGCGATCGGCTCCGCGGTGACCGGCGGCAGCACGCTCGGCACGCTCGGCGGAGCGGCGATCGGCGGCGTGGCCGGCAACCAGGTCGGCAAGGAGTACGACAAGAACCATCCGCGCTAGCCGTAAAGCCTTGCAAGAGAAAGGCGCCTGCGGGCGCCTTTTTCATTTGCCGTACCATTGCGCGGCGTGAAGCTGGCGACCACGATCGTGGGCAGTCTGCCGAAGCCGCGCTGGCTATGCGAGCCGGGCGAGCTTCGCGCCGCCTGGCGGCTGCAGGGCGACGAGCTGCGCGAGGGCCAGGACGACGCAGTGCGGCTCGCGCTCGACGACCAGGCCGAGGCGGGCCTCGACGTCGTGTGCGACGGCGAGATGCGCCGGCGCCATTACATCTGGGGCTTCCTCGAGGGGCTGACGGGTACCGATACGGAGAGCCTCGGTCGCAAGCGTGCGCGCGGCGGGCGCTATGCCGAGTCGACCCCGGTCGCGCGCATCACCGGGCCGCTCTCGCGTCCGCGGCCCGTAATGGGGGAGGCGCTGCGCTTCGCGCGCGTACATACCGCGCGCGCGCTCAAGGTGACGCTGCCCGGGCCGATGACGATCGTCGACAGCGTGCTCGACGAGCACTACCACGAGGACGAGCGCTCGCTAGCGCTGCGCTTCGCCGACCTGCTCAATGCCGAGGCGCGCGAGCTGGCGGCCGCCGGCGCGGACGTCGTGCAGTTCGACGAGCCCTGCTTCAACGTCTATGTCGACAAGGTGAGGTCCTGGGGCATCGCCGCGCTCGAGCGTGCCATGGCCGGCGTGACGGCGAAGAAGGCGGTTCACATCTGCTACGGCTACGGCACGCCGGCAGTGCTGGCGTGGAAGAGGGCCAATCGCGACTGGGGACAGTACGCCGCCACATTGCCGCTGCTCGCGCAATCGAGCGTCGATCAGGTATCGGTCGAATGCGCCGCATCGGGGGTCGACGTGTCCGTGCTGAAGCTCCTCGCCGGGAAGGACGTGCTCCTCGGCGTGATCGACGTCGGTACCGAGGAGGTGGAGACCCCCGAGCGCGTCGCCGAGCGCATCCGCGCCGCGCTGCCTTACGTCGCTCCCGAGCGCCTGCAGCCCTGCACCGACTGCGGCATGGTGCCGCGCAGCCGCGCCGCAGCGGCCGGCAAGATGCGCGCCCTCGCCGCCGGCGCGGCTATCGTGCGCGCGGAAGTTGGATAAAGGGCCAGGGGCTCGGCATCTCGCCGCAGCGCACCTCTACCAGGGCCGGCGCGCCCAGTGCGAGCGCGCGCTTCAGCGCCGCGCGCAGCTCGTCGGGCGTGTGCGCGCGCAGCCCGGCGACGCCGAACGATTCCGCGAGCCCGACGAAGTCCGGGTTCGCGAGGTCGGTGGCGATGAACCGCGCGCCGAAGTTCTGCTCCTGGAACATGCGCACGTTCCCGTACTGACCGTCGCTGAACACGAGCCACACCACGGCTGCGCCGTGGCGCACCGCGCTCGCGAGCTCCTGCACATTGAAGAGGAAGCCGCCGTCGCCCGAGACCGAAACGACCGGCGTTTGCGGCTGCGCGAGCTTGGCGCCGATCGCCGCCGCCACTCCCCAGCCGAGCGTGCCCTGGTAGCCGGTCGAGAGAAAGCTGCGCGGGCGGTACACCGGGAAGCCGATGCGGCTCACGTAGCCGATCTGCGTCAGCTCCTCGACGAAGATCCCATCCTCGGGCAGCTCGGCACGGATCGCGTCGAGAAACGCCATCTGCGGCGCGAGGCGCTCGCGCAGCTCGCGCTCGTGCCCGGCCTTCAGCGCCGTCATCTCCTCGCGCCGCGAGGCGCGGCGGCGGTTGTGCTTGGGCAGGGCTGCGAGGAGCTTGCGCAGCGCCGGCTGCGCCTTGGCGACGATGCCGACCGCAGGCGCGCGCGAGCGCGCGATCTCCTCCGCATCGGCATCAATGCGCACGATCTTCAGCCCGGCGTCGACACCCCAGACTTGCTGCGACTGCTGCAGGCGCGTGCCGACGCCGAGCACCACGTCCGCGCTTTTCCAGAGGCGATGCGCGAGCGGCAGGTTGACGCTCAGCGGGTGGCGCGAATCGAGCACGCCGCGCCCGCCGCGATAGGCGCCCACCGGCGCCTGGAGAAGCTCCGCCGTCGCGCTCACCTCGGTGGCGGCGTCCTGCGCACCGGCACCGACGAGGATGAGCGGCCGCTCGGCGTTGCCGAGGAGCTGCGCCGCCTGCGCCACGGCGTCGTCGTCGATCGGCGTTTCCTCCGCTTGCGCGGCCGCTACGTCGATCTCGGCCTCGCGCGCCCAGATATCCATCGGGACCTCGAGGCCGGCCGGGCGCGGATGACCGCTCGCCATCTGCCGGAACGCTTCGCTCGCCAGCGCAGCCGCCTCCTGCGGCCCGTTCACGCGCTCGGCCCACTTCGTCAAGCGGCGCAGGACGCCGAGCTGGTCGGGAATCTCGTGCAGCAGGCCGAATCCGCGCCCGATCATCCCGGAAGGAATCTGGCCGAGCAGCGCGAGGACCTGCGCGCTCGTGGCGTACGCGGTGGCCAGGGCGGCGCCCGTATTCAGGAACCCCGGGCCGGGCACGACGCAGAAGGCCTGCGGCCTGCCGGTGGCGAGCGCCGCACCGAGCGCCATGTAGGCGGCGCCCTGCTCATGGCGGGTATGGATCGCCTTCAGCCGGCTGCGCTCGTGATAGAGCGCGTCGAAGAACGGATCGTTCTGCACGCCGGGCAGGCAGTAAAGGTGATCGACGCCGTGCGCGAGCAGGGCTTGCACGAGGCACTGCGCCGTGTTGAGCCGGGGCATCAGTGCGGCTTGAGCTCGAGCGTGCGCAGGATCGGCGCAAGGCGCGTCTCGTCGGCCTTCACGTAGGCGGCGAACTCCTCGCGTCCCATCGGCGTTGCATCGGCGCCCATCTTCTGCAGCCGCTCTTTCACCGGCGCCTCGCTCATCACCTCGCCGACGGCGCGCGAGAGCGTATCGAGCACGGCGGCGGGCGTCGCGGCCGGTGCAGCGATGCCGTTCCACGACTCGATGATGAAGCCGGGCAGGCCGGACTCCTGCACGGTCGGGACCTCGGGCAGCAGCGCCGAGCGCCTGGCGCTCGCGATGCCGAGCGCGCGCAGCTTGCCGGCGCGCACGTGGGCGAGCTGCGGCGGCAGGTTCAGGAATGACACTTGGACGCGCCCGGCGAGGAGCTCGGGAATCGCCGGGGCGGCGCCCTTGAAGGGAACATGCACGAGGTCGACGTGCGCCATGCGCTTGAAGAGCTCGCCGGCGAGGTGCGGGCCGGTGCCGACGCCCGCCGACGCATAGTTGAGTTTGCCCGGGTGGGCGCGCGCGTAGTCGATCAGCTCGGCGATCGACTTCGCCGGCACCGAGGGGTGCACGACGACCAGGTTTGGCACGGTGGCGAACATCGCCACCGGCGCGAGGTCCTTGTGCGCGTCGTAGGGGACGCTCGGCTGGATCGCCGGCGAGACGATGAGCGAGGCCGCGCTCGCGAGAAGCAGGGTATAGCCGTCCGCCGGCGCTTTGGCGACGTAGTCGGCGCCGATCATCGTGCCCGCGCCCGGGCGAGACTCTACGATCACCGGCTGGTGGAGATGCGCCTCGAGCCCCTCGGCGAGCACGCGCGCCACGGCTTCGGAGGGGCCGCCCGCGGCATAGGGATTGACGATCTTGACGACGCGGTTGGGATACTCCTGCGCGAGACCGGAATGGGCGACGAGCAGGCACAGGGCAAGCAGAGCGGCTCTCAGCATGGGTGGGGTCCTCCTTCGCCGCCTATTATTTGGCGATCAGGCTTTCCAGGATAGGCCCCAGCGCGGCGTCGGCCAGCGCGCGCAGCTCGGCGTGGGTGCGGTCCTGGATCGGGTGCGCGACGAAGACCACGGCGGGGTCGTAGCCGAGGGCGCGATTCTGCGCGGCGGCGGCATCGACGAACTCGCTGGTCGCTACGCCGACCGCGACCGCGCCGCGCGCTTCCAGGTCCTTGAGGTCGTGCATACAGCACGACGTGCACGACCCTCAGTCGGCGAGCGCCTCGACCACCACCGCGCAGCGCGCGGCGATCTGCTGCTTGAGCTCGGTGGGCGCGATCTGCGAGAAGCGCGGCTTGCGGAAGCGCTCGACGCGCAGCCCGCGCTCGGCGAGCAGCTCTTCCAGCCGGTCGAGGAACTCGTCGCCGCGCGGCTTGTTGATATCGAGCAGCGCGATCGTGCCTTCCAGGCGCGGCGGGCGCTCGCGCCGAGCGCGCATCTGCGGCGCGGTTTCCGCCGTCGGATCGAGCAAACGGATCATGGCTGAATCTCCTTGATGACGGGGTTGATGCCCTTCGAGCCGAGGCCGGAGATGATCGCCGAGTATTTTCCGGCGGCGCCGCCGGCGCGCACGATGTTGAGGCTCCCGGTGCGGAACTTGGGCGCGCGCGGCTGCCCGAGCTCCTCGGCGTTCATCTGCAGCTTGCCCGAGCGGCCTTCGACCACTTCGTCCATCGATACCCAGAGCCGCTCGAGCAGCGCTACCCTGAGGCGTGCCTTGCTCCACCCGGCTTCGTAGAAGACGTTGGCATGCTCGCCGGCGACGACCAGGAAGGCGGAGACGTCGTTCACCTGCCCGGGGTTGTAGAGCGCGCGCAGGCAACCGGCGTAGGTTTTCACGAGGTCTTCGGGTCGGCGCGAGACGTGGTCGATCACCGGATTCACGCCGTCGCCCGGGAAAAGCGTCACCGTAGAGGCGTTCCGCGAGAAGCCGCGCTCTACGGCGAACGATTCCCAGCGCGGGTCGCTTTCGTCCTCGGCAAAGCAGAACGTGTACTTGCCGGGGTTGCCGAACACCGCGCGGTCGATCTCGCCGGGCCGGCCGCCGCCGACATTGCGCACCACGAGCTGCAGCGCGCGGCCGATCGACGCGTTGGCGCGGTTGCCCTGGCCGAGCGCATTGCCTTTCGCGTTCATGCCGATCGCGCGCGCGATAGGGCCGTTCACCATGATCACCGGGCCCACCGCATTGGTGGTGGCGAGGATGCCGTGCAGCCCGAAGGCAGGAAGCAGCGCCGCCTCGATCGCCGTAAGCACCACCGGCAGGTACTCGGGCTTGCAGCCCGCCATCACCGCGTTGATCGCCGCCTTCTCCACGGTGCATTCGGCGAAGTTGGGCGGGATCGCACCCAGCAACGCGTCGGACCGTCGCCGCGTGCCCTGCAGCATGGCGTAGACGCGCTCCTCGGTTGGCGCGACGATCGGCAACCCGTCGGTCCAGCCCTGCTCGAAGCACCATTCGGCTTCGTCCATGCCTTGCGGCACCTCGATCGTCTTGGATTTGAAAGCCGCGGTCCCGTAGCGCACCGCGAGCTTCGCCGGCATGCCCGGCTCGAGAGTGCGCGATCCGCAGCCCGGACGGTTCGCCGGCAGCTCGGCGCCGAGGTCGGCGATGCCGGTGAACGCGCGCCATTCCTCGCGGTTCCAGCCGAAGACGCGGCCGACCTCGCGCCCGGAGCTCAGGCGCACAAGCGTCGGCACGATCTCGGTGCCGACACGGAACGAGAGCTCGAGTCCCGGTTCGTCGTCCTCGTATGCGACTGTGGCGGCGCGCTCGGCGGCCAGCCGTGCGAGCACCGGCGTGACGAGCGCGCAGGTCGGGCAGTCGCGCTTCACTATCGCCAGCAGGCCCTCGGGCAGCTCGTGCATCGAGCCGGCGAATGTATCAGAGCTCGAGCAGCGGACCGCCCTGTGCGCCAATGCCCAACGCCGCATCGTGCAGCACGCGCAGCACGGCGGGCAGGCGCGAGAGGGGCAGGTCCTCGGCCCGCCCGGCGACGGCGACCGAGGCGAAGGGGCGGCCGGCCGTATCCCGAATCGCCGCGGCATAGGTGTTCACGCCAGGGACGATGTCGCTCAAGTGCACGCCGCAGCCGTGCGCCTGGGAGCGGCGCAGCATGCGCTCGACCGCCTTCACGCGCACCTCGCCTGCGGCCTGGACGCGGCGCATGTTCTCCGCTGCGATCGCGGCTGCCTCCTCCGCGGGCAGCGCGACGAGAATGGCCATGCCGCCCGCCGAGACCATGAGCGGACGACGAAGCCCGACATCGTGCTCTAGCGCCTTCACCGAGGCGCGCCCGGCATTCGCCGCGCAGACGAAGTCGCTGCCGCTCCTCAGGCAGAGGAACGCATAGCCACCGAGGGCGCCGGCCGCCGCGGCGAGCGGACGCGCCGCCGCGGCCTGGAATGCGGCGTACCCGGGTAGCGCGAGCGAGAGCTCGAAGAGCAGGGGTCCCGGGACGTAACGCCGGTCGCCTGGTCGCTGTCGCACCAGTCGCTCCCGGACCAGGCAGGCGATGATGCGGTGCGCCGTGCCTTTGTCGAGCTCGCAACGCCGCGCGAGGTCGGACAGGCGCCAGCCGAGCGTGCCGCGCGCGGCAAGCTCGCGCAGCAGCCGCGCCCCCCGCTCGAGGCTTTGCGTTCCGGTTCGATTCACCCCAGGCGCCACGTTTCACATTGTAAAACTCGGGCGCTGCGCCGGCATTGCCGCGCCGGCGCCGATGCGACAACCTTCCGCCCACCACGGAGGAGTCATGAAATCGCTCGCAGCATTGCTTCTGGCGTTCGCGGCGGGAATCGCCTCGGCGCAAACCTTTCCCGTACCCGGAAAGCCGGTCCGGGTGCTGGTCGGCTTCGCGCCCGGCGGCGGCACCGACATCCAGGCGCGCATCGTGTTGCCCAAGCTCGCCGAGGCACTCGGTGCGCCCGTCGTCGTAGAGAACAAGCCGGGCGCGGGCACGGCCCTCGCCGCAGCGGAAGTGGCGCGCTCGGCGCCCGACGGACACACCCTCCTCTACACCTTCAACGGCACCTTCGCGCAGCTGCCGTTCACGCAGCATGTTTCCTACGATCCCTTCAAGGACTTCACGCCGATCTCGCTCGGCGCGCGCGGCTCGCAGCTGCTCGTCGTGCACGCGTCCGTCCCGGTCCGCAACATCGCCGAGCTGAAAGCATGGGGCCAGGCGAATCCCGGCAAGCTGAATATCGCCTCCTTCGGCACCGGCACCTCGTCGCATATCTTCGCCGAGCTGCTGATGCGCCAGTCCGGCGTCGACATGGTGCACGTGCCGTACAAAGGCGCGGGCGACGCCGCCAAGGACTTGCTCGCCGGCCGCGTGCAGCTCATGTTCGACGCGGCGACCACCGCGATCCAGAACGTCAAGACCGGCAAGCTGCGCGCGCTCGGCGTCGTCGCTCCGGAGCGCTCGAAGTTCCTGCCCGAGGTGCCCACGCTCGGCGAGCAAGGGCTGAAAGGCATCGACCTCGTAGGCTGGCTGGGCTGGTACGGTCCCGCCCGGATGCCGAAGGAGACGGTGCGCAGGCTGAACGCGGCGCTCATCAAGGCGCTCGCCGATCCGGAGGTGAAGGCAGGCATCGAGAAAGGCGCCTATGAGTCGGTGTCGTCGACGCCCGAGGAGCTCGCCGCGATCACGCGCGAGTCCTACGAGCGCTGGGGCGGGATCATCCGCGAGATCGGCATCAAGCCGCAGTGAAGCTCACCGCGCACGAGCAGGCGATGCTCGAGGGCGCGCACGGGCGCGCCCGACAGAAGGCGATGGACCTCCTCGTGCGCTACGGAGAGGCGCTCGGCGCCGAGCGGCTCGTCGCGACGAACAACGTCTGCGGCACGGTCGGTGCCTCGACGCCTTTCCTGCGTGACTACGGCGCGAAACACGGTCTCGACGCCGTCTTCTCCGAGTTCAGCCTAGACGCCGGCGAAGTGGTGCCGATTCCGAGGGTGGAGGTCTACAGCTCTCACCTGCAGCAAGGCCTCGATCCCGACCATGCCGACGCGCAAGGCATCCCGCCCGAGGTGGTGAAGATCTATCGCCAGAGCGAAGCGTACGCCGCCCGCCTCGGGGTGCAGCCGCTCAATACTTGCGCGCCGTACACCGTGGGCAACGTGCCGACGCGGGGCGAGCATTGCGCCTGGATGGAGTCCTCGGCGGTGGTGTACATCAACTCGGTGCTCGGCGCGAAGACCAACGCCGAAGGCCGCGAGAGCGCGGGCGCGGCGATGCTCACGGGCAGGATTCCGTACTGGGGCTATCACGTCGACGAGAACCGCCTGGGCACGCACCTCGTCGAGGTCGATATCGACGTCGAGTCGACCGCGGACTGGGGCCTGCTCGGGTACTACATCGGCGAAGTGGTGCAGGACAAGGTGCCGGTCGTGACCGGCATCCGCCACGTGCCCAATCTGCCGCGGCTCAAGCACTTCGGCGCGGCGATCGCTTCCTCCGGCGGCGTGGAGATGTATCACCTCGTCGGCATTACGCCCGAGGCGCCGACTCTCGAAGTTGCTTTTGGCCGCAACGTTCCCGTCGCGCGCTTTCGCTATGGCGCCGCCGAGCGCCGGCGCGCCTACGAGCAGGTGAACGGCACCGCGAAGGACCGCCAGGTCGACTTCGTGATGCTCGGCTGCCCGCACTACACGATCGAGCAGATCTGGGAAGCGAGCCGGCTACTCGAAGGCAGGCGCGTGCACGAGAATACGAGCCTGTGGATCTTCACGCCGCGCGCCACCAAGCAGCTCGCCGACCAGAACGGCTACACGAAGATCATCAGCGACGCGGGCGGCAAGCTCATGTCGGATACCTGCTCCGCGCTCGGCCGCGTCATGCCCAAGGGCACGCGCGTTGCCGCGGTGGATTCGGCGAAGCAGGCGCACTACCTGCCGGCAATCATGGGCGTGCAGTGCTGGTTCGGCAGCACGGCCGAATGCATCGAGGCTGCGGTCACCGGGAGGTTCGATGGAAGTCCTGAATAAGATCGTGCTGCGCGGCCGCAAGGTCGTCGGCGGCGTCGCCGAAGGCGAAGCGCTCGTGACGCGCGATCGCATCTCCGGCTGGGGCGGCATCGATCCGCGTACCGGGACGATCATCGAGACGCGCCATGAGCTGCGCGGCCAGAGCTTCAAGGGCAAAGTGCTGGTTTTCCCGGGCGCCAAGGGCTCTTCCGGGTGGTCGAGCCAGTTCCATGTCGCGCGCCTCGCCGGCGCCGCGCCGCTCGCCATGGTGTTCAACGAGATGACGACGAAAATGGCGCTCGGCGCCGTGGTCACGCACTCGCCCGCGGTCACCGATTTCGATCGCGACCCGCTCGAAGTGATCGCCACCGGCGACTGGGTGAAGGTGGACGGCGACCGCGGCATCGTCGAAGTCACCAAGAGGAGCTGAGGATGGCCGGCGACCGGTACGAAAACGAAATCCCTGTGCGAACCGTGCGGCGCAGAGCGGATTCTTCGCTGAGCAAAGTCAAAGCCGACATCTGCATCCTGGGTGCCGGCATCGCCGGCACGTCGGCGGCGCTCGAGGCGGCGGCGCTCGGCCGCAAGGTCGTGCTGATCGACGGCTTGCCGGCGCTCGGCGGGCAGGCGGTCAACTCGATCATCGGCACGTTCTGCGGCCTCTTCTCCAACGGTCCGAACCGCAGGCAGCTCACGCACGGCATCGCCGACGCAATCCTCAAGGACCTCGGAGCGAAGGGCGCGCTGCACCACAACGTCGGCCCGATGACCACGGTCGTGTACTACGACGAGGTAGCGCTCGCGCGCTGGATCGAGCAGAAGGTGCTCGCCGCCGGCATCACGGTAGTCCTCGGCGCGCTGCTGCGCAACGTCGTCATGGACGGGCGCCGCATTGCCGAGCTCGAGCTCGCGACGCGCTACGGCGACGTGCGGGTCGCCGCGCAGGGCTTCGTCGACGCGAGCGGCGACGCGGCGCTCGCCTGGGCGGCCGGCCTGCCGTGCCGCGAGCCGGAAGTGCCGCTCTACGGCACGCAGATGGTGGTGCTCGAGAACATCGACGAGCGCCACGTGCCCAAGCGCGATGCGTTCGACGCGCGCCTCGCCGCGAAGGCCGATCGATACGGCCTGAAGCGCAAGCGCGGCGTCGTCTTTTATTCGCCCGGCCGCGGCACCGCCGTCATGAACCTGACGCATGTCGAGACGCCGCTCGAGCCGCTCGCCGCCTCGCGCAACGCGCTCCTCGGCAAGGAGGAAGCCGACAAGGTCGTCGCCTTCATGCGCGCCGAGTATCCCGAGGTCTTCGCCAACGCGCGGCTGCGCAGCTACGGCTTTCCCGGCATACGGCAGACGCGCTGGATCGTCGGCGCGCACCAGCTCAAGGTGGACGAGGTGCGCGCCGGCGTGCGCTTTCCGGACGCCGTGGCGCGCACCTCCTGGCCGATCGAGCTGCACGACCGCGTCGACGGCTACGTCTGGGAGACGTTCGGCGACGACCACGTACACTACGTGCCGCTTTCCGCCATGACGCCGCCGGACTGCGACAATCTCGTCGCCGCCGGCCGCTGCATCGACGGCGACGCGGCCGCGCTCTCGAGCGTGCGCGTCATGGGCCCGTGCATCGCCATGGGCGCCGCCGCGGCGCATGCGCTCGATATCGCGGGCGCGGGCAGCGTGCATCGAACGGATCTTGCCGCGCTGAAGGAGCGGCTGAAGGACAACGTACCGGAGGAGGAAACGTGCAAGCAATTTTGAAGCGCATTCTCGTCGTCGCCGCCTGCCTGGCCTCGGCCGCTGCCGCCGCGCAGGACTTTCCCACCAAGACCGTCAGCCTGATCGTGCCGAACCCGCCGGGCGGCTCGATCGACGTCATGGCGCGCGTCTTCGCCGACGGATTGCAGAAGCTCTGGGGCGGCAAGCCCGTGATCGTCGAGTACAAGCCCGGCGCCGGCACCATGATCGGCATGGATTTCGTCGCCAAGTCCGAGCCCGACGGCCACACCATCGGCATGGTGGTGACGCCGATGGTGATCCTGCCGGCGCTGCGCAAGATGCCGTACGACACGCTGAAGGACCTCGCGCCGGTGACGATGACCGGCACCTCGTCGATCATGATCGCCGCCTCGCCCAAGCTTCCGGCCAGCAACCTGCGCGAGGTGATCGAGTTGGCGAAGAAGAATCCCGGCAAGCTCACCTACGCCTCGCCCGGCGCCGGCAGCTCGATGCACCTCGCCGGCGAGCTGCTCAAGCAGGAAGCGGGCATCGACATGCTGCACGTGCCGTTCAAGGGCGGCGCGCAGGCCTATCCGGAGCTGATGGCCGGGCGCATCGACCTGCAGCTCGATCCGACCTTCGGCATCAACCGCTATGTGCAGCAGGGGCGCATGAAGGCGATCGCCGTGACGAGCGCGAAGCGCGATCCGCAGGCGCCCGACGTGCCGACGGTGGCCGAGACGATCCCCGGCTTCGA
>DASUFD010000132.1:0-9067 GCA_036274735.1 Burkholderiales bacterium
CATCGGCAAAGAGCGCATCTGGAATCCGCCGGGGTACCGCGCACCGGGGTCGAGGTGAAGGTCGTCGACGCCGAGGACCGCGAGCTGCCCTACGGGGAGATCGGCGAAATCGTGACGCGCTCCTCTTGCGTGATGCAGGGCTACTGGCAGAACACGGAGGCCACCGCCAAGGCGCTGCGCGGCGGCTGGCTGCATACCGGGGACGTCGGCAGCATGGACGCCTCAGGCTTCCTCACCCTGCGCGACCGCTCCAAGGACATGATCATCTCCGGCGGCTCGAACATCTATCCGCGCGAGATCGAGGAAGTGCTGCTGCGCCATCCCGCGGTCGCCGAGTGCTCGGTCGTGGCACGGCCGCACGCGGAATGGGGAGAAGAAGTAGTCGCCTTCATAGTCCAAAAATCTTCTGTTGCGACGGAAGAGCTGGACCGGCTCTGCCTCGACAACATCGCCCGCTTCAAGCGCCCGCGCGAATACCGATTCGTAGAGGCGCTGCCGAAGAACAACTACGGCAAGGTGCTGAAGACCGAGCTGAGGAAGCTGCTCGCCGAGTAGCAGCGCGCTTTCTCGACCCCCTGTGAAGAGGGTCGCGTAGCCGAAGGCGCAGCGGGGGGTTCTATCGCTCGGGTTCGGGCTCCGTCCCCGAACTACTCGAGTTCGGGCTCCGTCCCGGAATTACTTCCCGGAATTACTCGCCCTTGCCGGGCTCGGCGGAGAAGTACTTCTGGTACTTGTCCGGCTCGTCCTTGTGGGCGTCGGCGTCGGGCGGCGGCGTGCCCTTGCGGGTGATGTTGGGCCACTTCGCCGCGAAATCGGCGTTGAGCTTGAGCCACTTCTCCGCCTTGCCGTCCGAGTCCGGAATGATCGCCGCCGGCGGGCACTCGGGCTCGCACACGCCGCAATCGATGCACTCGTCCGGATGGATCACGAGCATGTTGTCGCCCTCGTAGAAGCAGTCCACGGGGCACACTTCCACGCAGTCCATGTACTTGCACTTGATGCAATCTTCGGTGACGACGTAGGTCATCGCGCTATCTTTTTGTCTGCAAGGGCGTTTCGGGGAGCTGGAATTATCGCACGTGGCGCTGCGACGACGCGACGCAAGCGTTTTGCGACTTCGCTGTCCCCCTTTGCTCGACAGGGTATTGCCTGAGCGCCATACGGAATAAACCCGTTGCCGCGGCATGGCCGCGGCGCGATCATTTCCCGCTCCCATGAAGCGCTTCCTCACGCCGCTGCCGACGCTGCTGGTGCTGCTGGGCGCCGCGCTGCTCGTCGTCACCGCCGGCGGCGAGATCGTCGCCGAGCTGCGCGGCTGGCTGGCAGGCCGCATGCCGTGGCCGCGCGAGCTCATGCTGCACGTGCTGATCATCGCCGCCGCGCTGCTCCTCACCGCCGCGCTGATGATGACGCGCCGCTCGGCGCAGCGCACGCACGAAGCGGAGCGCGCGCGGCGCGACAGCGAGGAGCGCCTGCGGCTCATCGCCGACAACGTGCCGGCGCTCATCTCCTATGTCGAGCGCGACCAGCGCTTCGCCTTCGGCAACCGCACGTACGACGAATGGTTCGGCGTCTCGCAGGAGGCGATGCGCGGGCGCACGCTCGCCGAGGTGTTCGGCGCCGAGGCCTACGAGCGCATGCAGCCGGCGGTCGAGCGCGTGCTCGCCGGGGAGAACGTGCAGTTCGAGCTGACCGTCGAGCAGCGCGGCCGCGCGCGCACACTGCAGATCGCCTGCGTGCCGCACCGCGCCGAGGCCGGCGTCCCCGGCTTCTACATGCTCGCCAACGACGTGAGCGAGCTCAAGCGCGCGCAGGAGGACCTTCGCTTCGCCGCGCTGCAGCTGCAGCACGACGCACGCCGGCTCGAGTTCCTCGCGCACCACGACGCGCTCACCGGCCTGCCCAACCGCGCCATGTTCTCCGAGCGCGCGCGCGAGGCGGTGGCGCATGCGCGGCGCCACGAGAAGATCGCGGCCTTCCTCTTCCTCGACCTCGACAACTTCAAGCAGGTCAACGACACGCTCGGCCACGAGGTGGGCGATGCGCTGCTGAAGATCATCTCCTCGCGCCTGCGCGCCTCGGTGCGCGGCGACGACTTCGTGGCGCGCATCGGCGGCGACGAGTTCTGCGTGCTCCTGCAGGACATCGCCGACCCGCGCGAGGCGGCGGCGGTGGCGCAGAAGCTGATCCACGAGCTCGGCAAGTCCTACCGCATCGGCGAGCACCAGGTCGAGTCGGGGGCGAGCATCGGCATCGCCTGCGTGCCGCAGGACGGCGAGGACCTGGCGACGCTGCTGCGGCTCGCCGACCTGGCGATGTACCGCGCCAAGGAGCTCGGGCGCAACGGCTATCAGTTCTTCTCGGCGATCCTCAACGAGGACGCGGCGGCGGCCGCGCAGATGGTCGAGGAGCTGCGCCAGGGCATCGACCGCAGCGAGCTCTTCCTCGTCTACCAGCCGCGCATCGACATCGCCACGCGCCAGGTGGTCGGCGCCGAGGCGCTGCTGCGCTGGCGCCATCCGCGCTACGGCGTGCTCACGCCCGAGGCCTTTCTGCCGCTCGCCGACGACACGGGGCTGCTCGTGCCGATCGGCCGCTGGTCGCTCTTCGAGGCGTGCGCGCAGGGACGGCGCTGGATCGACGCGGGCATCGCGCCGCTCAGCGTGGTGGTGAACGTCACCGCGCGCCAGCTGCGCACCGGCGCCGTCGCGGAGCAGGTGCGCGAGGCTCTCGCCGCGAGCCGCCTGCCGGCCGAGTCGCTGCTCATCGAGGTGCCGGAGGCGGTGGTGCGGCAGATGCCCGAGCCGCTCGAGGCCGCGCTCGACGCGTTGAGCGCGCTCGGCGTGCGGCTCGGCGTCGACGACTTCGGCACCGGCTATGCCGCGCTGCCGGCGCTGCAGCGCCTGCGCATGAGCACGGTGTGCATCGACCGCAAGCTGGTCGGCGGCGTGCCGCACAACGCCGAGCGCGCCGGGCTCGCGCGCGCGCTGATCGCGCTCGCGCGCGGCATGGGGTTCGAGGTCGTCGCCAAGGGGGTCGAAGTGCATGCGCAGCGCGAGTTCCTCGCCGAAGCCGGCTGCCGCGTCTGCCAGGGCGACCTCTTCGCCGCGCCGAACCCGGCGGATATCGTCACGCCGATGCTGCGCACGCGCCTCGCCGCTTAGAATGCACCCCTAAAGGGTGCAATGCACGTCGCAAGAATCCACCGGCTAGTCCTGATCCTCGGCCTCGCGTCGCTCGGCGGCGTCGCGCACGCCAATAGCTCGTCGTATTACGCGGGGCCCGTGAGCTGCAGCGACGGCCCGTTCGCCCTGCGCCTGCCGGACACCTACGAGGCGCTGCGCACCATCGGCCAGCTGCGCGACGACCGCGTGCTGCCGGGGGCGGTGCCCGGCGGCGCCGGCGGCGAGCAGCGGGAGCTCGTCTTCGGCGGCCTGCGGCTCACCATCCTGCGCGCGAAGCTCGACCCGGCGAACTACCAGGTGCTCTCCGCCGAGGTGAGCGCGCGCGGCTGGAAGATCGCCGGGCCGTTCAAGGTGGGCGCGCTGCTGCCGGCGCGCGTCGGCGACGTCGACACGCGGCAGGTGCGCGGGCGCGGCGTCGTGGAGTTCATCGGCGAGGGCAAGGACGTGGTGCGCATGCGGCACAGCGGGCGGCGCATCTCCTCGATCACGTATCTCTGCAACGCCCCATGATCGGCGCCCTCCTTCCGGTCGCGGTCGTGCTCGCCGTCCTCGGCGCGCTGCTCGCGCTCGGCGGCGTGCTCGCCCTCTTCCGCGCGCGCTTCCTCGCCTTCTTGACGCGCCTCGCGCTCGGCCTCGCGCTCGTGTTCCTCGGCGCAACGCTCGGCCTCGTGTCGCTCGGCATGCAAGGCTACCGGGCGCTGACACGCGAGGAGCCCGCGGCCCGGCTCATCGTCCAGCCGAAGGGGCCGCAGCGCTTCGACGCCACGGTGGTCTTCCCGGACGGGCGCGAGGCATCGTTCGAAGTGGCCGGCGACGAGATCTACGTCGACGCGCACATCCTCAAATGGAAGTCCTTCGCCAACCTGCTCGGCCTGCACACCGTGTACGAGCTCGACCGCCTGGCCGGGCGCTACCGCGACCTCGGCAAGGAGCGCACCGCGCCGCGCACCGTGCACTCGCTCGCGCGCGAGCGCGACGTCGACCTCTTCGCCCTGCGCGAGCAGCACGCCTTCCTCGCGCCGCTGGTCGACGCCGAGTACGGCTCCGCCACCTTCGTGCCGGTCACCGGCCCCGCGGAGCTCGAGCTGCGAGTCTCTACCACCGGCCTCCTCATCCGCCCGCTCAATCCGGGACGGAGCCCGAATTAGCGCAATTCGGGGACGGAGCCCGAACTCCTCTCAGAGCGCGACGAAGTCGAATCTAGCGAGGCCCGGCTTCTCGACGCTCACGAGCAGCTCGCCGCGAAATAGCCCGTCCCGAGCGTTGCGCGGCTCGCCCGGGAAGTAGAGCTGCGTGGTCAGCACCGGTCCGCCGCGCGCCTGTACCTTCACATGGATATGCCGTGTGCGGCCAGGATACGAGCCGGGAAGGATCGTCTCGAGGCGATAGCGGCCGTCGGCATCGGTGAATTGGTGGCCGCGGAAGCGGAAGCCCGAGTTGTCGTACTCGCCCGCCTCGTCGGCGTGCCAGAAGTCGAGCAGCGCGTGCGCCACCGGCCGGCAGTCCTTGCCCAGTACCCGGCCCACGAGAATCAGGCTGGGCGCGGCTTGGCCCGCCGTGAGCGAGACGCGTTCGGGCGAGCGAGGCTTGAAGAACGGGCCTTCGGTCTGGCGCGGCGTGATGCGGCAGGCTTGCGCCACAGCCTGAAGCGGCAGAGCCATGCCTGCGGCGAGAAGGGCACGGCGCGTAAGGATCATTTGCTTGCTTCCCCGGAGAATCGGTGTACGTCCCTGAATTTACGCCTCTTCGCCGGCTTCGGCGGCGAGGCGCGCACGCCAGTCGCGCCGGCGCGCGAAGTAGCCGAAGGCGGAGAGCGCGAGCAGTCCGGCGCTGAGGAGGAGCAGCGTGAGCGATACCGGGCGCTGCAGGAAGATGCGCCAGGCGCCGTCGGACATGATGAGCGCCTGGCGCAGCGACATCTCGAAGATCGGCGAGATGACGAGGCCGAGCACCAGCGGTGCCGGGTCGAAGGAGAACTTCTTCAGCGCGTAGCCGACCACGCCCATGATCAGCATGATCCAGACGTCGACGATCGAGTTGTTCACCTCGTACACGCCGATCACGCAGAACATGACGATCAGCGGGTAGAGGTAGGCATAGGGAATGCGCAGCAGGTTCACGAACAGGCCTACCAGCGGCAGGTTGAGCGCGAGGAGCATCAGGTTGCCGACGTACATCGAGGCGACGAAACCCCAGAAGACGTTCGGGTGGTCGCTGACGAGCGTCGGCCCGGGCGGGATACCGTGGATCAGCAGCGCCGCCATCAGCACCGCCGGCACCGGGCCGGTCGGGATGCCGAGCGCGAGCATCGGCACGAAGGCGCCGGTCGAGGCGCCGTTGTTCGCCGACTCGGGCCCCGCCACGCCGGCCACCGCGCCTTTGCCGAATTCCTCGGGCCGCTTCGACAGCCGCTTCTCCAGCGCATAGGAGATGAAGCTCGAGATGATGTGCGCCGAGCCGGGAATGATGCCGATGAGGAAGCCGAGGAGCGAGCCGCGCGCGATCGGCCAGCCGGCGGCGCGCCATTCGCGCCGGTTCGGCCATAGCTCGGCGAGCCGGGGCTTCAGGACGTCGCGCGGCGCCTGGTGGCTCGGCGTGGCGAGGATCTCGCCCAGGCCGAAGAGCCCGACCGCGACCGGCACGATGCCGAGGCCGTCGCCGAGCTCGTTGATGTCGAACGAATAGCGAAAGTGGCCGGTCATCACGTCGATACCGACCGTGCCGAGGAGCAGCCCGAACGCCGCCATGAGCAGCGTACGCACGAGCGAGGTGGTCGACATGTAGGCGAGGAAGATCAGGCCGAGCACGAGGAGCGCCGTGTACTCCGGCGGCCCGAAGCGCAGCGCGAACACCGCGAGCGGCGGCGCCACCACAGTGAGCAGCAGCACCCCGAGCGTGCCGGCGAGGAACGAGCCGACCGCGGCGAGGCAGAGCGCCGCTCCGGCGCGCCCCTTCTTCGCCATCGCGTTGCCGTCGATGCACGTCATCACCGAGGACGCTTCTCCGGGAATGCGCATGAGGATCGAGGTGGTCGAGCCGCCGTACTGCGAGCCGTAATAGATGCCAGCCAGCATGACGATCGCCTTGGTGGCGTCCAGGCCGTAGGTCAACGGCAGCAGGATCGAGATGCCGGCGAGGGGGCCGATGCCCGGCAGCACGCCGACCAGCGTACCGACCAGGCAGCCGAGGAACGCGTACCACAGCACCCCGGGCTGCAGCGCCACCTCGAAGCCGAGGAGCAGGCTCTGGAAGGTTTCCATCAGAACCAGAGCAGGCCGCGCTCGAGGGGCGAGCGCAGCGCCTTGCCGAAGAGCCAGTAGGCGAAGAGCGTGAGGCCGATGGCGTAGGCCGCGGCGACGAGAGGCCTCCTTCGCTCGACGATGACCAAGAGCGAAAACACCAGCAGCGACATCGTGAGCAGGAAGCCGAGCGGACGGTACGCCGCCGCGGCGAGGCCGGTAATAAGGACGACGAGCCCCGCATGATTGCGGTCGCTCCAGTCCACGCTCGCCATCGGCGGGCTTGCCGAAGCGCTCGCCGCGATGAACGCGGCAAAGACGATCATCAGCGCCGCGATCGTGATCGGCATCATGCCGGCGCCCGGCGCGGCGAGGCTGCCGAACGGCAGGTCGCCGCTCGTAGCGAGCACCACGGCGCCGAGCGCGACGAACGCCGCGCCGGCGACGTGGTCGGTCCTAAGCTTCAATGTGCGCGGTCAGCCCTTCTGCACCAGGCCGATCGACTTGACCGCGGTCTCGACGCGCTTCGCGTCCTCGTCCCAGAACTTCGCGAACTGGTCGTGGTCGAGGTAGGCGACCTCGTCGCCGATGTTGTGGATCGCGCCCTGGAACTGCGCGCTCTCGCAGACCTTGCGGCTCTCGGCCGAGAGCCGCTGCACGATCGGCATCGGCGTGCCTTTCGGCGCGAAGAGCCCCACCCAGAGCGAGAACTGCACGTCGTAGCCGAGCTCCTTCAGCGTCGGCACGTCCGGGGCGGAGGCGGCGCGCTTCTCGCCGAATTGCGCGAGCGCGCGCAACTTGCCCGCCTTCATCTGCGCGCTCGCCGCGGCGATCGACGAGACGAGCACCTGCGAGTTGTTGCCGAGGATCGCGTTCAGCGCCGGCCCGCCGCCGTTGGTGGGCAGGTGGCGCATCTGGATGCCGGCTTCTTTCATGAAGAGCGCGGTGGGCAGGTGGAGCGCGCCGTAGAGGCCCGAGGAGCTGAAGACGATGCCGTTCGGGCGCTTCTTCGCGTTGTCCACCAGGTCCTTCAGCGTCTTGTAGGGCTGCTTGTCGTTCACCACGAGCACCATCGGCCCGGCGGTGAAGCGCGCGATCGGGATGAAGTCGGCGCGCGTGAACTTCGGCTCTCGGCCGAAGAGCTTGTCGACTTCCGGGAAGCCCGAGATCGAGACGATGTGGATGAGCAGCGTGTAGCCGTCCGGGCGCGCGGTGGCGCCGAACTGAGCGCCGACCGCGCCGGCAGCGCCGGCCTTGGTCTCGATGACCACCGGCTGCTTGAGCAGCGGCTCGAGGCCGGCGGCGAATGGCCGGCCGACCACGTCGGCGGCGCCGCCCGGCGGGAACGGGTTGATGAGCGTGACCGGCCGCGAGGGATACGCGTCCTGGCCGAACGAAGGCTTGACCGCCAGCGCGGCCGCGGCGGCGGCAGTGCCGGCAACGAAACGGCGTCGATCCATGTTGTCCTCCTCCTTAGAATTCGGCGGCTAGGTTAACCGAACCCGCCTCCCTTGGGCGTCCCATGAGCGAAATCCGAGACTGCATCGCCCCCGACCGCCATCCCCGCCGCCCACGCAGGGCGCTGCCCCAGGGCGCCATCGACACGCACGTGCACGTCTTCGAGCCCGGCTACCCCCTGTCGCCCGCGCGCGGCTACACGCCGCCGCCCTCCACGCTCGCCGATTTGCGCCATCTCCACGCGACGCTCGGCATCGAGCGCGTGGTGTTCACCCAGCCCTCCATCTACGGCATCGACAACTCGGCGATCCTCGACGGCATGGCGAAGCTCAACCGCGAGACCCCCGACCGCGCGCGCGCCGTCATCGCGGTCGACATGGCTTTTTCCGAGAAGCAGATCGACCAGTGGGACAAGGCGGGGGTGCGCGGTGTGCGCCTCAACACCGACAACAAGGGCGGCATGCCGATCGCGTTCAGCGACATTCCCGAGCTGGAAGCGCGCATCCGGCCTTTCCACTGGCACCTCGAGTTCCTCTTCCCCGGGAAAGACATCCTCGAGCTGATGCCGCTCTTTCGCTCGCTCACCGTGCCGATGTCGATCGCGCACTTCGCCTATCAGCCGGCAAGGGCGGGGGTGGAGGCCGAAGGCTTCCGCGCGCTGCTCGAGCTAGTGCGCGGCGGCAATACCTGGGTGAAGATCTCCGGCGCGAACCGCGTGAGCCGCGGCGACCTTCCGCCCTACGACGACGTCGCGCCCCTCGCGCATGCGCTCATCGACGCCGGGCCGGGCCGCATCATGTGGGGCACGGACTGGCCGCATCCCAACAAGTACGTCGTCAACCCCAACGACGCCGACCTCGTCGACGCCTTCGACGACTGGGTGCCCGACAACGCCAAGCGCCACGAGATCCTCGTCACCACTCCCGCCGCCTTCTACCGCTTCTGAATTCGGGGCCAGGACCGCAACTTCTTCAGGCGAGCGATTTCAGGAAGCGCAGCATCGCGTCGTTCACCTCGCTCGCACGCTCCTGCTGCGTCCAGTGCCCGCATCCCGGCAGGATGACCGTATCGTGCAGGCGGGGAACAAAAGTCTTGAGCGCGGGCAGGAGCCTGTCCATGCCCTTGAAGCCGAGCACGAGATCGCGGTCGCCCACCATATAAAGGGCTGGCACCATGACCTTCGCG
>DASUFD010000133.1:0-2420 GCA_036274735.1 Burkholderiales bacterium
CCCGACGCCACCTTCCGCACGCCGGAAGCGCAGCGCGGCACCGTCGGCGCGACGCAGCGCCTGCCGCGCGTGCTCGGCAAGCGCCTCGCCAAGGACCTTATGTTCACGGGCCGCGCGCTCACCGCCGAAGAGGCGCTGCGCGCCGGGCTCGTAGCGCGCATCGTGCCGGACCTCGAGAAGGCGCGCATGGAAATCGCTGCGAGCATCGCCAAGGCGCTGCCGCTCGCGATGCAGCTCGCCAAGCGCTCGATCGACCGCGGCGTCGAGCTCGACCCCGCGGGCGCGCGGCAGGCCGAGATCGAGGCGATCGAGGAGCAGCTTGCTTCGGGAGAATGGATGGGAAAGAAATGAATTGCGTGAATCCCGGGACGGAGCCCGAACTCCGGGCGGAACCGCGGGCATGAGCTGGGAAGCACAGACCCTCGGCCAGGTCCTCGCACGACAGGCCGCCGACCGCGGCAAGCACGAGGCGGTGGTGACGCGCGAGCGGCGCATCACCTACGAGGATCTTTACCTGCGCGCGGGCAGCGCGGCGTGCACGCTGCACTCGCTCGGCATCCGCCGCGGCGACCGCGTCGGCATCCTCATGGGGAACGACGAGAAGTGGCTCGCGCTCTTCTACGGCGCGGCGCTGATCGGCGCCGTGACGGTGCCGGTGAACACGCGCTTCAAGGCGGCGGAGATCGACTACTGCCTCAAGCAGGCCGACTGCAAGGCGCTCTTCTACGTGCCGAAGTTCCTCAACATCGACTTCCGCGCGATGGTGAGGGAGACGGGCTTCAAGAACGCCTTCGACATCAGCAAGGCGCTGCCCGCATGGGATATCTCTACGGGCGATGCGCCGAGCTCGCCGGATGATCCGCTGCTCATCCAGTTCACCTCCGGCACCACCGCCTATCCGAAAGGCGTGCTGCTCACGCACGACAACATGCTGCGCAACGCCTGGGCGGCGGGACGGCGCATCGGCATCACGAGCGAGGACCGCTACTTCAACTGCCGCCCCTTCTTCCACGTAGCGGGCTCGACCCTTTCGGCGCTCATGGCGCTCGTCGCCGGCGCGACGCTCGTCACTCTGCCCACCTTCGAGGCGGGCGCGGCGCTGGAACTCATGGAGCGTGAGCGCTGCACCCTCACCTCCGGCAACGACACCATCTTCCAGATGCTGATGGGTCACGCCGACTTCCCGAAGCGCAAGCTCGCGCTGCGCGGTGGCTGGGCAGCGGCCGGGCCGCAGACGATGCGCAAGATCATCGACGTCCTCGGCGCGAAAGCGATCTGCGCCGCCTACGGGCTCTCGGAAGCGTCGCCCAACGTGGTGATGAGCGACTGGCGCGACCCCGAAGAGCTGCGCGTGAACGGGCTGGCCAAGCCCCACGACGGGGTGGAGCTGCGAATAGTCGATGGCGAGATCCAGGTCCGCGGGTGGAACGTGATGAAGGGCTACTACAACAACTCCGAGGCCACGGCCAAGGCGTTCACCGAGGACGGGTGGCTGCGCACCGGCGATTTGGGCGAACTCACCGCCGACGGCCGGCTGCGCATGGTCGGCCGCCTGAAGGACATGTTCCGCGTCGGCGGCGAGAACGTAGCGCCGGCCGAGGTGGAGGAGGTGCTGCTAGCGCACCCGGCGGTGGAGACCGCGCAGGTGATCGGCGTTCCGGATGCGCGTCTCGGCGAAGTGCCCGCCGCCTACGTGACGCTGAAAGCCAACGCTTCGGCAAAGGAAGAAGAACTGGTCGCCTGGTGCAAGACGCGCTGCGCCAACTTCCGCGTGCCGCGCTATTTGCGTATCGTTAAGGACTTCGAGTCGATCGGCATGACCGCGAGCGGCAAGGTGCAGAAGGCGAAGCTGCGCGAGCATGCGATCCGCGAGCTGGGGTTGACATGATGAGCACGAAAACCGCACGCATGCTCACGCGCTACAACGCGTGGGCGAATCGCCTAATTTTCGACGCCGTGGCGGCGCTGCCCGCCGGCGAGGCCGAGAAGCCGCGCCCGACGCTCTTCCGCAACATGGTGCACACGCTGAACCACAACTACGTGATCGACCGCATCTTCCAGGCACACCTCGAAGGGCGCGCGCACCCTTACACCGCGCGCAACACCCAGGAGCATCCCCCGCTCGCCGAGCTCTGGCGCGTGCAGCAGGAGATCGACCGCTGGTACCTCGACTGGGCGAACACCATCTCGGAGCCCGCGCTCGACGAGGTCGTGCGCTTCGAGTTCGTCGGCGGCGGCGACGGCGCGATGTCGCGCGGCCAGATCCTCCTGCACCTCGTCAACCACACCTCGTATCACCGCGGCTTCGTCGCCGACATGTTCTACCAGCTCCCCAATCCCGTGCGCCCGCCGACGACCGACCTCACCGTCTACCTCAGAGATTCCGGGACGGAGTAATTCGGGGACGGAGCCCGAACTTC
>DASUFD010000134.1:0-3850 GCA_036274735.1 Burkholderiales bacterium
GCGCCGCACGGCGGCGGCGCCTTCTCCGGCAAGGACCCCTCCAAGGTGGACCGCTCGGCGGCCTACGCGGCGCGCTATGTCGCGAAGAACATCGTCGCCGCGGGCCTCGCCTCCAAGTGCCTGGTGCAGGTCTCCTACGCGATCGGCGTCGCCAAGCCCACCAGCGTCATGGTCACGACGCAGGGCACCGGCAAGATCGCCGACGACAAGCTCTCCCAGCTCGTGCTCGCCAACTTCGACCTGCGGCCGCGCGGCATCATCCAGATGCTGGACCTGCTGCGCCCGATCTACGAGAAGACGGCGGCCTATGGCCACTTCGGCCGCGAGGAGCCCGAGTTCACGTGGGAAGCGACCGACAAGGCGCTGCAGCTCAAGCAGGCGGCCTGACGCCTGCGGGGTTTCGGCAGGCGGCCTGAGCGCCGCCCGCTACTTGTGGTTCGCGGAATTCGCCCGGGGAAATTCCGGGTGGATCTCGAAGAGCTCGCGGTTGGCCGGGTTCACGGTCACCCTGACCCAGCCTGAATCGGGCCAGCCGAAGGTCTCCACGCGCGTCAGGTTCTCGAAGAACCGGTTGGTCCGCGGATTGTTGAGCGGCCGGCCCGTGCGGTAGATGTGCGTGTCGCCGTGCACGTACAGCACGGGCTTCGCGTAGCCCTGCATCTCGGCGATGAGCGCGTCGAGCAGGCCGTCGTAGGGGCTCGGCTCGGGCGTCTTGGGCGCATCGGCGCCGCGCACGCCGCGCACGTAGCGCTCGGCGTAGGAGCGCGTCCAGCGGTTCTCGAAGCCCGGGTTCGCCTGCGTCATGATCACCAGCCCGGCGCTGCCCTGCGCCTTCGCCGCCGCGAAGGCCTTCTTCAGCCAGGCGATGTTCGCGGCCTCGCGCGCCTTGTGCTCCTGCGGGTCGGCCTTGGCGTTGTCGTCGCTGCCCAGCGTGTGGATCGTGACGAAGCGCACGCCCTGCACGGTCCAGGCGAGGTTCTCGACGTACGGCGCGTAGGCCGGGTCGGCCGCCTGGCTCTCGACCGCCATGGGATGCTGACCGAGGCTCCTGCCCCGCGGATAGAACATCGAGCGCAGCTTCTGCAGGCGCTCGAGCGGATCCATCTTCTCCTTCTTGTACTGCACGACGTCCGACCAGTCGTTGTCGCCGGGCGTGAGCACCACCGGGTGGCGGATCGTCTGGAAGGTGCCGAGCACGTACGCGTAGTTGTCGTCCGTCGCGGGCATGCGCGCGAGCGAGGGGTTCCTCTCGTAGGGCCGCGGGTCGAACATCATGTCGCCGACATGGGCGACGAACGCGAGGTCGCGGGCATTGAGGTCCTCGATCACGCGCCCGTACTCGGCTTCCTGCGCGCGCGTATAGGGCATGTCGCCCATGATGCCGAAGTCGAATTGCGCGCCCCCCTTGCCCGGCGCGAGGCCGGCGCAGGCGGCAAGCAGCGATAGCGACGCAAGCGCCGCGAGCGTTCCGTGTCTCATCGATCCCCCTCCCTGGACCGCGAGCGTACCGCGATCGGCGCCTCCGGCGCTACTCGGTCCCGCGCTTCTCCTCGAAGCGGATGCCGACCTTCCTCAGCAGGTCGGTCGGCAGCACCCCGCCCGCGCAGACGATCACCGCGTCGTTGGGCAGCTTGAGCTCCCCGCCGTTCGCGCGCAGCGCCACCTCGCGCGCGCCGATGCTCTGCACCTCGGATTCGAGCAGCACCTGCACCCGCTTCGCCGCGCCCGCCTGCTGCAGCCGCTCGCGGTTCTTCGGCTTCACGCGGTCGAACGCCTTGCCGCGGTAGGAAAGCGCGACCTGGGTGCCGCGCTCGTCCGACAGCGCGAGCGCGGCTTCGAGCGCGCTGTCGCCGCCGCCCACCACCAGCACGCGCCGGCCGCGGTACTGCGCGGCGTCCACCAGCCGGTACACGACCTTCGACTGCTCCTCGCCCGGCACGCCCAGCTTGCGCGGCGAGCCGCGGCGCCCGACCGCGAGCAGCACGGCGCGCGACTGGTAGGACCCGCGCGGCGTCCTCACCACGAAGCCGCCGCCGGAGCGCTCGATCGACTGCATCGGCTCGTTGAAGCGGATGCGCAGGTTGGCGCGCTTCACGATGTCCTGCCAGAACGCGAGCAGCGCCTCCTTGGACACCTCGTTGAACTTCATCTTGCCGAAGAGCGGCAGCCGGACCGGCGCCGTCATGGCGATCTTGTTGCGCGGGTAGTGGTACACCGTGCCGCCGAGCGAGCTCTCCTGCTCGAGCAGCACGTAGCGCAGCTTGTGCTGGATGGCCCCCAGCCCCGCGGCCAGGCCCGCCGGGCCCGCGCCCACGATCACCGCATCGAGCGCCTCGCCGCTCCGCCCGCGGCCGCGGATCGAGTCCATGGCCTGGCGGCCCTGCTCCACCGCCTTGCGGATCAGCCCCATGCCGCCCAGCTCGCCCGCGATGTACAGGCCCGGCACGTTGCTCTCGAAGTCGGGCTTCACCTCGGGGATGTCGATGCCGCGCCGCTCGGTGCCGAACACGAGGCGGATCGCCTCCATCGGGCAGGAGGCGGCGCACGCGCCGTGGCCGATGCAGGCGGCGGGATCCACGAGCTGCGCCTTGCCGCCGACCACGCCGATCGCGGACTCCGGGCAGGCGCTCACGCAGGCGCTCGAGCCGATGCAGCGCGCCGGATCGATCACCGGATGCAGCGACACGGGCTCGGTGAGGCCCGCCTCGCGCGACTCGCGCAGCTGCTCGGCGTGCCCGGCGTGCGCGCGCGCGCGGCGGAACAAATACACACCGAGCACGACAGCGAGCGGCAGCGCGTAGAGCAGCGTCGTGCGGGAAACGAAATCCATTCGCGACCGTCCGTCGCTACGCCACGACGGACGCGCGCGAACGTCGTGTCCCGACGACGGCGCGCGCAACAAACGTTCGCGCGCTGCGTACTTTCACCGTTGCCGCTTTCACGTTCTTTGACAACATCGCTGCGAGCCACGCTAACAGAGTCTCCCCCGCTCCCACAGTCAATGGTTCACGCCGGCACGACGATCGACCTGGGTGCTCCGCCGAAGGAGCGCCGCGCGCGGCCGCGGCGCGAGTGGCTGCTCGTGCCCCTGATCGCGCTGCTCGTCGGACTCGCCTGGCTCTTCGTGCAGGAGGTGCGCTACACGCCGGGCTCGCCGCTCGGCTACCGCCTCGGCCTCGCGGGCGGGATCGGCCTGCTCGCCGTGCTGCTCTATCCGCTGCGCAAGCGCCTGCGCGTGATGCGCGCCTGGGGCGCGACCAAGGGCTGGTTCGCGGTGCACATGCTGCTCGGCATCGCCGCGCCGCTGCTCATCCTCGCGCACTCGCGATTCCACGTCGGCTCGGTGAACGCGGGCGTCGCGCTCGGCTGCATGCTGCTGGTCGCCGCGAGCGGCGTCGTCGGCCGCTTCATCTACATGCGCATCCACCACGGGCTGTACGGTACGCGCGTGTCGCTCGCGGAGCTGCAGGCGCAGTCCGGGCTGAACGCGGGCGAGCTGCGCTCCAAGCTGAGCTTCGCGCCGCGGGTGGAGCAGTGGCTGCGCGAGTTCGAGGCCTCGGCCACCGCGCGGCCGAAGACGTTCCTGCATGCCTTCTGGCGCTTCTTCTCGCTCGGCCCGCGCGCACGCTGGACCGAGCGGCGCTGCATCCGCGAGTTCGCCCGCGTCTACCGGATGCACGCGCGCAGCTTCGGCTGGGACCCGGGGCGCCAGCAGCGCCACCTGGCGGGCGGGCGCGTGTTCATCGCCCGCTACGTGGCGGGGGCGCTGCGCGTGGCGCAGTTCAGCCGCTACGAGCGGCTCTTCTCGCTGTGGCACGTCCTGCACGTGCCGCTCGTCTGGATGATGGTG
>DASUFD010000135.1:0-6566 GCA_036274735.1 Burkholderiales bacterium
CGAGCCATGCGAGGAAAGTCCAGAGCAGCAGGAAGAACACCGAGCGCGCGAGGAAGAACGCCGGGTCGAACCAGGGCGTGAGCCCGATCGGATAGAGCGAGCGCATGCCGACGAGCACCGGGATCGCGAGCAGCGCCGCGACCGGCACCAGGCGCGCCTGCGCCTCGAACGCCGGCCGCACCGGCACGCCCCAGCGCCCGCCGGTGAGGTTGAGCATCATCAGGTTCGCCATCCCGCCGAGCGCGAGGCCGAGGAAGAGGAGCCAGGCGAAGAGATACGAGCTCATGCCCGCGAAAAGGGTCCTGACCCCTTTTTCATTTCAGGTCCTCGACAGAGGCGTACTGCGAGAGCTGCAGCGCCCGGATGTAGGCGACGATCGCCCAGCGGTCCTCGGGGGAGAGGCGGTTGGCGTACGAGAACATGATCCCGTAGCCGTTCGTCATCACGTCGTAGAAGTGCCGGTCGGGGGCGCGGCGCAGTCGCTCGATGTGGTAGGAGGGCGGGTGCGGGAAGCCGCGGCGCGCCACCATGCCGTCGCCGTCGCCGGCGACGCTGTGGCAGGGCGAGCAGTAGATGTCGAAGCGCTCCTGGCCGCGGCGCAGGAGCTGCATCGTGATCGGGAAGGGAATCGTCTCCGCCTTCTCGAGCTTCGCGCGCTGCGCTTCCTGCTCGGCGCCGACCCGGCCGCTCGAAGTCCCGGCGAGCACGCCGCGCGTCGCGGGCAGCGTGCCGGGAACCGGCGAGCGCGCCGACGTGCCGTCGGGAAAGAGCGGGCTCGGGCGCATCGGCTTGTAGCGCGGCTGGTCGTACATGTCGCGCATGATCTTTTCGCAGCCTGCGAGGAGAAGCAGCGCGAGCAGCGCGGCGAGCCATCTCATGCCGGTACGTTCCATATCCCGAGAGGCTGCAATTCCCTGAGAAAGTCGCGCGCGCTGTCCTCGGCGAATTTCGGCTCGCCCGAGCGCAGGCAGAGGAAGAAGCGGTTGCGCGTCGCGAGGTCGAACGCGCGCACGTTGAACACCGGGTGGTAGAGCTTCGGCAGGCCGTTCAAGACGAGCATGCCGACGACTCCGGCGATCGCCGCCACGAGCACCGTGAGCTCGAAGGTGACCGGGATGAACTCCGGCCAGCTGTTCGGCGGCTTGCCGCCGGAATTGATCGGATAGGAGATCACCGCCGAGTACCACTGCATGAAGAAGCCGCCGATGCCGCCGGCGAGGCCGCCGGCGAGCACGATTACCGGCACCCAGTTCTTTTTCATCCCGGTCGCCTCGGCGAGGCCTTCCACCGGGAAGGGCGAGTACGCCTCGACGCGCCGGTACCCCGCCGCGCGCGCCTTCTCCACCGCCGCCTTCAGCTTCTCCGGCGTGGCGAACTCGGCCATCAGCCCGTAGAGCGGGCTCACTGCGCCTCCTCCTCGTGCACGAGCTTCCTCATCTCGTAGATCGAGATCGCCGGCAGGAAGCGCAGGAAGGCGAGGAAGAGGAAGAAGAAGAAGGCGATCGAGCCGCCGAGGATGATCCAGTCCCAGACCGTGGGGATGAACAGGCCCCACGCCGAGGGCATGAAGTCGCGGTGCATGCTCTGCACGACGATCATCACGCGCTCCGACCACATGCCGAGCTGCACCACCAGGCTCAGCACGAAGAGCGTCCACACCGAGCGGCGCGCGGCGCGCCACCAGAGGATCTGCGGCGCGACCACGTTGCAGAAGAGCACCAGCCAGTAGAGCGGGCCGTAGAAGCCGAAGAAGCGGTCCTTCACCATCGCGATCTCGAAGCGGTCGGCGCCGTAGAAGGCGGTGAAGGTCTCGATGAAGTACCCGTAGGCGACGATCCAGCCGCAGGCGAGCAGCACCTTGGCCGCGAGCTCGAGGTGGCGTCCGGTGATGAAGTCCTCGAGACGGAAGAAGTGGCGCATCGGGATGGCGAGGGTCAGCACCATGGCGAAGCCGGAGAAGAGCGCGCCGGCGACGAAGTAGGGCGGGAACACGGTCGAGTGGTAGCCCGGCACGATGCCGATCGCGAAGTCGAGCGACACCACGCTGTGCACCGAGACGACGAGCGGCGTGGCGAGCCCGGCGAGCAGCAGGTACACCGTCTCGAAGCGCGCCCAGTGCCGCGCCTCGCCGCGCCAGCCGAGCGCGAACAGGCCGTAGAGGACCTGCTTCACTCGGCTCGTCGCGCGGTCGCGCAACGTCGCGAGGTCGGGGACGACGCCGAGGTACCAGAAGAGGAGCGAGACGATGAGGTAGGTGCTGATGGCGAAGATGTCCCAGACGAGCGCGCTCCGCCACTGCGGCCAGAGCTCCATCACGTTCGGATAGGGCACCAGCCAGTAGAAGAACCACGGCCGGCCGAGGTGCAGGATCGGGAAGAGGCCGGCGATGCCGGCGGCGAAGAGCGTCATCGCCTCGGCGAAGCGGTTGATCGAGGTGCGCCACTTCTGCCTGAGCAGCAGCAGGATCGCCGAGATGAAGGTGCCGGCGTGGCCGATGCCGATCCACCAGACGAAGTTGGCGATGGCGAAGCCCCAGGCGACCGGGATGTTGACTCCCCAGATGCCGATGCCCACGGCGAAGAGGTAGCCGATGCCGGCGAAGAGGAGCGCGCTGCCCAAAGCGGTGACGACGAAGCCGCCCGCCCAGATCCAGTGCGTCGGCCGGCGCAGGACGACGTCCGAGATCTTGTCGGTGACGCTGGCGTAGCCCCAGCGCTGCAGGCGCGCGTCGATCTCACTCATGGAGGTCGGGATTGCGGTTCAGCACGCGGCCCTCGTAGCTCGTGCGCGGCCGGGTATTGAGCTCGGCGAGCAGGTCGTATTCGAGCGGCGAGCGCTTGGCGCGGTTCACCGCGCTCCCCGGATCGTTGAGATCGCCGAAGACGATGGCGCCGGTGGGACAGGCCGCCTGGCAGGCGGTGATCACCTCGCCGTCGGCGATGCGCCGGTTGGCCTTCTCCGCCTCGATGCGCGCGCGCTGGATGCGCTGCACGCAGTAGGTGCACTTCTCCATGACGCCGCGCCGGCGCACCGTCACTTCCGGGTTCTTCTGCGCTTTCAGGTTCTCGTCGTGCGAGGAGTACTGGAGGAAGTTGAAGCGGCGCACCTTGTAAGGACAGTTCTGCGAGCAGAAGCGCGTGCCGACGCAGCGGTTGTAGACCTGCAGGTTGAGCCCCTCGCTGTCGTGCACCGCCGCCTCGACCGGGCAGACGTACTCGCACGGCGCGTTCTCGCAGTGCATGCACGGCACCGGCTGGAAGAGCGTGACCTCGCCGTAGTCATGCTGCTGGTAGTAGCGGTCCACTCGTATCCAGTGCATCTCGCGCCCGGCGATCACCTCTTCGCGACCCACGACCGGGATGTTGTTCTCGGCCTGGCAGGCGATGGTGCAGGCGTTGCAGCCGACGCAGTTGTTCAGGCTCACCACCATGGCCCAGCGGTAGCCTTCGTAAGGCCACTCCTTATAGAGCGAGTGCCGGGGCGTCTCCTCGTCCCAGGCCTTGCCCTTCTTCACGAGCTCCTCGAGCCGGACGTGCCGCGCCAGGTCGCGGCCTTCCATGCGCGCATGGTTCTGCGTGGTGGCGAAGCCGTGGTGCCCGGGCGCCTTGCGTAGCGAAACGCCGTGCGCTTTCCACAGGGAAGTACTTGTCCTGAGAAGAAAAGCGTTGAATCCCACCCCGTTGCCCACCGACCCGGCATGGGTCCGTCCGTACCCCAGCGCAAGCGTGACCGTGCCGTCGGCATGGCCGGGAACGAGCCACACCGGAGCGAGCAGGCGCCGCTCGCCGAGCGAGATCTCGAGCATGTCGTCGACCGCGACGCCGAGCGTCTTCGCCGAGGCCGGCGAGAGGAGCGCGGCGTTGTCCCAGGTGATCTTCGACTCCGAGCGCGGCAGCTCCTGCAGCCAGGCGTTGTTGGCGAAGCGCCCGTCGAGCACGCTCTGGTCGGGCACGAAGCGCACGCTCCAGCCCTCGCGCGGCGCGGCGCGCGGCATGTCGACGGAACGGGGAGCGACCTTCACCGTCCGGGACGCGCTCTCCGGTACGACGCCGCTGCGCAGCGCCGCCGGCCAGTCGATGTCGCGCCACGTCTCGCGCACGATGTCGTAGCCCCTTCTCGACTCCTGCAGAACGAGCGACACCATCTCGTGCGGCGAGACGCCGTCGTAGAGCGGCGCGATCACCGGCTGCACGATCGCCGCCGTGCCGTCGAAGGCGCGCGCATCGCTCCAGTGCTCCATGAAATGCGTCGCCGGCACGTGCCAGGTCGAGCGCGCCGAGGTCTCGTCGAAGTAGAGCGAGAGGTGGACCGAAAGCGGCACCGCGGCGAGCGCCTCGGCGAAGGCGAGGTCGGCCGGCGCGTCGTACGCCGGATTGCCCTCGAGGATGAGGAGCAGCTTGACGCGCCCGGCGCGCATGTCTTCGACGAGCGGGGGCAGGGGAAGCGCGTCGATCTGCGCCGGCGGCACGTAGGAGACGCTCGCGCCGAGCTCGCCGTTCAGCCGGTGCACCCGCGCATGCGCCTGCGGCGAGAGCGACTCGCCGGCGAGGATGACGCCGCGGTTCTTCTTCAGGTCCTCAAGAATAGCCTTTTGCCTTCGGTCGCCCTCGACCAGCCAGCTTTCGATGTCGTGCGCCGGCATCGCATAGCGGTGGTCGGCCACCGCGCCGGCGAGCGAAGGCGCGCTCTCGAAGACGTAGAGCCGCGACATGCGGCCGCCGCGCACTTCGCGACCGCGCGCGTATTGCCGCGCGTAGTTGAGGCGAAACGGGTGGTCTTCGAGGAAGCGGCTGTCGAGGTCGAGGATCGCGCCCGCCTCCTCGAGTCGCACGAGCGGCTCGAGCGGCCGGCCGAAGGCGAGGCGGCCGCCCTCGCGGCGCGCCACCGGCTCGAGCGGGTCCCAGCGGTGCACGCGCGCCGCGGGAAAGCGCTTGCCGAGGAGCTCGAGCTGCCGTGCGAGCGTCGGCGAGGTACTGCCGTCGATCAACACGCGCACCCCTTCGCCGGCGCGAAGGGAGCCGAGCGCGTCGTTCAGCTCTCGCGCGAGCGCGTCGCGCGTCGCCGGCTGGCCGCCGCGGCGCGGCGCCTTCGAGCGCTCGGGGTCCCAGAGCTGCAGCACCGCGGCCTGCCCTTGCACGCTCGTCGCGCCGAGGCTGCCGGGATGCGCGGGATTGCCTTCGACCTTGGTCGGTCGCCCGGTATTCGCCTCGATCAGCATCCCCTCGGCGCCGCCGACGAAGCTTGCCGCGCTCGCATAGAAGCGCGGCACGCCCGGCAGCGCGTTCTCGGGCTGGTTCGCGTAGGGCACGATGCGCTCGGCGGGCGGCGCGCAGCCGGCGCCGGCGAGCGCGGCCGAAGCCGCGCCGAGCTTGAGGAACTCGCGGCGCGTGAACTTCAGCGATGGCATGTGGAGCAGTCGGTCATGTGGCGGGTGGGCAGAAGATGCAGGCGCGCGACGAGCGCCGCGCGCGCCTTCGGGTCGCGCGGCGGCTGCGAGGCCATGTCGAAGACCTTTTCGGGCGGCCGCAGCCGCGGCACCGGGTCGCGGTGGCAGCCGAGGCACCACTGCATCTCGAGCGAGGCGACGCGCTCGATGCGCGGCATGCGGTCGACCCGCCCGTGGCACTCGACGCAGCCGACGCCTTTCGCGACGTGGATGCTGTGGTTGAAGAAGACGAAATCGGGCAGGTCGTGCACGCGCACCCAGGCGATCGGCCGGCCGGTGCGCGCGCTATCGCGCAGCGGCTCGAGCGTCGCCGCGTCGTTGAAGAGCTGCGAGTGGCAGGTGAGGCACACCTCGTTGGAAGGAATGCCCGCGAACGCGGAGGTCTCCACCGAGTAGTGGCAGTAGCGGCAGTCGATGCCGTCGTCGCCGGCGTGGTGCTTGTGGCTGAAGGGAATCGGCTGCTGCGGCGTGAGCGGCCCGCTGTGCGCGGGCAGCGCCTTGTAGACGAGGAGCCACAGCGCGGTCGCCACCAGCACTACCGCGGCGAGCGCGAGCTTGAGTCCTAGGAGCAGCGGCGGATGGAAGACCTGGGGCATGAACTGCAGCACTCACTCATACGCGGGACCGGCGCGCCCTGCCACCGTAGCAAGATTAAGGTCGCGTTAAGGCGCACGCGTTGCTCGTCTTCGCTCATGGCTTCGCTCACCTTCGGCGGCAACCTGCGCGCCGCCGTCTTCGGCGTGAGCGACGGCCTGGTATCGAATACCAGCCTGATCATGGGCGTGGCGGGCGCCTTCACCGAGGCGCGCACCGTGCTCATCACCGGCGCGGCGGGGCTGCTCGCCGGCGCGCTGTCGATGGCCGCGGGCGAGTACGTGTCGATGCGCTCGCAGCGCGAGCTCTTCGAGGCGCAGATCGCACAGGAGCGCAAGGAGCTCGAGACCATGCCGAAGGAGGAGGTCGACGAGCTGGCGCGCATCTACCGCCGCCGCGGCGTGCCGTTCGACATCGCGTGCAAGATCTCCAAGGCGCTCTCGTCGGACCTGAAGACCGCGCTGCAGACCCACGCGCGCGAGGAGCTCGGACTCAATCCCGAGGACCTCGGCTCGCCTTTCGGCGC